>NZ_JBTWFK010000014.1:0-161797 GCF_054788175.1 Bacillus sp. NEAU-Y102 | reverse complement strand
GTGGGATAAATGAGGCCTTTGTTAATTCAGGTTGATTCAAATATCCTCGTGCTAATGCGATACCTCCTATATAAAGTTCACCTACTGTTCCAATAGGGACAAGTTTTTTAGCTTCATTTAATACATATACCTCTACATTGGGAATGGACCGACCAATAGGAGGTGCTCCATCTCCTTTGTATATTCCCGCAACGGTATAAACTGTAGTTTCTGTTGGACCATACGCATTAATAAAAAGGTGATTTTGCATCCATCGTTTTGCCACTTGTTCACTACAGGCTGACCCCGCAGAAATAACAACCTGTAAATCTTTAAATACAGATTCATCTAACAAATTAAGTACCGTAGGGGGTAAAAGTGCATGTGTAATTTTATTCTTTTGCAAGAACTGAGTAAGTGGTTCAACTGGCATAATATCGTGTTGACTACATACATATAAAGTTCCACCTGAAACTAGGCTAGTAAATATCTCAAATACTGAAGCATCAAATGATAATGAGGCAAATTGAATATTTCTACTGTCTGAATTCATTTTTGTTAAATTAATACTAGAAATAATAAAGTTACATAAGCTTTTTTGTTCAATTAATACCCCTTTGGGTTTTCCTGTAGATCCAGATGTATAGATTACATATGCCAAATTATCTGGTTTAACTTCAATTGTAGGATTTATATTTTTTTCTCTCGAAATATTCATTTCATGTTCTTTTATATTAATACAGTCTATTTCTTTAGGTATCCACTGTGTTGGATGGTTTTGGGTTAGCAATACTTGTATGTTGGCATCTTTCAAGATATATTTAAGCCTCTTTGTTGGATATGCGGGATCTAGTGGGACATATGCGCCACCAGCTTTTATTATTCCTAATATACTTACAATCATCTCTAAAGAACGTTCTATATAAACCCCTACCATACTTTCAGGGCCTATGTTTCGTTTTTGTAGATAAAAAGCTAATTGATTTACTTTTTCATTTAATTCCTTATAAGTTAACTGTTGATCTTTATATACCAACGCAACAGAATCTGGATTCTGAATTACTTGCTGTTCAAATAATTTTTGAACAGTGTGTTCTGGTCTGTTTGATAATTTAAGATTAGTATTCATTATATCACTCCTTGAATATTATATTTAACAGTACTCATAGCGGTCCCAACAACAAAGCGCGAATTTCGTACGCTCAGGAATTATAAAGATTATAGCCTTAGCGTACAGAATCTATGAAATGTTGGTGCTACCCCATAAGGAAAACGTAAACAATCTCATTAGGCATATTAACTTTTAGGGGCAATGCCTTAATAAGTCAATTATATAACAAGTATTAACATTTGAAGATTTAAATTTTAAAAATTTAGTCAATTAAGAAAACAGAATGATTCATTGTATTTGCATCCCTAAAAAAATCCCATCTGTTCATTTTGTACAAAAAACTTTAAATCAACATTGATATTATAATGAATTAGTTAAATTATAAATATAAGTAAATAGCGAAGAATATTGCATTCTTACTGAAAGATATATATATTTATCTAAAAATAATATATGCATTAAATATATACATATAGTTATACGCATCTATTAATAAATCCATCATCATCTTTTCTTTTTAAAGTGTTCCAAATATAAATTAATGTATAATTTATATATAACAAAGAAAAAAGCACCTACTCTTATAGGTACTTTTTTCTATTTTGATTAATTGTGCATCTAGTTACAATTGCGACTTCATTTATATTTGAACAAAGGTTAACTAAAATGAGTGGGTCTATAAAAGATTACTATTTAAATAATATAAAAATAGATTGTTCAAATTAAGAATTCTAAAGATCCTAGATTATGCCTAAACAGATAAGTAGCTAACCATCTCTACACTCGATACCACAGAAAGACTGCCAAATAACTCTTCCGACGTATCTTTAAGGTTGTCACTATAAAAATGCTAACGCGCAATGGCTGAATATATGGTTCTGAAGAAAAGTAGCATTTAAACACCTCATAAATAGTAATAAATTATACAAATAACTTATTTGCATCTAACTCGTAGCCGGCATTTTTTAGCTCTTTAAATAACGCCATGTGCCAACCATTCCCTGAATCATAGTTAACATATACAACTCCTGATATATCATTTGGTTTTTCGATATTATCTTTAACTAATGCACAAACATTGGATCTTCCCAATCTAGCAATTAGATATCCATGTTCAAATACAACATTTTGTCTAGCTCTCATTTGTAGTTCATCATCATTCTTAGCCTTACCTAAATCACAAGGCGTATAAAGTACAATTCCAAACCCTACCTCTGTATTATTTTCTATTTTTTCAATAATTGTTGATCCACCACTAGCTTGTTCATGTAAAATTATTGGTTTCAAATCTAACCTTTCCAGAAACCTAGCGACGGAAATTTTTACACTCTCATCATGTCCATGTACTATAAATACTTTTTTATTATCAATTTCAGTAGATGAAGGACTTACTGATAATTTTAGAGGTTCTCGCATTCTTACTTTAGCTTCTTTTATTATTTCTGTTGTTACATCTTGAGTACATTCATCATCAACAAATGCATCCTCTTTTGTTACAAACCAAGCAATAGTTTCTGGTGTTTGAGCATCTATTATTTCTACTATAGCTTTTATTGGCAATTCTGTAGTTTTTACTTGTATTCTAACTATATTTTGAGCCTTTAAAAAATAACCGTTGAATTGTAGTTCTTCTTTTTGTAGGTTAAGAAAAGAAGACATCGCTTAAGATGTCTTCTTTTACTTGTACACTTGGTGTTAAGAAGGTATTTATTGCTTAAAAACCATAAAAAAATATAACAATCATCGAGTAAACATATTATAGCATCAATAAATAGAGTTTTTATATGAATCTTTACATATATATAGATTTATTTATGTTTTATCTATATAGTTAAATTGTCTGTTTCTTGTTTTAATTCGTTTGTTTATTTTGAGTGCTCCAGCAATGGAGCCTTTTTTTATGCAATAAAATATTTTCTTATCATTACTTAGTTGATCTATATTAACTTTACCCTCTTAAATTATATCTATATTTTACCAAAAAATATATAGATAACCAGTTTTTTCTAATAATCTAGTGGATTGATAATTTTAATGTTAGTTATTAATACTTACAGGAAAATTCAGTATGCAATGGAAATTGAGAAATCAAGAATTATAAAAAACTTATAGTATCTTTCGGAAAAATATATTTATAATCCATATATTAATATGTTATAATTTAATTTCTAAAACTACCAAAAAAGGACTGCCAGTAATGGTGGTCTTTTTAAATTGGTGAGATTGTACTAGGTTGAGCAAAAAAATGGAACCGAAAAAGTTATTTCTAATGAGGATAGCCTTCTTATGATGAAGTTTAATTCAGTGGATCTGCAAGCAAACATAAAAGAAGGAAAAAATTACAATTTTAATTTACGTGGATATAGAGTACCTATACTTTCATGGTTTCCAAATTTAGATGGTGTCGAACCACAAAATTAGCACTATTCTTTAATAAAAAATCCTACTCATTTTTTACTGAGTAGGATTTTTTATTAAAGAGCTATTTCGTATTAATTTGTGCCATCATTTAATATGCTATTTTTAAATGATTTCCAAATTTGATAACTAATTATCTAAATTTCTAAATTCTATACAGCACTATCAATTAAACAATTATTAAATATATCTTCTATCTAAAACATCGTATTATCATTAGCTGCTTCACTTGGAATCTCTTGAATTACATCCCAGTGTTCGACAATCTTTCCATCCTTGATACGAAATATATCCACTATAGCAACTCCCTTATCTTGAGAATTAGTACGAGAGTGTACATGAAGAGCAACCGTATCCCCTTCAGCTACTACACGTTTAATCTCTGCAGAGGAATTAGGATTTTTAACAAAATCCTCCTTAAAGAAATCCATGAAGGCTTTTCGTCCATCAGCAACAAAAGGATTATGTTGCTTATAATCTTCGCTAACATATTTAGGGATAATATCGATATTATGTTTGTTAAAAACTTCATTATAGAAATCAACTACCATCTTTTTATTCTTTTCATTTTCTTTCACTTCTTTTGATACAGAAGTAACATTCTCGCTCTTTATTGAGTTCCCTTTGTTATTACCGGTGGAAGCTTGATATACCAAAGTCGAAACTACTCCTAAAATAAATACAGAAATAATTGTTATGATTAAACTTTTCTCTAATTTCATATATACCTACCTCTTCTACTTAAATAAGTTTTCTTCTATAAAAAGTTTGAAGAAGGAGAAACCTTCCCCAAAATGTAATGTCAGGGGTAATGTTAGGAATTTCATTTATCCTCCCCCTATACAAGGCATATTAGAAACGATTAACTCTAACTTAATACCTCATTAACAGTTGCACTGTCCACAATTTGAATAAACTTCTTAACCTTATCGTTCTCATCAAACTTATAAAGATGACAAAAATCTGCTACAAATGACTTCCCTGTAGCTTTATATGTTCCACTATATTTTCCATACACAATAACAGTATTGTTATTAAAAGTATAAATTTCATCTTTAGCGCTATAGTCATCCCATTCCGTGCCAAGACGTTCATGTACGTTTTTCACTACTTCATCTGGACCTATATAAGTACCTGCATATGGAAACCCAGCAGCTTCTGTCCAAGATACATTTTCACTTAAATATGTTTTGAACGCATCCAATTTCCCTTCGCCAGTTAACACATACGTTTCATGTAATAGTTTTTGATATTTATTCATATCATTAACCCCAAGGCATTTCTTTTGTTACAACTTTTGCACTTAATTCTAATACACCTTTATTTGCAAAGTCTGGATATGCTGCTTCAAGTTTTGCCACAAAATCTTTTGAAGTTCCACTTTCCTCAGAAGCTTGAACCGCAGTTCTTAGATAATCCATTGTCGCAGTAAGTGCTTGATTATTTAGGGACTTTTCGATTGATCCATGGCTAGGTACAATTATGTCAGCATGTAATGCTTGTAACACTTTCAAGTTCTCAATCCACGCCTCCATCGTCGCTTTTGAACTAGTATCCGCTAAGAATACATGTATTTCGTTAAATACATCAATACCACCAATTAATACTTTCAGCTCTTTATTAAATAAGCTAGTTCTGTAATGATCTAAGCCTACTAGTTCAAATGTTAACCCCTGAAAATCAATCGCTTTTTCTTTAAACACTTGAGGTAATATCACGTTACTTGGTGCATTTTCTCCAAGGACGTCTTTCCAAACTTTTAATTTCCCTAAGACAGAATGAACGATATGTTCAACAGTAGACTCTGTTGCATACGCTATAGCTTCTGGGTAAACGGCTTTAATGCTCTCTAATCCAAAGTAGTAGTCTGGATCCCCATGAATAATAAAGATTTTATCTAAAGATAAGTCGTTTTTTTTCAGATACTCAACAATTTCTTTCGAATCAGATTGAGTAAATTTTGAGTTTATTAAAAATGCATGTCCTGCTTTCTCAACTAATGTTGCTGTGACCATAAAGCTTTTTTCGTCCGAACTAAACACCGTTAATTTCACATCTTTTTGATTTGTATCGATTGTTTTAAACATAGTATGTTATTCTCCTTTTGTTAAAGTTATTAACTAATTATCATATTTTTATCTTGTTCCGATAAAATCTCCCACTCCCATTTATCTGAAAGTGTAATAGTACTGGCGAATATTCCGGAGATGAATGTCAGGTGGCCTAAGATAACATGTTTGCTACTATATCCTAAATTTTCTTAATATAAATTTTTAAAACGCGCTTCAATTTTATCCGGCGTCATTACGCCACCACCAATAGGAATAATTTGATTATCCTTTTGTAAAAGTAAGGAAGGATAGCTATTAACACCAAGCTGTCGAACTTTATTGAAATCATTTTGGACATCTATTATTGTTTCTTGAGCGTTTAAACGTTCTAATACTTGTTCAGGGTCCAAACCATGCTCGATTGCAATTTTGCGATATGTTTCAGGATCACTCAGACTTTGGCCCTCATAATAAAACGCTTTTTGCATAGCCGAAGTGAATTCTAATAAACGGTCTGGCGCTAATGAGCGTAAAGCTGAAAAACCAATTGCAGCATCTTTCGAATTCATTTTAAAAGTCCCTTCCTCCACCAATTTTTGATATGAAGGACCAAATTCAGCACCTGTAAGTTGATTAATTCTTTTATTTCCTTCTTCTATATATGAAAAGTTTTTCATTGGTAAATTATCTAAAAATAACCCTCCACATAAAACTGTTAATGGCACTTCAGTGTGGTTTTTGTAAAATCCTTTAATACTTTCTGAAAAACCATAGCACCATCCACAATATGCATCCCATACGTAAATAAGGTTATCTTGTTTCGTCTCCATTTAAATCTCCTACCTTTTTTTTATTATCCAGCTCAACTAAATTTTTGGTTTATATAAGTACATCTTTTTATACCTTGTTCTTTTTTAGATACCTTACTATATTTCCCCAAAACTAATATTTCCAAAGAAAGATCCACCAAGGTTTTTAACAAAAGATAACGTTGCACCTTATTGCCCCGTAACAGAAAATACTAAAACTTAGAATATGCATTGATTTGAATGTGTTAGTAACTTTCTACACCGGGTGGCAACGTATGGACCACCATCCTTAATTAAATATATAAATCATATTTTTAGCAGATATTAGTTGTAACTAAATCGATTACATCTTTATGTAACTATTTTAGTTACAACTAATATAGAAGTCAATTCTTTTTTTCGAAAACATTAAATTTCTACATTATAACGAAATTCTGTGTTAACTTATAACAAAAAAAGAGGAACCATCTCCTCTTCATAAATAAACACTATTTAATTTGTTCCTTATACTCCTTGTTAACAAGTACATACCATTTTCCTGTATCAAATTTTTCTTTATTAATCACGTAAACTTTACTTTCTCTCCTTACCTCCCCTGGTTTTAATTCCTTAGTAATAGTAGAGGTCTCGCCTTTTTCAACCGCATAACTACTAGCTGCCAACACATCACTTTGGTAAGCATTATCATTTTCATCCACTAAATCCACTGATGGTAAAACGGCTAATTTCATCGGTTCGTTTGTGATATTTTTCCCTTCTGCTTCTACAACAATAAAGACATGTCCATCTTCAGGTTTTTGGAATCCTATACTTTCTTTACCAACCTTATCTCTTTCTACAACTCTTTTTACAGTTACATCAAATTTAGGTGTATGAAAATCCTTGTTTACAGCATACTCTTTTTCTTTTATTTTTGATTTCTCTTTTGTTTGTTCTGTATTTTTCTGCTTTGTATTCTCTTTCGTTTTCGCCTCATCAGTTGTTTGCACTTTCTTTTCTTCTTGTTTAGAATTGGTTTCTTTAGATTCTGAAGAAGTTTTGTCGGATGTATTGCCGCAACCAGATAAATTAAATACTAAAGCGCCACCTAAAATACATGTAGTAAATTTTTTCAACATCTCTTTTTATCCCCCAATAACACGATATGTAAATTCCTTACTTATCATAGCAAAAAATACAATCTTAAATTGTTGCATCTTGTCGAATGATTAAGAATAATCAAGTTACTCCACGTCCTCTTTTATTATAAAGGTAAATATAACGTCTATAAAACCTGCTATAATAGGTTTTTACACCCTTAGCGTACAATTTTTTACTTTCGGTAATGTGCCCCCCATTTGAAGGATAATTGGAATATTAAGACCAACTGATAGAGGTGTTTGCGTGGAATTATTTGAGTATTATAAAAAAAGGGGGAAGTTGAAGTGTTTAATTGGAACTGGGCTTTTTCTTTATGGATTAATTGGTATGTATAATACTTGGGGTAATATTAATTGGGGACCAGTAATCTTAATTATTATAGCTTCTCTTGTATTTTTTAGTATTGGATTTTGGCAATTAAGAAAAGGAAATTTACTAGAAAAAAATATAGTTAAAAATGATTTAACATTTTGGGATATTGATACTTATGTTTTGTTAGAATTACCCAGCAATAATAAACATTTAGGTTTATATACTCCTGATGGAAGATATGTAGCAGGAACAAAGATGATTTCTTCAACATTACCTATTTTAAAAAACAAAAAAGTTTTTGGATTGGAAGCAAGTGATGGAGAAATTCTTGCATATTTTCAAAGTGAAGTTGAAAATTATGATTGGGCTATTTATGATTCGAATTATAATTGTGTAGGTATGTTTAAAGAAAATATGATACAAGGATTTGGAATGGTACGTGGTTCTTTGATGAATGAAAAAGAGATAAAAATTTCTGAGATAGAAGTGGAATTTGATTTTTTCGAAACGTCTTTTCATACAATGGATGATCGTATATTAATAAACTGCAAGAGGGGATATATGCCTTTAGAATGGAGTGAAAGATTTGGCTTAAATGTACCGATTATTAAATTAGGTAATAATATTTCTAATACTGAAAAAATATTTGGTTTAGGTATTCTTCTTTATATTTTAGAAACAATTAAAGTAAGAAAAAGTAGGATTTTTAATGATTAGAATTAAATATTTATATTATGAAATTTATTGAATCTTTTATTAGAGATTACATCGCTGAAAGTGAAATATTGTATATTTTAGAATTACTTTACGTTCACTTCTTGAAATTGAGGAGCATTTGTTATGCCAGAACCAACTGGAAATGGAAACGGCAAGCGAGTATACTCCGCTTGCCGTTTTTTCATAGCTTCGTATGTATTTGAATTCCTTTTGCTTTCTCTTCTTCACCCTTCACACGTACAATTAAATCATATGATCCGGATTTTGGCGCTTCAAAAGAAAGCAAACCTTCTTTTTGAGAAGTGACTTCTTCTTCATAAATGACCTTATCGTCTTTTGTGACTTGCAATAAAATCGTACCTTCTTCAACTGCTGCCTCATAAGGAATTTCCACATTTCCTTTTTCAGCTTTAAGCGTTTGTACATCGTAATACCCCTGCAAAGAACCAATTGTTAAAGTCGTTTCGCCATTTTTTTGAACCTTTGTGACTTTTGTTGCTGTATTACATGCGCTTAACAATACAACAAGAGTCAAAATGAGAAATGAACGAAGCAATTTCATAGAGAGTCCCCCTTCCATTAAATATATTAAAGATAAAATATACAATCTAACATATCATTACAATTATAGTTGAAAAATAAGGAAAATTATATAACAGGAAATGCAACTATAAACAATCACTGACCATTAGTCTACAACCAACCCCACACCCCAACACAAAAGAAAAAAGCACCAGGTCCCCCCTAGTGCTCTCCCTCTAAAACAAATGACAAGCCACCTCATGCCCCTTCTCAATCTCCACCATCTTCGGTACTTCCTGTGCACATTTTTCAGTGGCGAATTTGCAGCGCGTTCTGAATTTGCAGCCGGATGGTGAGTTTAGTGGGCTTGGTACTTCTCCCTCTAGGATGATCCGTTCTTTGCCTGTGTTTGTTGGATCTGGTTCTGGCATAGATGAAAGTAGTGCTTGTGTGTATGGATGTGCCGGTTTTGTGTATAGGTCTTCACTGTCGGCAATTTCTACTATGTTTCCTAAGTACATGACTCCGATTCTGTCTGATATGTGCCTTACCATAGATAGGTCATGTGCGATGAATAAGTATGTGACGCCTGTTTCTTCTTGAATGTCTTGCAGCATGTTTACGACTTGTGCTTGGACTGAGACATCGAGTGCTGAGATTGGTTCGTCACATAAGATAAAGTCTGGTTTTACAGATAGTGCCCGCGCGATGCTAATGCGCTGGCGCTGGCCTCCGCTAAATTCGTGCGGATAGCGATATAAATGTTCTTCTTTTAAACCTACCTTTTTCAGAAGGTCTAAAATGATTTCTTTTTGTTCTTCTTTTTCGTAGGAACCGTGAATGTTCATCGGTTCGCTAATAATTTGGAATACGTTCATTGCCGGGTTTAATGATGCGTATGGATCTTGGAAAATGATTTGCATTCTTTTTCGATATTCTTTTAGTTCACTTTCCTTTAAACTTGCGATATCTTTTCCGTCAAACAAAACGTTACCTGAAGTGACATCATGTAAGCGAATGATACTTCTTCCTGTCGTTGATTTTCCACAGCCAGATTCCCCTACTAACCCGAATGTTTCACCCTTTTTAATAGTGAAGCTTAAGTCATCGACTGCTTTTAATTGCTCTGTTTTTCTGCCGAATAGTCCTTTTTTAATAGGAAAATACTTTTTTAAGTTCCGAACTTCAATTAAGTTTTCTTCATGCATGTGAATCACCTACTGTCTTATCGTTTAACCAGCACATGGAACGTCTTTTGTTTCCGATTTCAAAATATGGCGGACGTTCTTTTTCACAAATGTCCATCGCATGCGGGCAACGCTCTGCGAATGGGCAACCTTGTGGCGGGTTTAATAAGTTTGGCGTTACACCTTGAATAGGAGCGAGTCTTTCTTTTACGCCGTTCGCTATTTTTGGCAAAGAGTTTAATAGCCCTTTCGTATATGGATGATTCGGCGATTGGAAAATATCAAGTACAGGTCCTTCTTCCATAATAAGCCCGCCGTACATAACGATAACGCGCGTACAGTTTTGCGCGACGATTCCTAAGTCATGCGTAATAAGAAGTAACGCCATATTCGTTTCGTTCTTTAAGTTTTTCATTAAATCTAGTATTTGCGCCTGTATCGTTACATCAAGTGCAGTCGTCGGTTCGTCAGCAATAAGAAGGTCCGGATTACAAGACATCGCCATTGCGATCATAACCCGCTGCTTCATACCACCGCTTAGTTCATGCGGATATTGTTTTACCCTTTCTTCTGGTGACGAAAGGCCGACTTGTTTTAACAAGTTGATCGCAATCTGCTCTGCTTCTTTCTTTTTCACTTTTTGATGACGTATAATTACTTCCGTCATTTGTTTCCCAATTTTCACGACTGGATTTAGCGCTGACATTGGGTCTTGAGAGATAAGTGAAATTTGATTTCCTCTAATAGAACGTAATTCTTTTTCAGATTTAGAAAGTATGTTTTCATTATGAAAAAGGATTTCCCCTTCTTTCACTTTTCCTGGTGACGTAACGAGAGACATAACAGACTTCGCCATTACACTCTTTCCGCTTCCAGATTCCCCAACGATACCGACTACTTCTCCTTTATTTAAGCGAAATGTAACGCCGCGAACCGCTTCAACTTCGCCACTTTCTATGAAAAAAGAAGTCTTTAAATTTTTTACTTCTAGTAGTTTTTCAGACACGCTTCTCACTCCTTTCACTTAACACTTTAGTTTTCATGTCCGGCTCCTTTTGGTGCGAAAGCTTTCTTCAATGCTTCACCAATTACGTTAAAACTAAGTACCGTTAAAAGGATAAGGAATCCTGGGAAGAGTGTTAAATACCAAGCTTCACCAATATATCCTTGCGCATTGTTTAGCATGCTGCCCCAAGAAGAATCTGGTTCTCTAATACCTAAACCTAAGAAACTAAGTGATGATTCCATTAAAATCGATGTCGCAATTGTTAATGTCGCAGCGATAATAATGGTCGATAAAATGTTAGGAATGATATGTCTTACAATAATCATAAGTGATTTTTGTCCTGATACTTTTGCGTATAAAACGTACTCACGCTCTTTTACAGATAACGTTTCTGCCCTTACAATACGGGCGGTGTCCATCCATGTTAGTAATCCGATAATAAGAACTAACGTCGTAATTCCTGGTTTTAAATACGCATTTAATAGTAGCATTAAAAAGAATGATGGAATTGACATAAGTACTTCAACAACCCTCATTAAAAAGTTGTCTAACTTTCCGCCAAAATATCCGCTAATTGTTCCAACTGCGGTACCGATTGTAATAGAAACAACCATCGCAAGAAAACCGACCGCAAGTGAAACTCGTCCGCCATATAACGCTCTCGTTAAGTAATCTCTTCCGTAATCATCCGTTCCGAAAGGATGACTCATACTTGGTTCTTGTAAGCGATCTGGAATCGACATTTTGCTAGGATCGTACGGCGATACGAATGTGAAAATTGATGCGACCGTTAAAATCGCAAGTATAATAACTCCCATTGCAACAAACTTATTTTTTGTAAAGCTATGTTTTATCGTTTGAAATCTCCTATTATTCATTCCAAATCACCCCCTCATTCGAATGCGCGGATCTACTACGCCATATAAAATATCAGCAATTAAGTTACCGAGAATTAACATGAATGATGATAGTAATGTAATTGCCATGATAATCGGATAATCAAATCTAAAAATAGCATTTACCCCAAGTGAACCAAGACCCGGCCATGAAAATACTGTTTCCGTAATAAATGCTCCGCCTACTAAACTTGGAATCGATAATCCGAAAATTGTAATGATTGGTATTAATACATTTCGAAGTACGTGATTAAATAAAACCGTTTTCTTTGAAGCACCGTACGCATATTGAATTTGTACATATTCTTCTTCTAATTGCTGAATCGTACTTGAACGAATATATCTCATATAAACAGATACGTTTTGGAACGCTAGCACCATACAAGGTAAAATTCCGTGTTGCACAATATCCCAAACAGAATCTTTACCTACGGTGCGCATACCCATACTCGGAAGTAGGTTCAATTTTAAAGAGAATAAGTAGACTAATAATAACGCGAACCAAAAGACTGGCATTGAGATTCCCACATAAGAGATAAAGTTCACAATGCGATCAAAGATAGAATTCTTTTTCACACCTGTAAGTAGTCCAAGTGGTATTGCGATTACGAATGAGACGAGTAAAGATGATCCCATTAACCCAATTGTTGCGGGTAATCTTTCTGCGATAAGATCTAAAACAGGACGATGATTTTGAAGTGAGTAACCAAAGTTCCCTGTTAAAATATTTTTTAACCATAAAATATACTGCACGTAAATTGGTTGATCTAGTCCTAAACTTTTGCGAATACGCTCCACATCAATTGGACTCATATTTGGCGTTACAAAGTTTCGAACCGGATCCCCCGGTGCTAGTTTTATTAATAGAAAAGAAATAATAGAAATAACAAATAAAAGCGGAATTGCATTTAAAAGCCTCTTCGCAATTACTTTATACACAAACTTCCCCCCTCAAGCTAAAGTGAAACTTTCATTAGCCTACATCAATTAGGCTTTAACTTGATAAAGAAGCTGATTTCCACCAGCTTCTTTATTGTTTCTTATTTCACTTCATAAATCTTAGATAGATCTTCAAACATTGTGACAGGAATTGCTTTCGCTTCTTTTAATCCATCAAACTTTTTATCTACTGCAATAACTGCTTTCGGATACGCGATTGGTAGATAAGGTACGTCTTCTCTAGCTGTCTCTTGAATTTTATGGTATAGCTCTGCGCGTTTTGTTTTATCTGTCTCAACTGCAGCTTCTTCCCATAACTTATCGAAATCAGCGTTTTTATATCGTGCATAATTGTATTCAGCATTGCTTAAGAATAAGCTCTTATATGAATCTGGCTCAGGTCCCATTATGTAACCACCAAATGTAATGTCATATTCTTTATTCTCTTTATCTAAGCCTTTTTCACTTGCCGCACTAGCATCTAATGCATTTAGTTCAACTTCTAAGCCAACTTCTTTTAATTTTTGTTGTGTATAAAGCGCTAAGCTTTCCATAATTTTATTATTCGTTACATACATCACACGTACTTTTTCCTTATCTTTCACGCCAGCTTTTGCTAATAAATCTTTCGCTTCTTTTTTATCATACTTATAGTCTTTAATATCTTTCGCATAATACATAGCGTCTGGCGTTAAGATTGAATTTGCTGGTTCTGCAAATTCACCCGAAACGAATGCTGAGTTAATCATTTCTTTCTTATCTAACGCATGTGCAATTGCTTGGCGCACTTCTTTTTTCTTCATAAGATCAGTATTCATGTTATAAGATAAGTAGAATAATCTACCTTCAGGGAATGTCACCATTGAGAAGTTCCCAGTGCTATCTAGTTTCTTAAAGTCTTGCGGCTCAATCATCTTCATGTTGATTTGACCATTTTGCAGTGAAACATTTGCTGTATTACGGTCTTTTACAACGCGGTATACGATAGAGTCTAATTTAGCTTTCCCACCTACATAATCATCAAATCGATCTAATGCAACGTACTCATCTGATTTATACTCTTTAAACTTAAACGGCCCTGATCCTACAGGCTGTAAGTTTTTCTTACTCTTCGCTAAATCTGCTTCCCCTTCAAATACATGTTTCGGAATTGGGAAGAAATCATTCATCACACCTTCGAAAGATGCGCTTACTTGTGGTAAAACGAATTGAGTTGTTAACTCATCTACCTTTTTCACCTCAAGCGGCTTTCCTTTAAAAATAAAGTTTTCACGACTTGAGCTATTTTGCTTCTCATCCAAAATAGATTGGAATGTAAATGCTATATCGTCTGATGTAATTTTCTTACCATCATGCCATTTCAAATTATCTTTTAATTTCAATGTCCACGTTAATTGATCTTCTGAAGGCGTAAAGCTCTCAGCAAGAACAAACTTTTTCTTACCGTCTTCCATATGATATAGCGGCGCATATAAAGCTTGCTGCACAGTTAATGACACACGATCATTCGCATAAAGCGGATTCATCGTATCTGGATTATCGCTAACACCAATCGTTAACGTTCCTCCATCTTTCGGAGTCCCTGATTTACTAGTGCCCGCTTGCTTCGAAGAATCTTTTTCCCCAGAACAAGCCGCTAATGCAATAAGTAGTATTAGAACAAATGGTAATGCAAATAACTTCTGTTTCATCTTTCGGCCCCCTCGAACTGTTTATACCCATAAGAAAACTCGGAATTAATCCCGAGTTTTCTTATAAGTTTTAAATTACCACTACCTGTATGTAAAGTCAAACTTTTTTGTAAATGTGGAAAGTTTGCAATTTATTAATTCATTTTTGCCATAAAATATATTTATAAGGATGATAAAATAAAAAGACCACCAAAAGGCAGTCTCAAAACTCAATCTTACTCCCTACTCCTTGCTCCACCGCTCTCTCATACAAATACTTCGCAACGATAATATCCACTACTGCCAAACCAACTGATTTGAAAATAGTAATCTCTTCATCGCTTTCGCGGCCTGCTTTTTCCTCGCTTATAATTTGACCAAGTTCAGCGTGAATGGCGTTCGCTTTGAATAGACCTTCTTTTATCGGAACTTGGAGATCGCCTGTTTCGTCTAGTGCTGCTTCTTTTGATTCGACTACTACTTTGTTTGCGCTTGTGATGGCGTGAGATGGTAGTTCTTGCATGCTCGGTCTGAATGAGCCGACGGCGTTTACGTGGACGCCTTTTTGTAGTGTTTCTGAGAAGACTGGTGTGGATGCGTTCGTAGTTGTGACGATGATGTCTGCTTCGCTTATTGCTTCATTTGGATCTCTATAAACGTATGCTGGTTTACCTAATTTCTCTTGTATATATTGCGCAAATGCATACGCTTTTTCTTCTGTTCGATTGTATAAAATGACCTTTTCGATATCTCTAACTGCAAATATTGCTTCGGCAATCCCCTTTGCTTGTTCACCCGTGCCGATAATGCATAAAGTTTTTGCGTTATGACGAGCTAAATATTTTGTCGCTACTCCTGATAAGGCACCTGTTCGAATCATCGTTAAGTACGATCCTTCTAAAAGTGCGAGTGGTTCTCCCGTTTGAAAGTCTGATAGCATCACAATCCCATTGATTGTTTTCTTTCCTATCTGTTTATTTTGCGGGACTACCGTTACTATTTTTACTCCAAGTGCCTCAAGCCTTTCCGCTACTGAAGGCATAATTAATGCCGTATTTTTCTCGTTCGCAAATGGTAATGACCCCCTTATTGGTGTAATCGTTCTTTCTGCGGAAAATTCTTTTAAAGCAAGCGCCGCGTATTCAATAACTTCATTCATATTTACTAAGTTTCTTTGTTCGTTCGCGCTTATGACTAGCATATTTGTTCACCTCCTCCTCTTATCCTAACAAAAATCCCCGATTCAAATCATCCCTCGGATCTACAACGAACTGATGAAACCCTGTAATAAATGCATGCCCCGTTACTTTCGGAACGACAGCTTTATATGTATCTACTAGGGTTACCGACAATACTTCTCCCTCGAATTTCCCATCAGTAATGCATTCGTGGACGAACATTTCTCCCTTTTGTAAGGCATCTTTTTCAAAAAGAGTTGCGATTCTCGCTGAAGTTCCTGTACCGCAAGGAGAACGGTCTACTTGCCCATCAGCAAAAATCGTCACATTTCGTAGCGTAGCGCCTTTTTCTTTCGGTTCATCTGAAAATATAACGCCGTATATTCCTTTCAAACCTTCTTCAAGTGGATGTTTCACTTCCATTTTACTCTCTATATAATGTTTAATTTTATTGCCCCACGTTTGAATAGCAGGCAAGTCTTTAAAATCAACTTTCAAACCAAATTCTTTACAATCTACAACAGCGTAAAATGCTCCTCCAAACGCAATATCTACTTGAAATTCATAGTTATCTATTTTAATAGGAACGTCTTTTTTGTATACAAATGAAGGAATATTTTCAAATGATACAGATTCTACTTCACTCCCGTTATATTTTGCATACGCAACAACTTCTCCGGCCGGGCTATCAATAATGAACTTTTGTTTTTCACCCTTTACTTCAAACATGCCTGTTTCAATTCCAACTGTAATGACAGCAATAATGCCATGACCACACATCGTACTCCATCCTTCATTGTGCATAAATAACACGCCAAAATCAGCATGAGCACTTGCTGGCGGTGTAATGATACAACCGTACATTCCGTGATGCCCTCTCGGTTCATACATCAGAACTTCACGAAGGTAATCCAAATGTTCCATACAGTATGCGCGTCTTTCCAACTGCGTTTCCCCTTTTATTTCTGGCACTCCGCCCGTAATAATTCGAAGCGGTTCCCCAGCTACGTGTGCATCAATCGTTGTATATATTTTACTAACCTTCATTTCTATCTCTCCCCTATACGTTGATACTATTTCCAACGCAAGTATCATGCCAAATCGTATAGCATTCCTTTTTTCAAATCCCCTGGACAATGTGTATTCTTTTTTCAACAAATTCATATACAACTGTCTACTTTTTTATACACGGCTTGGACGTTACGCTATAAAACACCTCGATAACTTTGCAATTTCACTGGTACACACATGTAGGATTCCTTTTATCATTATTATTTTCAATGTAAAGTTACTTCGCTCCCAAACATATACTGTTCAAAAGCAAAAAGGAAGTGATCCAATGTACTACGGAACAAAAGGCTGGTACGTAGCTGAACTAAAAAAATTAGGCGTACGCTATCATGAAGGACGAAAACTAGAAAGTTACCGCGGGCACATATTACGCAATTTATTAATTGCACAACAAGAGAAATTAAAAGAACAGTAATAGATTCTCCTATCACAATATCAACTTATCGCCGCCTACAAACTGCCAATCAATCACACATTAAACTACACTAAAAAGGTCACCCAAACGGGTGACCTTCCTTTCTTATTCACAAACAAGAATTTGTCTAGTAAATGACCCTTTTCTTGTAATACAGCGATCTGTAATTTCAAATCCTGCTTCATGGATCATGTCATCCATTGTCTCCATCGTTACAACGACTACCTTTTTAGCAATGCGGCGCGCACTTGAAAGAATGGAGAGCTGGTCTTCTGGTGTGGCATGCGTAAATAAGTCATACGGCATATCGATAATTGCAACGTCGTAGTTCTCAGTAATTTCTTCAATTGGTCCTTTTGTTACTGTTCCTTCAAATCCAAAATGTGCGATGTTTTTTCTCGTTCCAAGAACTACAAGTGGATTTATATCTCTACCAACGATATTAATCCCCATAGAAAGTGCTTCTACTACTACTGTTCCAATACCGCAGCACGGGTCAATTGCTCGTACTCCCTCTGGATTTGGTACAGCGATATTGGCAACTGATCTCGCAACACGTGTGCTAAGAGATGTCGAATAACTATGCGGTTTTTTTATGTGATGATACCAAACTGGCTCACTTTCTACATAGTGTCCGAAGTACCAGCGTCCTCCAAGAGGAACAATCCCGAATACACGCTCTGGATTACGAACATCCGCTTCTCCTTCAATATGCATGCCGAGGTCGCGTTCAATGAGACGTCTTTCCCCATATTCAATTTTATTCTCTCCAACGAGGTCATTGATTTTAACGAAAATAACTTTAAATGACGCCCCCGCCAAATCAATTTGTTCCACTTGTTTTAAAATGCTTTCTAAGTCGTCTCCTTCATACATAACCTCAACGCGCTCTTTCATAAACGCACTTCTACTCGGGTCAATTTTGACATCACTTTTCAAAATATTAACGTGAGACTCCGTTCCAAAGAACGAGCGCATTTCCAAGTAACATAAAGCACGCTCCTCCTCACGAAATGCATACGTATATATACATGCAGGTGTTGTACTATGATTACTCAATCTATTATCATCCTTTATCGTTTAAAATTATTATGATTACAATTATTCGAATATCTTTTTTACGTAAAATTAAATGATATCACATGCCGGAAATAAAGAGAAACGTTAATAAATAAAAGAGACTGCCTATTGGCAATCTCTTTTGATTTATTAACGGAAAGAAGATACGTTATTACCCATTGCTTCGTAGTAATCTAAAATACCTTGATAAATCGCTTCTGCTGCACGTTGTCTCTGTGCTGCTGTAGCGATTTTATTTGCATCATTCTTATTATCTACAAATGCTAATTCTGTTAATACAGCTGGCATTGTATTTTCTCTAATTACGTATAAATCGCCTTTTTTCACACCACGATCTTTTGTTCCCAGTGCATCTACAAGACGCTCTTGAATTTTTTCTGCTAGTAAACGACTTTCTGATACGTTAGGATTTGTTCCTCTTGCTGTCGCTGATTCATAGTAGAACGTTTCTGTACCTTGTCCATTTTTCTCTTCCGTGCCATTACCATGAATGCTTACAAAAATATCCCCATTATTTTTTTGAGCAAATTCTACACGTTTCTTTAAAGAATCAGAAGCACTTGTTCCTGGACGTGTATCATCTGTACGAGTGAATAACACAGTAAATGGTGTCTTTTTCTCAAATATCTTCTGTAATCGCAATGATACATCTAATACAGTTTCACTTTCTTTCTCATAATAACCTGGATTACCTGAATCAACTCCGCCATGACCTGGGTCAATGATAATCGCTTTTCCTTCTAAGAAGTTACCCTGCTTCACTGGATTTAATTGATTTTTATTAACCCATTGGAAACCAGCGCCCATGCGGATACGAATCCAGCTGCCGTTCTCTTCAATAACAGTTACTTGTTGTGCGCTATGTGTTCCCATTACTTTTGAAGAAGAAGAAGCTTCTGCATAAGTAGTGAATCCTTCATTAATAACTTCTGTTTTCTCTACTAAAGGTGTCCATTTATCACCTTTACTTGTTGCAATTTTGATCCATCCATCTCGTTCTTCTTTAATTTCAACCATTTGTGGATTATGCTGATTTGCACTAATCCCAGAACTTAATGATGGTGCGTGATATGTAATGAATTTTCTATCTATGTACATTTTCTTTGTTTCTACTGGACGATCACTATTCTTGCTAAATTTATCTGTTTGCGCAGTAAGCTGAGCTGCTTGTTCACGCGTAATAGAATCATTCGGTTTCCAGCCATTCTCTGTACCTAAAGAAAGTTTTAATTCTACTAAAATATTAACTTCTTCTTTACCCCAATGATTCTCTAAATCAGCGAATTTTGTAGGAACTGGTCCTGTTACTTTGCTCTTCAGATTATATGCTCTTACAAGCATAGCTGCCATTTCAGCACGAGTTACTTTTCCTTCAGGATCAAATACTCCTGGTTCTCGCCCTTTAATAATATTCTCTTTTTCCATGGCTGCAATAAATGAAGCTGCCCAACTATTTTTTGCATCATTATAAGACGGCTTTGCATTTGGATCTACTTTAGCACCAATTGCTGTTGCGATAATCTTTGCTGCCTGGGCACGTGTTAAATTTCCGTATGGCATAAAGTTACCATCTGGCATACCGTTAATTACATTTCTCTCTACTAAATAATAAATTGCGTCTTTCGACCACGCACTATCTGAAACATCAGGAAATTTCTTCGTTTCTGCTAAACTACTAATTGGATGTGCTAGTAAATTTGCTGCTAATAAACCTGCGGCTATTGCTTTGTACTTCATGAAAAATAAATCTCCTCTCAAAACTTCATATTCATACAATTTTTTTAATCAAGCTAACTAAAACATATTAACTATTAATTAATTCCTTTCATAGTGTATAACATTATATATCTATAGTAAACACGTTTCCGGCCGTATAACAAAAATCGCATATATATAACTTATAATGAATGTATATAAAATAAAACTTTAATCAGCCCACAAATAGCGGGCTAAAAAAGCGATTAGAACATGTCTCCTAATCGCTTCGCCAAATAAAAAGCTGATTAAAAATAATATTTTTAATCAGCTCTCTATTATCTATGAAATTATTCTTCAATTAAATTAGACATTACATATGCATACACTAATGATTCTGTATGCGCAATAGAACTTTCATGTGTACGTTCAAATGCGTGAGAAGAATCAATACCCGCTCCAATTAACGCATGTTTCACGTCAAATCCCGCACGAATCGCAGCTGATGCATCAGATCCGTAGTACGGATAAATATCTACTTTATATTCAATATGATTCGTTTTCGCAAGCTCTACTAAATGTTTACGTAAAGCGTAATGATACGGGCCGCTAGAGTCTTTTGCACAAATAGATACTGTATATTCATCAGATGTTTGTCCATCACCTAACGCTCCCATATCAACTGCTAAGTATTCAACAGTTTCTTCTGGAATGTTAGAATTACCACCGTATCCAATCTCTTCATTATTAGAAATTAAGAAATGTGTCGTATATGGTAATGTTACGTTTTCATCTTGTAATCTTTTAATTAATTTTAATAAAATCGCAACACTTACTTTGTCATCTAAATGACGTGATTTTATGTATCCACTCTCTGTAATTTGAACGCGCGGATCAAATGAAACGAAGTCTCCTACTTCAATTCCTAATTCGCGTACTTCATCAGCTGAAAATACGCGCTCATCAATACGAACTTCAATATTTTTCTCATCGCGTTTTGCTTCACCTGCATCTTTATATACATGTACAGATGTTTGATGCATTAAAATCGTTCCTGTATACGTCTTGCCGCCTGACGTTTCAATTTCGCAATATTCTCCTTCTACAGAGTTCCAGCGAAATCCACCAATCATAGAAAGACCCAGGCGACCATCAGACTTAATTTCTTTTACCATCGCACCTAACGTATCAACGTGTGCTGTTAATAAGCGGTGCTGCGCATCATTCTTCCCTTTTACCGTTAAAATAAGAGCTCCCTTATTATTACGTTTCGTTTCTACGTTCCACTCACTGACATAGTTTTCAATGAAATTAATAATTTTTGCTGTATTTCCAGATGGACTTGGAATAGAGACAAGCTCCTTAATAAGTTCCATCGTTTCTCTCGCATGATGTGCCATTGTCGTTTCCTCCTCATTTTCTCTACTATTCAGTATACAAAATTCACCAGAAAACCTCTACTTATATAGCTTAATTTTCTAAATTGTAGTAAAATTCTTTTTAGTATACAAAAGGAGTCCTGAAATATGAATATATCAAAAAAATATATACACATTGCACTCATTTGGTTTTTAGCATCATTATTTTGTTTACAAATCTCTTATGCCATTCATACTACTACTTCTATTACAATTGGCTGGATATTAACAGCTATCATCTTCATTATTAGCTTCATTGCAACAAAAAAGCATAGCGTTACTCATTAACGCTATGCTTTTCCTATTAAACTATTCTTCCGAGACATCTAATAAATAAATCCCTCTTTCAAATCCACCACGCTCTACTTCTTTTTTCTTACGAAGGCGTTCCACATCTTCAATTGATGCACCTTCCGCACGTGCTAATGAAATGATTACTTCTAGTGCATCCGCAAGAGAATCTAGCGCATGTTCACGTTCTTTCATAGAAGCAAATTCTCGAATTTCTTCCGTTCCAATTTTCGCTAAAGCTTGTATGTATGCTTGACCTGTTAATTTTTGTGCGGTATACGTTTTTCCAGACATTAAAATCTTCTCCGGAACACGATCTCTTACTAACTTGTTATATGCTGACATCATTCATCCTCCTATATTTAATAACATCCGAGCTCTGCTTTATAGAAAAACCATTTTTTCTTCACGCATGCACTTAACATATCAATTCCTGATTCATGTGCTCTTACATGCGGAAAGAAATAGTGCTCTGAGTTTTCTTCCTTACCATATAGAGTTTGGTACTCATCTGGAATCGCTTCTTTTTTCACATCTTTTTCTTTCGTCACCCCACCAGAAAACGCAACACTTGGATGTCCCTCAAAAAATAACGCAGTCCGAACTGCCAAAGATGGTGTACTATGCAAAGCAGAATATGTAAGCAAAATAATAGTGATAACACCGATCATTCTCTTCATGTATTACTCCTTAAAAAAAGTGCTAACACAATTATACTAAAATGTGTTAGCACTTTCTCCCCTTTATCCCGAATTAACGAGCTACTCATCAGTGAGGAATGGACAAACTTTATTCCCCTTTAAATGCTGGTAAACGTTTCTCTAAAAACGCAGCAATTCCTTCTTTATGATCCGCTGTTTGTCTCATTGCATATTGACCACGCTTTTCTAATTGCAATGTTTGCTCTAAATTAGAGCGATTTACTTCACATAAAATTTGCTTCGTTTGAATCATTGCTTTAATCGGTTTTTGTGACCATTCATTAATTTTTTGCTTCACAGCCGTTTGGAAATCTTCGCCGATTACTTCATCAATTAAGCCGATATCAAGCGCTTCTGTCGCTGATAATTTCTTACCTTCCCAAATAATTTGCTTCGTCATATTTTCACCAACGCGCTTTTGAAGGAAGAAATGACCGCCTCCATCTGGAATTAAAGCGATTCCAATAAAGTTCATTGCAATAACAGATGATATATCCGCCATTACATAATCAGCTGTTAACGCAATACTTAACCCAAGACCTGCAGTTGGTCCATGAATTGCACTAATAACAAGCTTCGGCATCGTATATAATGTCACGACAACTTCAGAAATGGTATTCATAATGCCATCAAACTTACTTTCATCATTACTTGAAAGCATCGATTTAATATCCCCACCCGCAGAAAAACCACGGCCGTTCCCGCATAACACAACAATATGCGCAGAACTTTCCGCTACTTCTTTCAACTTTTGTAATAACTCTTTTAATGTCGGCTCATCTAACGCATTTAACACCTCTGGGCGATTGACCATAACCGTTGCAACGTGGCCTTCATATTTCACAACGACAGATTCTGTTTTACTTGTTATTTCCATTATATATACCCCTCTTTTCTCCATAAAGATTATACTTATATAATTATAGAAAACCACTGAAAAATCCTTCTTTTTTCTTAATTTTCTGTCTAATAATCTCGCAATTTGTACATATATCGTATAAAACATACAATTCCGTTGAAAAATATAGAAATTAAAGTCGGTTTATCCATGCTTTTCATCTATTTACCATTACAATGAAATGGTGTATTCTTAAGTTTGATAAAAAACAAATATTGAAATTCATTCGCCTTACTATGTAAAAAAGGCTTTATACCCATCTTTTGGGTGTTGTAATAAAGGAATGAAGAACTGGAGGAACATATGTTTACTAAGTTGAAACAAACGGATAACTACTTCCCACATTTCCTATTGCTATTCATTGTGTTTCAACCAATTTTAGATTTATTAACATCTTTTTCAATCTATATATTACACATGAGCGCAACAGTTGGAGTTGTAGTCCGTTTCGCCTTTATGCTTCTTGCATTAGGATACCTACTTCTTCATCACAAACAACAAGATGCGAAAAAGTACATCCTCTATTTATGTTTACTCGGAATCGCACTCGCAATCGGTCTTGTAAATAATATGATGGTTAAATCTCCAGTTTCATTTGGAGAAGAAGTTAAATTTATCTTAAAGAGCATATATCCAATTGTGCTACTGTTTGGATATATTATCGCCTTTAAAGAGCTAAAAAATAAAGAGTATGTATTTCATAAAATCATTACATATTTCTTATATGCAACTTTAATTTTAAGTATCACAATGATTGTCGCAATGCAAACTGGAACAGATTTCCCAAGCTATCCTCACTCAAAAATCGGTTCAAGAGGTTGGTTCTTCGCTGGAAATGATTTAAGTTCTCTTTTCGCCATTATGTTCCCAATCATTGTCTTATATTCGATACATAAAACAACTTCTTTCTCGAAAATATATTACTGGATTCCAACAATACTTGCGATGTATGCAAGTATTATGGTCGGAACGAAAGTCGGATATGGCGCAATTGTTATTACATTAGGCGTAGCACTTTTCTTCTCATTCATTGAATACATGATAAATCGTAAAAAAGAAGGAAAAGGATTTACACATATTGTAAATACCATTGTTGCCGCAGTTATACTAGGAGGTTTAATTGCTCTTACACCGCATACTCCTATCGCAAAAAATATGGGCATTCACATGCAAATATACGAATACAAAAAATCAGTACAAGAAGAGAAAGATCGAAAAGAAGGGAAAGTAATTAAAGAAGATCCAGAAGATGCAAAAAAACATGCAAAAGGTGAACTTACAGATTCTGAAGTGAAAAGTTTAATTTATAGTGATCGCGACAAATTCTTAAAAACATACAAACAATACTATAAAGACGCACCGCTTTCACAAAAACTATTCGGAATGGGTTACGCTGGTAACTACACAGATAAAATTAAATTAATTGAAATGGACTTCCATGACCTATTTTTCGCCTTTGGCATTGTCGGTTTCCTTATTTACTTAATACCTCTTCTATACTTTGGTATTAAATTATTTATCCGCATGATCACAAACTTTAAGAAAATCATGAGCGTAAAGTATATGCTATTAGCGAGCACACTCATTCTATCACTTGGCATTGGCTTTATGTCTGGCCACGTATTAACAGCGCCAGCCGTTAGTATTTTCTTCGTTGTTATACTCGCTTATATCATTGTTGATTTTGAAATTGAATAGAAAGAAGGTGCTACGAAATATTAGTAGCACCTTCTTTTTTATTTAATTAATGTTTTACGTACTCTAAGCTTTCTTTTGCAATATACGCTTCAGTTACAGTAGGATTATCTGAAATAACTTTAATCCACGCTTTTCCATTTATTATTTCTTCACCAGTAACTGTGACAACTACATTTGTATTTAAACGATACAGTCGCTCATTTGATATACTAGGATTCTTTTTCACTTCTACGTTATTCATCACACGTGCAAGTTTATACTTGTTGTATTCTTTTTTACCTAAATAAGAATCAAAACGGTTCATATGCCCCGCTACTTTTTTACCCCAGTTCGCATCAGATGCATATTTCGCATTTAAACCAGCAGCTTTATCACCTGTATATGTTGCTGTATAACGCCAATGTCCTGGATTTAAATATCCTTCATTCATGTATAATTTTGCTGCATGTTCAATACAATCTTCTTTTGAATTAAATGCTTCCCCGTTACCATATGGACTATCGTCTGTTGCTTTTAAACCAAATAAATTATTTTTATCTTTTGCAAGAGCGCTTGTTCCATAATAACTTTCATGGATTGCTAATGAATATAAGAATAATGCATTTACATTATACTTGCTTTCTACTTCTTTAAATTTCTTTCCTAAACCAATTAATGGAGAGTCTGGCTTAATCGATTTCACATAACTATCTAGTTGTTCAGCTGTATAATTTGTTTTCGAACGTAATGATAAATAATTGAAATATTGATAGAAAGTTTCATCTCCAAATGTTTTTCCATCTACACTATACATTTGCTGTCCTTGCTTCATGAAAGAAGGTGCCACACCATATCTAAATTCTGTATATCCAGGTGAACTTGTATTATATGTATAATATTTATGGTATAAATATCCATCTGATTTCACATAATAAGACGACTGTTTCATTTCATTTGTAGGAATTAAAGTGATTTCATTCTTCTTCACATAACCTGTCAAACCAGAAAGTTGAACTTTCACACGATCTTCGCCAACTTCTAAAACTTTCAATTCTGTTCCATACTGAATATACGTATATACTGTTGACAAATTCTCATCATAAATATTAATGATGTTTTGCCCAGTTATTCTTTTCGCACTTGCAAAACCATCTTTAATCCATAAAAATTCGTTCTCGTATTTTACCGCATTCATACCTTTATTTTGAGCAGCCGTAACTGCTTCTTTATACGTATTATAGCGCTCTACTTCTTGCTCTGTTCCGTTTTCTCTTACATTTGTCACAACATATTTCTTAGTTTCTACAGGATTGCTATTTCCGTTTTTTTCAATCGTCTGAAGCATACGATCCAACATAGCTGAAGCCATCCCTCTTGTAGCTGATAAATGTGGTCTAAATGTATTATCTTCTGGATACCCTTTAATAATTTGAGTAGCCACCATAACTTGTACATGCTCTTTATAGTTAATACTATCTTTATCAGTAAAGGTAAGCGGACTTACAGCTACTTTAATATTTTTATAGTCTAACGCTCGCTTTACCATTATCGACATTTCTTCACGTGTAATCACATCATTTGGTGAGAACGTCTCGTTCGTACGACCATTAATAATTTTCGCTCCATATGCTCTACTTACACCATCATATAAACCGTAAGTCTTCGGCACATCCTCGAAATTCGAATCAGCTTTCGGTAAATTTAAAGACCTTGCTATGAATGTAGCAAACTCTGCTCTTGTTACTAATTTATCAGGCGCATATACATTCTCACCATACCCCATTAAAACTCCTTTAGTAATAAGTGAGCGCATATGCGTCTCAAACATATGTCCTGTAATATCATCATTTGCCGCATAACTTGAAATAGGAGTTAAAAGTAATGATCCCGTTAATGCCACTGCTGTTATACCTTTTGAAAAAGTCTTCAAGGTTATCCTCCTCGTAATCTACGAATTTATTATCACAAATTTGATTATATAATAATCGCAATCATTTTAGCATAATAAATAGGAATTAAAATAAAACGTTTTTATAATTATAATTTTCATTAAATTCAAAACAAAAGACACTTTACTTTTTTAATAAAGTGTCTTTTTCCATATGATCAATGAGTTTCTTTGTTGCCTGTTTGCCTTGCAACCGAAGCTCATCTATTATTAATTGTAACTCTTGCTCCACAGTTCCTTGTTGCATTAATTGCTTTTTCGCAATTTCATATAAATACTGCGCACTCCATTCGCCATCCACACTTCCTATAACTGGCTGATTCACTTGACTTAAAAACGAATCAATTTTCGGATCGTACGAAATCCCGACCATTGGAGTTTTGGCTACAGCAGAAAAAACAAGTGCATGAAGACGCATACCAATTAGTAATGAACATTGTGATAAAATGAATATTTTCTCGTCGATATCCATTTTATATGGAAGCATATACGTCTCTTCTCCCATTAAGTCTACTACTTCACGCGAAGCTTTTTGATCAAATGGCTCATGCATTGGAACAAATAGAATTTGGTATCCTTCTTGCTTTAATTTTTTTAATGCCGTAGCTAATTTTTTTACATAATCTTCTTTTGAATTCCAATAACGCACACTAACCGCGATTACTTTTCCATGTATCGAATGCTTTTGCAACCAATCCGATTGTTTTGTCCGTTTCCATGTTAAAACAGGGTCTGGAACAATTTCAATATCGTTTTTTATGCCAAGTTCTTTTAAATATAAAAACGAATCTTCATCTCGAACTGATACATAGGAAGCTTTTGACAAGTTCCATTTTACCAATAGACGATTATATCCTTTTGTAATTGGACCTATTCCTTGTGAATAAATATAATATGGCTTTTTTAATAATCGAGCGAGTCCCATAATACCCGTATAATATAGAATACTCTTCGTACTTGTCTGATCTTGAAGAAGGCTCCCGCCACCGCTAATAACTCCATCACTGTTTTTGATTGCATGATAAACAGCTTTTATATTCCAGCGATCTACCGATTCTACACCATACCTTTCCTTTGTATATTTAGAATCATTTGATAGTACTACTAGTTCTATATCCGGGTTCTCTTTACTTAACGATTCAATAATTGATTGTAGAATCGCCTCGTCTCCAACATTATAAAAACCATAATATCCTGATAAGACTAAACGCACCCTAAATCTCCTCCAAAACTAGGTAACCGTTTATTTCATCTAACATAAACTGGTACCCATTCCTTACCTAAACACTTAATACCCTACATAGTTTCCTCTTTATCAGCTCATATGAATTTTAATAAAAAATTAAATTTCTATATTTATCTTTTCAAAAATGGTATTTTTTTCATTGATATCCATTTTAATTTCAAAGCACATACACCATACAAAATGGTTGTAATACTTAATGCTATACCGCTGAATAATAACGTCATAATTCTTGAAGATGTAACATCTATCACATTACATAGTTCATACAATCCTAGTCCGAAAATACATGCTATTGCTAGCACACCGAAAAAGTTTTTGAAATGAATAGAATAGGCAATATAGCTTCGAATATACAAATGATTTACAATACAAATCAATACGTAAGTAATTAATGTACTATACGCCGCTCCATCTATGCCAAACTTCTGCACTAACATAATGTTTAACACGACTTTCACACAACTCGCGCCAATAACAATCCATGCAGCTTGTGCAGAACGATTAATCCCCTGTAAAACACCTATTGATAATACCATAACCGCAGTAAAATACGAACTGCCAATCATAACTGTTAACATACTACTGCCTTTTACGTCTGTGAACAATCCGACATTTAACGGTACTGTTAATGCCATCAACCATACTGTTAATGGTGCTGTCAAAACATGCGCTAGTCGATTTGTATTTTGAATTGTTATTTTCGCCAAATTTATATCTCTTTTGGCCAATGCGGAAGTTAAGAGTGGTATTAACGGAAATACAATTGCACTTGCAAAAATAACAATTATTTGCGTGAATGCAAAACCGCGACTGTATATTCCAAATTGTTCTTGAATTTCTGTTGATGATCCTTGTAATACATGCGGTATTGTAAGCGAGTCTACTAAATTTAAAAGCGGCATTGATAAAGCTCCGATAGCGATTGGGATCGATACCCGCAATATCTTTTTGCCGTTTTCTCTTAAATCTCGGAGCGAATAGGAATTGCTTTTATTGTAGTATGGACTTCTATTATATTTTATACGCAAATATATAAGCGAACTAATGACTCCAAGAAAAGAGCCAACCATCGCACCACTAGTAATAACAGTATTACTCTTATCCCACGATACTAGTATGTAAGCAATTATTAACATAAAAAACACACGGACAAATTGCTCAATGACTTGTGATACTCCTGTTGGTTTCATATCACCGAAACCTTGGAAATACCCTCTATACACCGCCATGTATGGCGCAATGAGTAATGCTAATGAAGTAATAAGCAACGGCATTCTAGTTTCTTGTCCACCGAGCATATTTGCAATTTCAATAGAAAATAATACAATGACTAAACAGCCGAAAACGCCAAATGCTATCCCTATAATTGACGCTGATTTAAATAATTTCGCAATTTCCTTTTGCTTATTTTTTTCGTTCAACTCTGCAATTAGTTTCGAAATTGCAAGTGGAACTCCGGCTACCGATAATGTAAGAGCAATCATATATACAGGAAAAACAAGGCGGAAAATACCTAGCACTTCATCTCCTGCAATATTTTGTAATGGAATTTGAAAAAAACTACCAAGCAATTTCGACAAAAAAGTTGTAATGGTTAAAATTGCTGCTCCTTTTACAAATGTTTTATTCATATTTTTTCTCTTTTCTTTTATACATATACTCTCAAACATATTGTTTTAAACGATAGGGATTCACTTTATCCCATTGGTTATCATAACAAATTTATTATAGGTTGAATACTTGGTTTTTTTTTCAAAATAGAAAACAGAACCAATTCAAACCTATCTCTTCACAATCTTTTTCTAATTCCTTCCATTATATATATGTACACATTATAACCGTTTCTGTTACGCAAAAAGAGCTCTTCCTCTCTATCACTGCGATACATATTACTAAAAACATTATAAGAATATCCCACAACTCTACATTATAATTTATGTAAAGTTGTGAGATATTCTAATTGCCATCTAAACACTTAAGATTTTCAATTGCTCTTTCTGTTCATCGCTTGCCATTACTACAATTGTTTTTTCAATACTTGGATGTACTTGCTCAAGCTTTACACTTGCCCCTACTTTATTTGATTGCTCAACAAAATTTAATAATGCCATAGCTCCTGATACATCCATATAACGCACATCTTTCATACGTAATACAACTGGTGACTTCACATCTTGTAAAGTAGAGAAAATACGATCTACTGATAGGAAAGAGAGCGGTCCTTGAATTGTATACGTTTCTTCTCTTTCTTTTACGATAGAAGTTTTACGTTCTTTACATTTCACCATATATATGATGAACGAAAGAATAATACCGAATGCAACGGCAATCATTAAATCGAACTTCACCGTTACAATCATCGTTACGAGCATAACAACGACATCACCTTTAGGAGCGACATGCATCTTTTTCATGCTTTCCCAATCGAACATTCCAATACCAGTTAAAATTAAAATACCTGATAATACAGCAAGTGGAATATATTGTACGACCGAACCAAGACCCATAATAAAAATAAATAAGATAACACTATGCATACATGCCGAAAGTGCCGTTTTACCACCACTTCTTATATTCACAATAGATCTTACAGTCGCACCTGCACCTGCTAATCCGCCAAACAATCCGCTCATCATATTACCGATACCTTGTCCAACAAGCTCTTTATTACTTTTATGACGCGTACCAGTCACATTATCCATTACGACCGATGTTAACAACGAGTCAATCGATCCTAATAAAGCAATACTAAGCGCTGGTAAAATAAGTGCTGCTATTCCTGTTCCACTTAAAGATGGAATATGAAGCGTAGGCATCGCTTCTGGAATGGTTCCAATCTTTTCAATTACTTTATTTAGTGAAAGATTTCCGATAATCGGTAACTTTACTGCAAGTCCTTCGAGTAGAGAAGAAAATAAAGGAAGCAAAGCTGTCACACCGACTAGTGCTACTAAACTAGACGGAATCGCCTTAATCCATTTGCCAGAAACAATCATTACAATAATCGTTAACACAACAAGTAGAAAACTATTTTGTACATGCTTTATTTCACCTAAAATAATGATTAATGCAATACCATTCATAAATCCTGAAACGACAGGATACGGAATATATCGAACGTAAGAACCGAGCTTACATACACCGAATAAAATTTGAAATAATCCTGCCATCATAAAGGCAATAAAACTTGCCTCTAACCCGTGCGTCGCAATAACTCCAGTTGCGATAACGGTAATTGGTCCAGTTGGCCCCGTTACTTGCCCAGGTGTCCCGCCAAATAACGCTGCGAATAAACCTGCAAAAATCGCACCATATAATCCAACAAGCGCTCCCTCAGACGTTCCTGTCGCGGCAATACCAAATGCAATCGCAAGTGGTAACGCAACAATCGCAACAGTAAATCCTGCTAAACATTCCTTTGCTATTTTTTGAAACATAAAAAAACCACCTTTGTATAAAGTCCATGTTCCATTGTACACCTAAAAAGATACATTCGTTAGCTCACTTTTTACATTCTCGTGACGTAAACGGATTTAATGAAAAGTTTCCCCCTTATCTTTGGAAACAATTGCAACTATGCTATAATGAACAAATTAAATCTTTTACTATATACTTGGAGGCACTATGCTAACTTTTGAAGAAAAATTATCGATTATTGAATCTTTCCCAGAACTAGAAAGAAAGAACGTATCATTAAAACGTGTAAACTTCCACTTTGAAGAAAGTCGTTTAGATAAAAAGAACGTTGTATTTCATTTACACCCAAATGGAAATGGATTTGTGTATGCAAGCGGTATTAAAGGTTACAAAACGGATGATAAAGGTATGGTTAACATCCGCGAGTTTTCAGCAGAAGAGTTACGTTCAGTAATTGAGAAATCAATTGACCTTCTATCACAAGAAGAAGTAGTAGCACCTGTAGAACCTGCGAAAGAAGAAGAATGGCAGAACGAAGATGGTCATATTCTTACTCTTATTTCAGAGGATGACATGTGGAACGTGTACGCTGGTGTAAACTTAGACGGTACATTCAACTCTTATCCAGAAGCTGCGGAATACCTTGATGAAGAAGGTTTTTCACGCAAATAAAAATAGAAACCTATTTCATTCAACGACTTTTATAGTAATCAAAAAAGACACTTAAGGTGTCTTTTTTTGTTATATAAACTCCTTTCTCACACTATCTCTATTAATTTTCATAAAATGATTCAGAGGAGGTTTATATGAATACAACTGCTAAATTAATAAATTGGAAAGAACATGGCGATATGATTATTCTAGAATGTGAATTAAATGGAAAACGCTTCGAGATATCAACATATAAACAACGAATATATAATGCACACCTTTTATCAGCTGACGTTTATATTCGTTTAGATTCATCTGATAATATAATTGGAATAAATATCTATAAAAAGTAAGAAAAGCCCCCTATTCCGTAAGCGGGCTTTATCTTTATTACAAAATGTTAGAGTATACTCTCTTTTTTTTCATACAGTTTATGTAATTATACATATTCATTAAAAAATACACTAAATGAATATTACATGTAGTAAAATATAACTTGTGGGCACGTTCTATAAAGCAGATTCTTTTAAAAGGCGTAACATATCAATTATTATAGGGGATGTGGCGTCACTTCGATATTGATCTCAAATCTCTTGTCTTTTGTGAACTAACAATCTAGTGTATATAGACGATTCTGCTTTATAGTGTGTGTTTACACTCATAACAAAGGGGTAATGGTAATACGGATAGATTCCGATTCGTATGAAATGAAATGGTTCAAGTCGGAGAGAGGCACCTTAAGGTGTCTTTTCTTTTTGGACATTACATCCATTTTGTTTTTCCACCTTATTTCAAATGCGCTAATTAACCTTCACCAAGAAGAAATGAGAATTAAGTAAATATAAAGTGATTGATATTTACTTAATTCCCAACCTCTACAAAAGAACAGGACATTTAAGAATTAACAAAGATATTGTTTCTTCTGTTTAATCTCTTACAGAAAAAGAGACGAAAACCCCATAGATATGGGGTATCCTTCATTTTCTATTTTTTCGCACCTTTCAGTGACTCCCTTAGCACAAACTTCTGCAACTTCCCGCTCGCATTACGAGGGAGTTCATCTACAAATAAATAATGACGCGGACGTTTATAATCTGCTAGTTCATCACTTTCTTTGCAATACGTTTCTAAATCAGCTTCTGTTATTGTTTCATCTTTCTTCACAATAACTGCCACCACACGCTCTCCCCATAATTCATCTGGCTCACCAAGTACCGCCACATCTAATATACCGTGATGACTATGAAGGAAATCTTCAATTTCACGAGGGTAAATATTTACACCACCGCTAATTACCATATCATCAACGCGATCTGCAACGAATAAATAACCATCTTTATCGAAGTATCCTAAATCACCAGAATGATACCATCCTTTATACATCGATTTTTTATTTGCCTCTTTGCGATTATGATAGCCAGCCATCATAGTTGGGCCACGTAAAATAATTTCTCCCACCTCATAAGGAGGTAATACATCATCTGGTTCTGCCGGTGCCTCCTCGTTCGGTTTCACAATACGAACTTCGTGGCTAAAGCATGGCGTGCCTGCTGAACCAGCTTTCGTAATTTGATCCTCCTCTACGAGAAACGCAACAACTGGTCCCATTTCTGTCATTCCGTATATTTGAACAAGGTCAATATAAAGACGTTCTTTACATTCCTTCACTAACGCCGGCGCCATTGCCGCTCCGCCATATATACCAATTTTCATTGAAGTTAAATCATACTGAGTTAAATCTTTTTGCAACAACATATTCCACATCGTCGGTGCTGCAAAGAACGTCGTAATCTTTTCTTCTTGAATCGTATGTAATACTGTTTCTGTATCAAAATGATGCAAAATAACATTCTTCCCGCCAACTTGAATGCGTGGTATGATTCCGGCATTTAATTCACCACAGTGATATAAAGGCGCAACAACAAGCCCCACACTATCTCTATTATATTTTAGGAAATACGTACAAATCATACTATGCTCAGCCATTTCACGATGACGATGTAACACACCTTTCGGATGACCTGTCGTACCGCTCGTATAAAGCATAGAACAAAAGTCCATTTCATCAATTTCGATATTTACTTTCTCAGGAGATGCTGCATTCACTTTTTCATGGTAGGAACTTGCATAGGAAGGTTTATCGTTTTCTATAGACCAAAAAGATGTATTTGGAAAATCTCGTTCAATGATAGCAACAGTTGACTCAACTGCTTTTTCAAAGACAACGACTTTCGAGGATGCGTCCTGAAGAATATAAGATACTTCTTTCGCCTTTAAACGAAAGTTAATTGGGTTAAAAATCGCACCAATTTTCGCACAAGCTAAGTAAACGTTTACAAATTCATGGCAGTTATATAAGTAAACAGATACCGTATCTCCCTTTCTTACTCCGTCTTCTAATAAAGCGTGTGCCGTTTTATTTATTTGTTCGTCCCACTGTTTATATGTCCAGCGAATATTTTTTTCAGGTTCCACTAACGCCTCTTTATTCGGATACTTACCAACAGATAAATCAAAAATTCTCCCTATCGTCATGTACATGCCAACAATTTCCCCCTTTTCTCTTTCATAAATCTATCATTTCGTCCATAAGTAGACATTGTCCTTCAATGTTTTGACTAATTTTTCTGATTATTATCGACATAGTTTTACAACACGTGCAAACCTTTGGTACATGAAATTATATTGGCGATTTTTCAAATATATCGACCGCAATTCAATTTATAGCAGCGATTTTTCGAATATATCGCCTTACTGACAAAAGCTGACAATATAAAAAAGAGAGTGTTCCGATTTGGAACACTCTCCTTCTTATACAAATAGCTCTTCTAAAATTTTCAGTTTATCTTCTGTATATTTTACAAAGCCATCGTTATATGATTTTGGATCTTTCGGATTTGCGAAGTGCGTAATTGCCCCCGTCTTCGGATGAACAAATTTACTTGATGCACCGCAACCAAGTCCGATAATTGATTGTACTTCTTCCATAATGACAATGTTGTAAATACTTTCTTGCGTCGGCATTGCATAACCAACGTTCTCTAAGTTACCTAAAATATTCTTTTGACGATATAGGTAATATGGTACGTAATTATGCTTTTGCGTCCATTCTTCTGCTTCGTGCATCATCGCTGTAATTTCTTCGCGACCTGCTACTTTATATTTACGTTTGTTTTGCGTCATTTCAGAAGCACGTTTAAATGATAACGTATGAACTGTTAATGATTCTGGCATTAACTTTTCTGTTTCATCTAACGTATGCTTGAAGATATCTAACCCTTCACCAGGAAGACCAATAATTAAGTCCATATTAATATTGTTCATTCCCATTTCACGAGCTAAATGGTATTTCTCAATTGTTTCTTCTACAGTATGGTGACGTCCAATTGCTTTTAGTGTCTCTTGATGATATGACTGCGGATTAATACTAATACGGTCAATGTTCCATTTATTTAACACTTCTAGCTTTGCTGGCGTGATCGTATCTGGACGACCTGCCTCAACTGTTACTTCACGTACATTTTTCACGTCTGGGAACGCTTCGTACATTTCTTCATACAGCATATCCATCTCTTCTGCTGTAATACTTGTAGGTGTACCGCCGCCATAATAAATCGTCGTAACTTTCACACCTTTTTCTTTTAAAAACTTACCAATTTCACGAACTTCATAATGTAAACCACCTAAGAACGAATCAACAGACCCTTGGCGTCCATTAATCGCATAAGCCGGGAATGTACAGTATGCACATTTCGTTGGGCAGAACGGAATACCGATATAAATACTTACTTCTTCTTTCAAACGGTATAAATCCGGAACAACTGCTAATTGGCAATCAACAATGCGCTGAAGAAGTTCAATTTTCTCTTCATGAATTAAATAACTTTCACGAAGTTCTTGATGCGCTTCTTCCTTTGACATACCATTTTGAAGCATTTTATGAAGAAGTTTCGTCGGACGTACTCCCGTTAAAATACCCCAGCTTTGTTCAAGTCCAGTTAACTGCTGAAGAACAGAAAGATATACATAAGAAACAACGTGCTTCACTTGCTTCATACGCTCTTTTTCATCTGTGAAAGCAGATAAATCTTTCGAGAATGTTTCTTCATACACATTTCCTGTGCTAACATCCGTTAATCGAGCGGATGCTTTCACATTATCCTCAATGTGTATATCAACGATCAGATTCGCTTCCTCTTGTTCAAATCCAATCGTACTATCTTCAAAAAATAAGCCGCCAATATTTTGTAGCGGACGTAAAAAACGATCATCTTGTAACGTTTTAATTGAAATTAACACATTATCACCTTTTCATTTGCAAACTCTCTTTAGTTTACTTGAAGGGCGTTTACAGGTCAATACAGAAGGTTTTACCTGTTTTTCTTACATTTTTTCAAATAATTCTTTTTATATGAATATCGCTCATGTATATAGACATCATGATTTTCTCTTGTTAAAATTTATTAGTGTTAAAATTGATACATAGTGAAAATACAATATAAAAAGGAGGAATGTTAACACTAGATTCCATAATCTAATGTGTTAAAAACAAATATGAAAAAGAAATTTTATAGTGTTTTAACTCTCTCTCTTGCATTACAAACTGTTCTTGCACCTACTTATTCATTTGCAGAGAGTGCTGAAAAATCCGCCGAAGTATATACGGAGGATCAAGTTTTTAAAAGTATTAAAGAGCATGTTAATGAGCATAGTACTCATGAAGAAGATATCGAGGTTACTGGTCAATTCCTACTATACACTTCAAAAAAACATTCATTATATACCGCGAATGATTTAAAAAACAAATCGAATATCGAGATTACAGAACAAGTCGTAACGGCGACAAAGAAAAAAGGAAATGCTTACTACATAACGACGTCAACTGGCGCTGGATGGATAGATAACAATGATAATAGCTTAGAAGTTCAAGAGATTCATAAACTATCTAACCAAAAATTAATCGTAAAAGAAGAAGCTTCCATACATGCACTTCCGTTCCAATCGTTTAACGAAGAAGGGAAACTACAGCCACAAGTCATTACTCCTACTGAACAAGCTGGAAATTGGTTTAAAGTCCAAATAAATGAAACAGCAAAATGGATTTATGCACCTTCTGCTACATTTGAAGGTACAAAAGCTTCATTATTAAAAAACAGTCGTACTGCTAAAAATAGTTTATTGAGAGCTCCGGAAGCTCTACAAACAAACAATATTTATGGCGTTACATTTAAAGAAATGATTGTCCCAAAAGGAAATGACGATATTCGCCCTGGCTACCCGATGGTACCTAAATATATTACGATTCACGAAACGGCTAATACAGCGAAAGGTGCCAATGCTCTAAATCATGCAAAATTCTTAGATAATCAAGCACGCGGAACAGCTGATCGCGCCGCATCTTGGCATTTCACAGTAGATGATAAAGAAATTTATCAACATCTTCCAGTAAATGAAGTTGGATGGCATGCTGGAAATAAAACTGGAAACTATGAATCTATCGGAATTGAAATTGCCGTTAATCAAGATGGAAACTATGAAAAAGCGGTAGAAAATGCCCGTAAATTGGCAGCTTATTTAATGAACGACTTAAATATTTCTCTAGATAAGGTCCAAAAACACCAATTTTGGTCAGGAAAAAACTGCCCTGCGTTTATGATTCAACGCGGACAATGGAATGCTTTCTTAAAAGGAACTGAAACATACTATAAGGAAAACCAAAAAAATCCCGTAACTGATGACATTACAGGTGGATGGTATGAACAAGACATTCGTCAATTAGCAGCTAGAGGCATTATGCAAGGAGAAGGGAACGGCAAGTACTTCCCAGAACGTCTTGTAACGCGTGCTGAATTTGCTACACTAATTACTCGTGCTTTACAATTACCAAGTGGAAACGCTAAGTTCACAGACTTAGAACAAGTACACCCATCTTTAAGAGACGGTATTAATCGTGCAGCAAGCGCAGGCATAATCCGCGGACGTGGTGATAATACATTTGATCCAAATACTACAATTACACGCGAAGAAGCTGTTATTATGATTGATCGTTCTCTAAAACACGCTGGTATTTTTGCAAAACAAGTTGAACTACCATTCGTAGACCAAAACTTAATTTACGCTAAAGAAGAAGTACAAAGAGTGTATGGATATGGAATTGTAAAAGGTAATGAATTTAATCAATTCGTACCAAAAGGACCATCACAACGTGCACACGCAGCTGCATTTATAAACAGAATGCTTAGCGTAATTGAAGCTTAAAATATTTATCTGTATTAATTTAAAAGGCATCAGAGATTGTATAATCTCTGATGCCTTTTATACATCTTTTAACTATTTTTAGCCATGAATCTTAAACGTATTCCTAGTAACAGAAGCATAAAACCGATGAATGGAACGTAATTCGTATTGTGTCCTGTAGCTGGAAGTTGTTGATTATTAGAAGAACCTTGTCCTTTTTCTGGTAAATTAGGTTTTTCTACTCCCTCACCTGGTTTTTCTGTTCCTTCACCCGGCTTCTCTGTTCCTTCATCTGGCTTCTCTGTTCCTTCACCTGGCTTCTCTGTTCCTTCACCCGGCTTCTCTGTTCCTTCATCTGGCTTTTCTGTTCCTTCACCTGGCTTCTCTGTTCCTTCACCTGGTTTCTCTGTTCCTTCACCTGGCTTCTCTGTTCCTTCACCTGGCTTCTCTGTTCCTTCACCTGGTTTTTCTGTTCCTTCACCTGGCTTCTCTGTTCCTTCACCTGGTTTTTCTGTTCCTTCACCCGGCTTTTCTGTTCCTTCACCTGGTTTTTCTGTTCCTTCACCCGGCTTTTCTGTTCCTTCACCTGGTTTTTCTGTTCCTTCACCCGGCTTTTCTGTTCCTTCACCTGGTTTTTCCGGACCTTTTTCTGTATCTTTTTTATTTGTAATTTGAAGCTTTACAACTTCAATTTTTTCATTAGAAATCGTAAATTTCATTTCCTTATTGGATAAAGTGTATCCTTCTGGCGCTTGGATTTCTTTTAAAGTGTAATCTCCTGGTTCTAACTTCTCAGAAGTCGCTTTACCGCTCTTGTTTGTTGTTAATGTGTCGATTTTTGTTCCGTCTTTCCAAATTTCAAACACTGCGCCTGCTAAAGTTTTATTTGTATTATTGGCATCTACCTTTGTAATTTCTAATTGACCTGTAATTTCTTCTTTCACTTTTTCATTCATAACTTCTTGTTTTACTACTTCGTTCGCTATAACATTTACTTCTACTGTTACTTCTAACGCCTTATAACCTTCTGGCGCTTTTGTTTCCTCTAACGTGTACTTTCCTGGCACTAAGTTTTCGAATTTCACAACACCTTCTTTATTCGTTGTTTTCGCTTCTTCAACTACTTGACCAGCTTCGTTCTTTAATTTAAATTCTGCACCCGCTAGAACTTTTGCACTCTCTGCATCCTTTTTGATTACTTGTAAGCTTCCTAGTTCTTTTGCGTTTTCTACTTGTACTTCTACTACTTTGTTTGCTTCCACAACGACTTCAATTTCTTCTTTTAACAACTTATATCCTAGTGGTGCTTTCGTTTCTTTTAATGTGTACTTTCCTGTTTCTAATTTCTGTGAAACTACTTTACCAGTTTTATCTGTTCGTAACGTATCTACTTTTTTACCATCTTTATACACTTCGAATTCTGCGTCTGATAATACTTTCGTTTTATCTTCCGCATCTACTTTTACAATTTCGAATTGACCAAGACTCTTACTGTTCGTTACTTTTACATCAACAACTTTTTCACCGTCAACTGTTACATGAATTATTTGTTTTGTTAACTCATAACCTTCTGGTGCTTTTGTTTCTTCTAACGTATATTCACCTGGCACAAGTCCGTCTACTTTAACCGTTCCAGACTTATCTGTTGTAATTCCTTCTTTTACAACATTTCCTTTCGCATCGTTCAATGTAAATTCTGCGCCTGCTAAGCGTTTCGTTTGATCTTTATCATCCATTTTAATAATTTGTAGAGAACCTAAGATTTTTTCGTTTTCTGCCTCTACTTTTACTACTTCTTTCTCGTTTTGAATTGTTACTTTCCATTCTTTATTTGAAAGCTTGTAGCCCGCTGGTGCTTTCTTTTCTTTCACTGTGTATTCACCTAGCGGTAATTTCGGTGACATCACTTTTCCACTCTCATCTGTTTTTAGTTCTGCTACCTTTTTACCATCTTTATACACTTCGAATTCTGCACCTGATAACAATTTCGTTTTATCATTCGCATCTACTTTCATGATTTCGAATTGACCCATTACTTTTTCATTCATGACTTCTTGTTTTACTACTTCGTTCGCTACAACGTTCACTTCTACTGTCACTTCTAGCGCTTTATAACCTTCCGGCGCTTTCGTTTCCTCTAACGTGTACTTTCCTGGCACTAAGTTTTCGAATTTCACAACACCGTCTTTATTCGTTGTTTTCGCTTCTCCAACTACTTGACCAGCTTCGTTCTTTAATTTAAATTCTGCACCTGCTAGAACTTTTCCACTCTCTGCATCCTTTTTGATTACTTGTAAGCTTCCTAGTTCTTTCGCATTTTCTATTTGTACTTCTACTACTTTGTCTGCTTCCACAACGACTTCAATTTCTTCTTTTAACAATTTATATCCTTGTGGTGCTTTCGTTTCTTTTAATGTGTACTTTCCTGGTTCTAATTTCTGAGAAACTACTTTACCAGTTTTATCTGTTCGTAACGTATCTACTTTTTTACCATCTTTATACACTTCGAATTCTGCATCTGATAATACTTTCGTTTTATCTTCCGCATCTACTTTCACGATTTCAAATTGACCCGTTACTTTTTCGGAGATCTTTTTATTCACCACATCTACAGTCACTACTTTATTAGCCTCTACATCAACAGAAACTGAACTAGATGATAATTCATATCCTTTCGGTGCTTCTACTTCTTTTAATGTATAGCTTCCAACTGGAAGTTGTTTCGATAAGGCTTCACCTTTATCATCTGTAACAATTGTTTCCACAACTTTCCCATCTTTATCGATAACATCAAATTTTGCACCTGGTAGAAGTTGACCAGATTCACTATCTTTTTTCAATAATTTAAATTGGCCATTCTCTACTTTTCTCGTATTCTTCATAACAAGTTCAATTACGTTTGTATTATCAATTGTTACTTTGACTGGTGTATCAACTTTTATATATCCTTCTGGTGCATTTATTTCTTTTACAAAATAGTCACCAAGTGGTAAATCTTTAACTTCCGCAATACCCTTTTCGTTTGTTGTAACAGTAGCCACAACGTTATTATCTTTGTCTATAACATCAAATTTTGCATCTTTTAAAACAATGTTTTCATCATTTTCATCAACTTTTTTAATTTGTAAATGTCCTTTTTCAGCTGCTGGCTTATTCCACTTTGGCCAGTTAAATTTAAAGTTATGAACCTCAAAACCATCTCTTTGGTGTAATCCTCCAACATAGGCTTGTCCATTAATAGAACCACCTTTTGTTTCTACAACTGCATTAGGTGCAAACACACTACCTACTACACCATAACCTTTAGTTGTTATCTTTGTAGCATTAGGAAATACCCAAATTACCTTACTAGCTAACTCAGTAAAAGATGAATTAGGATCGTATGCTTGAGATGTATTAATTAAATCCGTCGCCATCCCAGTATTTCTTGTATCATACAAAATTGCACCGCCACCAAAACTCACTTCTTCTGCATCTGAATAAATAACAATAAAGTCTTTATTCTCTACATTCGGAAGAAAAACGTCTTTTACATCAAATGTTTTCTTTCCAGTTTGGCCTGAAGAGACATAAATATTAGGGTTATTTACATCTTCACCGATGCCAAAGCTCATATTAGGTTTTGACTTATCAGTCTGTAGTTTACTTGCATCCCCGATTACACCATCAACGTCTTTTCTAAATTCTTTAAACTTAGCATCAATCTCCGCTTGCTCTTTATAAGAGATACGGTCATATGATGTTTTCATTGCGCCATCTGGGTCACCGTCTTTTGTCATCGCCACTGTTCCATCTTGAATAATTACTTGTCCTGCTCCCGCTTTCGTAAATTGACCGCCTAGTAATAATGATGGATATCCTTCATCTACCCAAGTTGCTCCAGCTAAGTTATTTGCTCCAGTTGCAGCCGCTACGACTGTATAACTTGATGCGTTCATATTTTTCTGAACAGCCATCGCACCTTCAATATCCGCACTCGTTGCACTATGATCTCCAAAAATGATGGCGTTGTAATAAGATACATCACCTAAACCCTTTAATTCTTTTGTAGCTGCCTCTGCTTTAAATGGTAAGTGGATTAAAAAATTCATACATATTAGTAATACAACTATCAAACTACTACTTAACTTTTTAATTTTTTGATTAAATGATTTCCTCAAGAAATTCATTCCCCCTTTTAAACTTCCTAAAACCACAAAAAGAAATACATATCATATGTACCAAACCTTACTCACATTAACTTAAAATAATCCATTTAAATAAAACAAAGAAACACTACAACTACTTAATAAGATTGCTACAATTCATTTTTGAAATAATACGTGAACTAAACTGTCATGCGGAAATACTTTTACGTATGGGAGCCCAATAAAATTAATCTGAAGAATATTTCATGTGGTGTAACTATTTTGGCAACATCATTCACTTTACATTAGTTTTCTAAAGGATTCAAGTGAATTGTATAGATTTCATACACAATTCATATTTTAAAACGCTTTCACTGTTTTTAATAAGATAAACAAAAAAACGTAGCCAAAAAGCTACGTTTTTCTGTCATCGTTTCGGTGTATTTTTATGATTCTTCAAAAACGGAAGCGGGAATTGCTTACGGAAATGCTCTTTAATCATATACTCTACACCGTTTTCACTATTTGAACGTGTGATCCAATCTGCTGCTTGCTTTAATTCTACAGGCGCGTTCCCCATCGCTACCCCAAGTCCCACGTTTTCAATAACCTCTAAATCTTCCATACTATCTCCAATCGCAACCATTTCATTTAGCGAAATATTTAAATGCTCTCCAAGCAATTGTAATCCACGTAACTTTGATACATTTTGCGGTAAAATTTCTATTCGTTTTGAATCACATTCAACATACTCTACATCTTGGAATGCTTTTCTTAATGTGTTCAGTCCTCTTTCTTTTTCACCTTTACTTTGGAAAAGAACATCAATTTTTGGCGCCGCTACCGGATGGTCCCGAAGCGCATCACCTAACGAATCTACAAATTGAACTGGATAAAATAACGGATCTGCGCTTGATAATACAGTGCGCGCAATTAAGTTTGGTGTATTTCTCTCACGATTTCCTATCGAAAACCGTTCATGAGAAATACGTACGTTACAATCAAAGTGCTCTAACACTTGCACAATGTTAAAAGTCTTCTCTTCAGACAATCTTCTTTGAACGTACGGCTTATCTAACGTTGCTGAAACGAAAGCACCACCATGTGTCACTAATATAGAATCTAATTTTAACGCCTTTGCTACTTTATGAGCGGATTGAAAATTACGACTCGTAAATAACGTAACGTATACATCTTTTCTTTTCACAAATTCAATTGTTTCTCGTAATCCTTTTGCAATTTTTCCATTGTTGTATAGTAGTGTCCCATCTATATTAAGAGCTAGTAAGCGATAAATCATGTCGCACTCCCCCTCTTCGCTGTTGTACTCTATCCATAATTTATGAAATAAATGTAAAAAATAGAACGAGTTAGAATTACTACTGAAAATTTGGTTTACTATATACATATACACTTAGCAAAGGAGATAGTACAATGCATGCACCACCTTCCTTTTATGAAGGCGATACGTTAGAAGTCGCAAAAAAATTACTCGGGCAAAAACTTGTTCATATTGTAGACGGAATAAAGCGAAGCGGAATCATTGTAGAAGTAGAAGCATATAAAGGCCCAGATGATAAGGCCGCACATAGTTACGGCGGTAGACGGACAGATCGCACAGAAGTTATGTTTGGCGCACCAGGGCATGCTTACGTATATTTGATTTACGGTATGTATCATTGTTTTAACGTTATTACAGCACCAGTGGGCACCCCACAAGGTGTTCTCATTCGAGCCCTTGAGCCGGTAAATGGGATAGAAGAAATAAAACTAGCGCGCTACAATAAGACCGAAATTACAAAAGCACAGTATAAAAATTTAACGAACGGTCCTGGCAAACTATGCCGTGCCCTCGGAATTACTTTAGAAGAACGTGGCGTATCATTACAAAGTGACACATTGCATATTGAACTCGTCCCAGAAGATGAACACATATCATCACAATATAAAATAACAGCAGGACCTCGTATTAATATCGACTATGCAGAAGAAGCTGTACATTATCCGTGGCGTTTTTATTATAAGGGGCATCCGTTTGTTTCAAAGAAATAAACGATATCAATGATCTTTCAAATATATCTATCATAACTTACAATATATCAACGGTTCGACAAGAAATATCGATTTATCGACAAATAATAACATTACGAATAAAAGAAGACTGTTCCAAAATGGAACAGTCTTTCCCTCTTACTCTGCACCTTCCGCAGTTGCAATATTATCCTCTAAGTTTTCTCTTGATAATTCAGCCGCCATAAAATCAGCTGTTTCTGGAAGTGCTAAATGCATATGAGCTTTTTGACAAATTTGGATCGTACAGTTTTCTATAACATAGTCGAAAACATGTCCACCTCCGCTTCTTTCATCATCAATATAATGTAAGTGGAATCCAGCTACACCAATACCTTGCGCATAATCTGGTGTCCAAAATCCAGCAAGCGTACCTTCTGTATTTTCAAACGAAAAGATTGGTTGCGATTTCGTCACTTCAACGAGTGGTGTATACGGTTTTTCTTGTCTTGGAACAGTTCTCGTTCTTACTTCACGGAACATACCGTCCATTCGAATAGCGTAAAATAAGTTTTTACTTGGCATTAATTCATGTAATAACGCTTCAACTTCTTCACGATTCATCGGACGCTCTACCGTATAACTCATTTCTTTTTCAAAAAACGTTACAGTTGCAAATGGCGTTGTTTCTTCTGGCTCTACTTTTTCCGCTGAACCGTCTGAACGTAAATGATAAAATCCATTATCAAATGCAATCATTTCACCGTCTAATTGATCAAATGTGCCGATGCCGAAATCACCATGTTTTTTCAAATCTTCAAAGCTAATCACACCATCATATATACCATCTAATAGCGCAAGCATTGTAGATGTTTGATATACTTCATTACTCATTTTCGTTTTTTTTGCATCAATATCAATTAATTGCGCAACAGTCATCTCAAATCTGCCTCCATTAGTTTAATTGGTTTGGTAATAATTTTTCGCTTAATTTAATGTTGTCACGATAATCGATTGGAATATCAATAATGACAGGGCCGTCTGCTGCTAATGCTTCTTTTAATACCCCTTCTAATTCATCAGGCGCGTTAACACGAAGACCTAACGCCCCGAAACTTTCCGCATATTTCACAAGATCAACATCGCCAAACTCTGTAGCTGATGTTCTGCCGTATTTCATCATTTGTTGGAATGCAACCATATCATATGTGCCGTCTCTCCAAACAAGATGGACGATTGGAGAATTTAAACGTACCGCCGTTTCTAACTCCATCGCTGAGAATAAGAAACCACCGTCACCTGATACGGAAACTACTTTTTTACCTGGTTCTACTAAAGTAGCTGCGATTGCCCAAGGAAGTGCAACACCTAACGTTTGCATGCCGTTACTAAATAATAATCTACGTGGTTCATAAGAACGGAAACATCTCGCCATCCAAATAGAATGGGAACCGATGTCACATGTAACAGTTGTATCGTCACTAATTAAAGAACGAAGTGTACGAATCACTTGAAGTGGATGCGTAACACCTTCTGCAGGACGATTTGGAACTTCTGCTTGTTCTGATAATTTTGCGCGTAATCGTTCTAATACCGCTTCTGATTTCGTACTTAATACAAGTTTCGGTAATTTCTCCGCGATGCTATTTACCGTTAAGGCAATATCACCAATTAATTCACGCTCTGGTTGGTAATCATGGTCGATATCTGCTTGATGGTCGTCAAGATGAATAATCGTTCTGTCGCCAAGTTTATTCCAGAACTTTGGATCATACTCGATTGGATCATAACCGATAGAAATAACAAGGTCTGCTTCTTCTAGTAAAATATCACCTGGTTGGTTACGGAATAATCCAACGCGGCCGAAGAAATGATCTTCTAACTCACGTGAAATCGCACCAGCTGCTTGATATGTTTCAACGACAGGAAGTTCTGTATCCGCAATTAATTTACGAACAGCTTTCGTCACTTCATTTGTGCTCGCTCTCATACCGAGTAAAATAACTGGTAATTTCGCTGATTTTATTTTTTCTACTACATATGTAATATCATTTGTGGGAGCGATTCCAAGCTGTGGCTTAGAAAGCGCACCGATAGACTCTACAGTTGTTTCCGCAGTCATAACGTCTTGCGGAAGACTTACTAAAGTAGCTCCCGGATTTGTGGAAGTCGCACTTCGAAATGCATTACTAAGTGCTTCTGGCACATTATCAGGATGCTCTACTTCTACGCTATATTTTGTGATTGGTTCGAATAGTGCAGCATTATCCATAGATTGATGCGTACGTTTTAATCGATCCGTACGCGGTACTGCACCAGCTAAAGCAACAACGGGATCACTCTCCGCATTCGCAGTAACAAGACCTGTCGCTAAATTTGATGTCCCTGGCCCTGAAGTTACAAGACATACGCCCGGTTTCCCTGTTAATCTACCAATAGCAGCTGCCATAAATGCTGCATTTTGTTCATGACGACAAACGATTAACTCTGGTCCTCTTTCTTGCAATACATCAAATACAGAGTCAATCTTTGCTCCTGGAATACCGAAAACATGTGTAACACCTTGTTTAATTAAACAATCAACAACAAGATCTGCTCCTTTTGTTTTTGTCTTCACGTCGTTTGCTTTTACACCTGTACTCAAAACTAATCACCCTTTATTTCATAATGTGTGTAATAAAGATTTTAATTTCACCTAGTTAATTAATGTGGTGAATTATATTTATCATTATATTACAAATGCATTATTTTTCCAACAATATGAATTTGAAATTATTTTGACAACACCCAAAGAATGCGCTTACAACCTTTTGTTTATCTTAAAATAACATTTTTATATCTCTCCTAAAAATGTACAAAAATACTTCCATCCATTCACATTATTAACAATTTTATAGTACCTTGCAAAGAATAATAGCAAGTGATATATTTGTAAATAATGGAACACCCATTATTTGGAATGTCATTCACGATTAGTATATCCCCCTTCAAAAGGAAGATACAGATTGTGCTGTTTAGAAAAAAGATAGGATTCTCAGCTGTAATTCATCATTTTATAAAGGAAAGTGATTGTTATGAACAAAAGTGAATTTTTAAAACAACTTAGTTCTTCCCTATGGAATATGTCTAATTTAGAAAAGGAGGATATTATCTCGGAGTACGAAACTCATTTTATTAGTGGTAAACAAGATGGAATATCTGAAGAGGAAATTTCTAAAAAGCTAGGAAACCCTAAAACTATCGCTAAAGAACTTAATGTTTCATATGCAATAAGCAATGCTGACAATAGACGCAGCCTAAAAAATATTATGACAGCACTGTTTTCTGTTATGAGCTTAAGTGTTTTAAACTTTATATTTATCATTATCGCCTTTTTCGTATTACTCTTTCTATTACCGCTTCTTCTAGCATTTATAATTGCTACACCATTATTAATTATTTCACCTATCTTATTAATAGGATTAGGATTCTTTAAAGGGTTTCATCAAATCAGTTATTCCGATGTTTATAATGTATTTATAGCTTTTTGCATCGGCTTACTAATATCCGTCATATCTTATCAATTAATAAAACATATATACTCACTTTTAGTTAAGTATTTAAAATGGAATTTAGCTATTTTACAAAGATACTAATGAATATAAAAGGAGATTAATATGAAAAAGTATATTTTATATCCACTCATGTTACTTACAATGTTATTTCTATCAGCTTGTTCAAACAGTGTACAACCTAAGGAAGAAAACGATGTACAATCTATTAAAGATGTTGCTATTAAAGTTCCAGAAAATATATTTAGTTCCTCAAAGAAAAATGAAAATATTAGTGAAGACGAAATGAAACAAAATATAAAAAGTTATTTAAATTATAGCGGAGAGTTAGACGAAAATATCGTTCCACTTTCATCCACTACATCCGATGAAAATATCACTGAATCTGACCGAGAAAAATTACAAAAACTAATAGAATTAGCGAAACAAAATGATACAAACTTCCATAATTTTATTAGTAACAATACAATCCCTGATGATTACAAAAAGCCTTCAAAAGAAATATATGAATTTATTTCATCATCTACAGCACTTTCAGTAGAACTAGATCAAGAATTAGACAAACTCGCTCAAGATGGTAACTTATTCAAAACTGATTTCTCTTTTACAAAGCGCTTTGAGAAAGCTAATGGTAGGAAGCAAAAAGAAATTGAAAAGTTTTTGAAGGAAAAGAACATTAAAACTTCAATTAACAGCAATAAAAAAAATTAGATGTATTACATACCCCTTTCAAAATAACCAATAAGAAATGGCTATTTTGAAAGGGAGTTTTTGTGGTATAACTATTAAATTCCCTAAACAAAAAAGACGCTCCTAAACTAGGAGCGTCTTCCACTATTACGCTTGTTGTTGCGCGCTATATAATTCTTCAAGTGGCTTCATGATAATTTTGTTAACGTCACCGATTACAACGTTTAGGCGTTGCTCAGTTTCCATTAATTTTGTAATTTTAGCATCTTGTTGAATGCGAGCTACAACTTCTTGTGCTTGTTGGTTGTCTTCTTCAGTGATTTCTTGGCCTTGCATCATTTTTTGTTGTAGGCTAAGTTGCATTGTACGGAACTCATCAAATAAGTTCTTTGAAGCCGCATCGGCTTGAACTGCTGCGTAGCTCTCTTTTAAAGTTTTGAAGTCTTCGTTTTCAGCGATTGCTTTTTGTAATTCATATGCAACATCATGAATGTTCTTTGTCATTTTATTTTTCCTCCTTTAGAAGGCTAGCGCTTTTCACTCGCACTGCCTTTTCAGTGCATTTACATACGCACCTCTTCTTACCATATCAAACTATGCAAGAGATGTGAAGAAATTTCACTTTTATTTCTATGTACTCACCTTATTATCTAAGAAACAATAGTAACAATCCTTGTACGAGTCCGATCATTCCGCCTAATAACGCCCCTAAATACGTAATCATTTTCAATTCGTTTTTCGTAATAGACAGAACTAGGTCTTCTAATCTTTCTGTTGAAAATGTAGACACTTCTTGCTGGACAATTTCCGCAAGATGTAGATTGTTTAGTATACTCTCTACGTTTTCTGTTCCCCACTTCAAGCCTTTCGTTACTGTGCTTGGAACCACTTTTTCAATAATTGTTTCTCGAACTGGCTCACATACTTGCTGAACAGATTGATTTAAAAACTTACTCACTGTTTCCTCTACTTTAACTGCTGACAACACGGAGCTTACAATCATTTCTTTCTCTACAAACGATTCTAATTCTTTTACATCTCTTCCTTTTAACTTTTCCCACTCTTTTTGCAGTACGTCAGTTAAAAGCTGCTTTGTACCATCTTGCCCTAAAAACTTAATAACTTCTGGCTGCACACGATCCACTACACTTACATTTCCTAAAAACATTCCGACTAAGTTAAGTAGCGTTCCGCGAGAAGCAAAGAAATCATCAATCATTTTTGAAAGACGGCCTTTCCCTTCTTCACTTTCAAAAAAGCTAATTCCTCGCTCTAAAATAAACGCCGAGACATTCGGAATCGCATTCTCTACTTTTTCATTTACAGAATGAGGTAAAGCCTGTTCCCATGTATATGTATAATACTCAGCTAAAAATGCCTGTATTTTTTCTGTAATCACATGTTCAATTTTTTGAGTCACTTCTTCTTCTACATACGCTACATTCCATTTTTCTAACATATGTCGCAGTGATTGTTCATTCTTAATTACTTTATCCACTTCCACTTGCGCCCAGTGGATTAAACCTTTTTGAAACTCTTCATTTGTTAGCTTTTTTCCGATTCCTTCCGGTGTTAACAAATGTTCTACGACCATTTTCCCTAATTGAACAGCAAGTTCATCACGACGTTTCGGAATTAATCCTGGTGTAAATGGAACTTGAAACTTTCCGATATAAATAGGGCGATGAGGACGAAATAACATTTTTATCGCTAAATGATTCGTGTATCCCCCAATAATTGCTCCGAGTCCTGTCGTCGTTAACATATTTAACCATATATTCATTACAATCAACCTTTCACTTCTCCAAAACTATAGCATATCATCATACGGACAAAAGTATAATGGTATAAAAACGTATTTGCAATATATAGCTTCGCCTATTATGCAAATAGTAGTAAAGGAGTGATTTCGTTGGTTCTCGGTCTTTTAGCTTCTAAACTTCATTATGAGCAAACATATTACACCGAAATCGCTAAACGCGCTCGGCTTTATCATAATGTCGTTGCCCAGTTTACGCCATTTTGTATTGATCCTAAAACAGACCTTGTTTCTGGTCTTATTTACGATACAGATACAGGAAAATGGAAAGAGCAAACATTCCCTATTCCTTCTTATATATATGATCGTTATTCTTTTCACGAGGAAACAGACTTTAAAAAAGCAAAATCAATTATTCACTCTTTGCACAATCGTCCTTCCACTACCTTTTTAAATAACACACTTATTAATTTAAGTGAACTACATGATTTATTTCTCACTAATAAGAAACTGTCTCCTTATATACCAAAATTTGAAATTGCAACGTTACAAAACATTTTCAAACTGTTGTTAAAAACTAAAGATATTATTATACGCCCCACTAATATACATTCTAAGGATAACTTATATCGAATTGCTTACAAAAATAAAACGTTTCATATCGATACAGTAAATGAAAAATACCATACTTCTATTACAATCAAACGGACAGACGAATTTATATCTTGGTGTAAATCTAACATACGTTCATCCCGTTACATAGCGCACACTATGCTACAACCACCAAATCAATTAACATATCCACTCCACATTCGAACCATTTTGCAAAAAAACAAAGAACAAACTTGGAATGTTATCGGTCAATTTATACAAAAAAGCTCATTTCCTAATCAACTTTTACCCTCAACAACGGACGATGATTCATTACATTCATTTTCAAAAATTAAATACGTACTATCTAGTACGGGTGTGCAACTATTGCAAGATGCTTTACACGACATTGTAAATGAAGTATTCCAAACACTAGATCAGTCTTATTCTTCGTTATTTGAACTAGAACTTTCCACAATTATGGATCAAAAAGGCGCAATTTGGCTTATGTATGTCAACACGATTCCCCCTTACGAACAATACATTCGTCATAGTGATTCATTAGCTGAAAAGATATTTCACGGACCACTTAAATTCAGTCGCTTTACACCATAATGAAAGGAGGTAAACCTATTTTGAAAGAACATATATATACATTAAACATTTCAGATGAACATCCAAATAGTATTACTTTACCTTACGTTTTTTCTATTACGCCACCTATTACATCCCTCTCCTTCGGTATACGTCACATTGCAAGTGAAGAGGTGAAAATTCATTATTCCTTTACTCGCGAAATTATTATCGGAAAACATATTGCTGAAAAACTTTTACTACCTCAATCAACCACTATTCATGCATTAACACAAAACCAAACAATTATTTTCGGACCATTAATCGGCATTTTCACAACTGGCTTTAACGATGATTCTTCTATCCCTTTAGGAAATCGTTCAATTGCCCTCAGTGAGTTGTTAACACCACCATTCTCATTACGACCGTTCGTATTCGTCTTTGGCGTTCAACATATAAACTGGGAAGAAGAAACGATTGAAGGATATTTCTTTCAAGAGAAACAATGGATAAAGAAAAAGGTTCCTTTACCAAATGTCATTTACGATCGATTACCAAATCGACAAGCAGAAAATTACAAACCAATTGTCAGAGCAAAAAGAAAGTTAGAACAAGACTACTCCATTCCATGGTTTAATCCAGGTTTTTTCAATAAATGGGAAGTTCATCAACTTCTTATGAAAGACGAATCAATTAGACCCTTATTACCAAACACAGAAGCATTTCAGCATTTTGAACAAGTAGAACGGTTTCTTGGCACGTATAAATCAGTGTACATGAAACCAATACACGGGAGCTTTGGTAGAAATATTCATCAAATATTTTATTCTCAAACAGAGAATTGCTACTACTGTCGTTATCGCGAAAATGAAGAAAATAAACTGAGAAAGTATCAATCATTAGAAACTCTTCTAAACCACGTATTAAAGGGACATGATTTAAAAAAGTTTATCGTACAGCAAGGTATTTCGTTACTTCGCTTCGATGGGCAACCTGTTGATTTCCGCATTCATACAAATAAAAATCATTTCGGTAATTGGATAGTTAGTGCAATCGTCGCCAAAATCGCCGGCAAAGGCAGTTTAACAACGCACGTAAATAGCGGCGGTGATACAAAATTGCTACAAGAGCTTTTTCCAGATTCAACGAAACAAGTTCAAATTGAAAACAAATTAAAACATACTGCCTTACAAATAAGTTACGCGCTCGATGAACAAGTAACCGGAAATATTGGAGAAATCGGTTTTGATATCGGTTTAGACACAAAGGAAAATCCGTGGCTCTTTGAAGCCAACTCTAAACCTGGGCGAACTGTATTCCAAGATGAAAAATTAAAAGAGCAAAGTGAAATGACGCGCCAGTTATTTTACGAATATGCCGTCTACTTAACTGAACATTCTTTACGTGATACAAAAGAAAAAATGTCTCAAATAAAATCAGGGGCTTCATCAAATACCGAACATATCCCTTCCCCTATGATTCACTCACAAATACAAAAACAAAAACTTCCACCTAGATAATAAGGTGGAAGTTTTCTATTTACACAAGTTTTACTACAACCTCTGTTTCCACGTTACATACTCCGCAATAAAAAATATGATTGCAATATTCATTTGAATTATTATGCGTTAAACCATCTACTGCACTTAATAATTCTTGATCCATATAGGCACTATAATCGTCTATGTAATCTACAGACTTCCCATAATCTTGGAGTATACTTTGGCAATTTTGACAAGAATATGTTTGTGATTCTAATGCGTTGCAAAGCGGGCAAATCCCCATCATGATTCCTCCATACGTTATCGTTTAAAGCCTCTCTTTTTTAGATTGAAGAGAGCACCTACCCATGCATAGGAGCGGTCACTCCATCCCTACTTAAAAATAGAACTATGAAGTTGCTACCGATTTCATTTCAATAAATCATAAATAAGAAGCTAATGATTAGCCTACAAGTAGCAGGCTACAATGAGAAAATTATATTTAATATCCTCCTTAGTTTGGCCTGTTTTCTTAAAAATACAACGATTACTCTTATTTCATAATTTACGAAATCAATAAGTTTTTTTTACAAAATTTACAAATTATTATTTTGTATATCTTTCTAGGTAACATCCATACTATGAGTACAAACTTAATTACCGATGGATTAGCGCCAACCGGGGCGATAATCTGGTTCAACTCCAGCTAGTCCAACCAAAAAAACTTTTATAACTCTAAGGAGGATATATTCCTATGGCAAACCAAAATTCTTCAAATCAATTAGTAGTACCAGGTGCAACAGCTGCAATCGATCAAATGAAGTACGAAATCGCTCAAGAATTTGGTGTACAATTAGGAGCAGATTCTACGGCTCGCGCTAACGGTTCAGTTGGTGGAGAAATTACAAAACGTCTAGTTGCAATGGCTGAGCAAAGCCTTGGCGGATTCCACAAATAAATATATATGGCAAAAAGGTCTCAAGGCATATGCCTTGAGACCTTCCTTAATTTATTGCAACATTTGTAAAAACTTCTTCGTACGTTCTTCTTTTGGATTTGTAAATACATCTTCTGGTGTACCTTGTTCAACAACGACACCGCCATCCATGAAAATAACACGGTTCGCAATTTGATGTGCAAAACGCATTTCGTGCGTTACAATGACCATCGTCATACCTTCTTTAGCAAGTTCTTTCATTACTTTCAGAACTTCTTGAACAAGTTCAGGATCAAGTGCTGACGTCGGCTCATCAAATAGTAACACTTCCGGCTCCATCGCAAGCGCGCGCGCAATTCCAACACGCTGTTGTTGTCCGCCTGATAATTGAAATGGATATAAATCCACTTTATCTGCTAAACCAACTTTTTCAAGGAAGTAGTTTGCTTTTTTCTTCGCTTCTTCTTTCCCTACTTTTTTCACTGTAATGAGTCCTTCCATTACGTTTTGAAGTGCTGTCAAATGAGGGAATAAGTTATGGTGCTGGAATACCATACCTGTTTGCGTACGAAGATTTACAATATCTTTCTTCGATACTTTTTGAGCAAAATTAAGCTCTTTATTGCCGATGCGAATGCTACCGGCGTTTGGTGTTTCTAGTACGTTAAGACAACGTAAGAATGTCGTTTTACCAGATCCAGACGGTCCAATAATAACAACAACCTCGCCTTTCTCAACTGTTAAATCTATATGCTTTAGTACGGTATTATCTCCGAAACTTTTTTGTAAGTGCTGAATTGAAATCATAAAAACAAAAACTCCTTTTGTAAAAGGATTATTTTAATGTGTAGCGTTCTGAACGCTTCTCTAACATCTGTTGTACGATTGATAATAAGAAACAAATAACCCAATAAATAAGACCTGCTTCAAAATAAACAATTAAAAACTCGTAGTTCATCGCCGCAATCTCCTGCGCTTTTCGGAACATTTCTGTTACTAAAATTAATGATGCTAATGAAGTATCCTTCACTAAGCTAATAAATGTATTCGAAAGCGGTGGAATTGATACGCGCGTTGCTTGTGGTAAAATAACACGTTTTAATGCTTGTGGATATGTCATCCCAATTGTGTAAGCTGCTTCCCACTGCCCTTTCGGAATGGAAAGGATAGAAGCACGAATAATTTCAGATGCATATGCACCGACATTTAATGAAAATCCAACAACTGCTGCTGTATATGGCTCAACTTCAATATTAAGAGTTGGAAGACCATAGAAAATAATAAATAACTGTACAAGAAGTGGCGTTCCGCGAATGATAGATACATAGATACGAGCAATCCATTGTAAAATACGACTACCAGAAATACGTGCGAGCGCTGTTAACGTTGCCAGTATAATCCCGATAATAAATGTAATAAGCGTTAATGGAATTGTCGTAAAAACAGCTTCCTTCAGCATAGGCATGAAGGAAGACTGCATAATATCTATCCAAGTAGACAATCGATCTGAAACCAATGCACTACTTAGATACATTTTCACCGAACCATTTTTTCGTTATTTTGTCATACGTACCGTCTTTTTTCATATCTTCTAACGCTTTATCTACTTCTTGTACAAGCTTAGTGCTACCTTTACGGAATAAGAATCCACTTTCTGAAGCTTCTTTTTCAGTATCTACAATTTTAATTTTCGCATCTTTTTTCGTTTCTAAGTAGTTTAGTACTGATAACTTATCATTGATTGTGAAGTCAACGCGTCCTGAAGCTAATAATTCTGCTGCTTGGCTAAATCCTTCTACACCAATAATTTCCGCACCATTTTTCTTAGCGATATCTGCATAGTTACTCGTTAAAGATTGTGCTCCTTTTAGTCCTTTTACATCAGCAAATGTAGCAGGCTTATCTTTATCTTTTGCAATAACTAATGCCGCTGAAGATGAAACGTATGGCTTAGAGAAATCGTATTTCTTTTGACGATCTTCACGAATACCAACTTCGTTTGCAACCATATCGAAACGTTTTGCATCAAGACCAGCAAGTAAGCTATCCCATTGTGTTTCTTTAAATACAGGTTTTACACCTAAACGTTTTGCAACTTCTTCTGCTAATTCAACATCAAATCCAGTTAATTTATTGCTTGAATCGTGGAACGTAAATGGTGGGTATGTACCTTCTGTACCAATTACAAGTTCACCGCTTTGTTTAATCTTTTGTAACGCGTCTTGACTAGCTGTATCTTTTTTCTCTTCTTTACCGCAGCCGGCTACAATCCCGATCGCTAATGTAGTTACTGCAAGCACTGAAAATAATTTCTTCATGATTGTAATCCTCCAAGTATTCTGATAGGAATTTAAAAACTATATTGATTGTATGCAATCTTGAACAATTTTTCAATGAAAATGTTCTTATTTAGTTTATCCTTTTTCTTCATAATCAAACAAAAGGGAAAAATAACGCCACATACAAAAAATAAGTAACATTTTTTAATATAGCATTTATAAAGAAAAAGGTAAAACAATACTTCTTATTTAACTGTCGTAATTCGCTAAAGAGTCGACATGTTCATCAATAAAAAAGAACTTGTGAAAATCACAAGTTCTCCTCCATACCTATTAAGCACTCTGATTGCCTTCCATTTGCGTTTTATACATATCATAATAACGCCCACGCTTTTTCATGAGTTCATCATGAGACCCTTTTTCCAAAATCGTCCCTCTATCGAGCACAATAATTTGATCTGCGCTTTTAATTGTTGAAAGGCGGTGAGCGATAATAAATGTCGTTCTTCCTTTTTTCACAACTTCTAGTGCTTGTTGAATCATCGCCTCTGTTTCTGTATCAATACTAGACGTTGCTTCATCTAGTATTAAGATAGCTGGATCAAAAGCAAGCGCCCTAGCAAACGAAATAAGCTGACGTTCTCCAGTGGAAAGCGTACTTCCCTTTTCTGTAATTTCTTCATTTATATTGTTTGCAAATCTTTCAGCACCAACATCACGTAGCGCCTTTACAATGCGCTCTTTTGAAATTTTTTCGTTTTCTAAGCTTACGTTGGAAGCGACCGTCCCGCTAAAAAGAAACGGGTCTTGCAGTACGATTCCCATATGCTCACGAGTTGCTTGTTTCGGCATTTCTCTTACATCATGACCATCAATCGTAAGCTTTCCTTTTTCAAACTCATAAAATTGAAAGAGTACATTCATGATAGAACTTTTTCCTGATCCAGTATGACCGACAAGTGCCACTGTCTCGCCTTGTTTCGCTTCAAAAGAAATATTTTTTAACACTTCATCTTTTCCATTATAAGAAAATGATACATTATCAAATTTTACATTTCCTTTTAAACGAGGCATACGTTCTTCTTCTACCGCTTCTCCTTTTTCCTCTAACAATTCAAAGACACGTTCTGATGCAACGCGCGCTTGCTCTAAGTTTGCAAGCTGGTTCACCATATTCGTAATTGGCGAGAATAATCGTGTTAAATAATCGACGAACGCATACAGTACCCCAAGTGAAATAATACCTGTAGCACTTAATGACGCACCGCCGAAATACCAAATCACTCCTGTGAAAGCGATATTTCTTAATACAGCTACTAAGTTATGCGAAGTTGCTGCATTTAAATTTAAAATTTTATTTTGATACTTAAAATAATCGCCGTTTAATTCTTCAAATTCTTTTTTCGTTTCACGCTCTTGACGGAACGCTTGAATAATTGGCATCCCTTGAATGGATTCATTCACTGTTCCGTTAATATCGGATAAACGTGAACGCATTTTATGATTATATACAGACGCATATTTTCTATAAAGAATCGCCCAAACAATTAAAATTGGGATAATTAATAAACATAATGAAGCGAGCTTCACATCTAATAAAAATAGCGCAGCGAATATCCCAATAATATAAATGATACTAGAAACGAATGTTGCAAGTACAGTTACATATAAATCACGAATGGCCTCTGTATCATTCGTCACACGCGAAACAATTTTCCCTGCCGGTAAATGATCGAAATAACGAATCGGCAACGTTTGAATATGAGAAAACACATCTTCCCTCATAATTTGAATAATTTTGTTCGCTGCCTTCTGCAAGAAGAACTGCTTTCCGTATGCAAATAATGATACGACTACTAATAAAGCGAAATAGCCACCACCAAGTAATAATAGACGGTTTATTTCTGGTTTATAAAATGCAAACACTTCTTCTTTCGTTAATGCCTTCGCTTTATACACTTGCACCGCCTTACCATTTTGAACGGTAATCATATCACCTTTTACAGTACGTGACCCTTCAATACTCACTTTATTCGGTACAAAATAATATTGAAAACCGACTTGCATCACACGTACTTCTTTACCTTTTGTCTCGCCTTGTTCAAAGCGATCACTTCGCTTATAAAAAGCGCCATTATATGAAACAGCTTCTTCACTCTTTTCTGTTTCATACCAAGGTTTCTCTATCCCGACGATATGATCATCAATCATCGTTTTAGCGACGAAAGGACCAGCAAGCTCTGCAATGACGAAAATAAATAACATTAGCATCGCTGCAAAAATCGTCCCCTTCACTTTCATCGCATATTGAAACAATCGTTTTGAAACGCTCATATTTTCACCCCACTATCCGCACTTTCACTTTCACCTTGTTGTCTTTCAAACTGCTCAGCATACCAGCCTCCGCTCTGGATAAGCTGAGCATGTGTACCTTCTTCCATTACTTGCCCCTCATCCATAACGAGAATCCAATCCGCATGTTGCACTGCAGATAAACGGTGCGTCGTAATAATCGTCGTCTTTCCGCTTCTTTCTGTTCTTATATTTTCAATGATCGCTGCTTCCGTACGAGCATCTACAGCTGATAAAGAATCGTCCAAAATTAAAATTTCTGGATTTTGAATAACAGCTCGCGCAATCGAGATCCTTTGTTTTTGCCCTCCTGATAAAGAAACACCTTTCTCTCCAACGAGCGTTTCTAATCCTTCTGGTAAAAACTCTAAGTCTTTTTTAAACGCAGCAATTTCAATTGCTTTCTCAAGTTCTTCTTCCGTCGCTTCCCTATTTCCGAATAAAATATTTTCTCTCGCTGTTTTTGAGAACAAAATATGTTCCTGAGGTACATACCCAATCCATCCGAGTACATTTTCATTCGTTATTTTATCTAATGTCACATCAGAGACCGCAATATCTCCATCTCCAAGCGGATATTGACGAAGAAGCTGACGTACAAGCGTCGTTTTCCCGCTTCCTGTTTTTCCGACAACCCCTAGCGTTTCTCCTTGCTTTAATGTGAAAGAAACCTTTTTTAAATTTTCTTCAGTTGATGAAGGGTATGAGAAAGACACATCATCAAACTGAATATAATCCGGATCTTGCACAAGCTTTGGATGTTTTGGATTCTTTACATCTGGCTCATACGCTAACGTTTCATTCACACGGTCAAGCGAAGCATTTCCTCTTTGCATAACATTGATTAATTCACCAATTGCAAACATCGGCCAAATCATCATCCCTAAATACACGTTAAAAGAAACGAGTTCACCAAGCGTCACCTTTGACTGGAACACAAGGTATGCACCGTACACTAAGCCGATTAAATAACTAAGACCGACAAGCATTTTCACAGTTGGTTGGAATAATGCATCAATTCTTGCTACCTTCATATTTTTTTCGTAGACGTCATCTCCTAAATGATGAAATCTTTCCTCGTCTGCATTCTCTTGTACGTATGCACGAATAACACGCACACCAGCAATCGATTCAAGTACTTTATCATTCATATCTCCGAACGCATCTTGCGCGACTGTAAATCTCTCATGCAATTTCTTTCCATATATGTTCATCGCATACGCCATAATCGGAAGCGGTATAAGCGCCGCAACTGTAAGCTCCCAACTAATTGTAAATCCCATCATAAAGACAATCGTAAGCATATATAAACTCGAATCCACGAGCGTTAATATACCGAAACCAGCTGTCATAGCAATTGCTTTTAAATCATTTGTCGCTCTCGCCATTAAATCACCCGTACGATTTTTATGATAAAACGTCGGTGTCATTTTAAGTAAATGCCCCATAAATTTAGAGCGCATCGTTTTCTCCAGTACGAATGCTCCCCCAAACAGCTGGTGTTGCCAAACGAAAGTAAGACCATATCCAATTACCGTAACCCCTATTAAAATGAGAATAAATTGCATAATCTCCGCATTCGTTAACGTTCCTGTTTTTATATTATCTATCGTAACCCCTAACACTTTCGGGGGAATGACTTCAACTATATTTACAATTAAAAGAGCTCCAATAGCGATACTATATCTCTTCCAATGCTCTTTAAAAAACCATTTTAGCTTTAGTAATACTGATAACAATGTAACCTCTCCCTTCTCGTTCTCGTTTAACTCTCACTTCTTTATCCACTATCCAGACCCATCACATTTACATTTCGTAACCCATACAATCTCATCACATTTTTCCACCTTCCAAAATTTTCATCGTAACCATACAAGGAAAAATAAACAAAAAAAAGCATACCGCCGCTTGACGATATGCACAAAAATGCATAAAAAGCGTACGTTACGATATACGCAACGTACGCTTCTTATAAGACAGAGAATGCCTTATATATCCGCACGGGTTGCGTAATGATATGAATGTTTTCTGCCATTTAACAGAGCTAAGCCCATTACATTTACGATTACAATCATTACGCACACCCCTTTCATTTATTTTCCATTTATAATCTTACAACTTTATTGAGTATTCTGTCAATTTTTTTTTTACAAACTGAATAAAAATATACGCTACATCATTTTGAAATAAGAGAATATTCCGTAAGAAAGGGCATACAAAATAAAAAAAGAATAAGAAATCGTTTTCACAAACATTTCATTTGAAAAATGTTATCAAACCCCCTACAATCACCTTATACTCACTCTTACAAGTTGCTATTTTAGGAGGACTAATCATGACAACTAGCAATACGTACAAATTTTATTTAAACGGAGAATGGAGAGAAAGCTCTTCAGGAGAAACAATCGAAATTCCATCTCCATACTTACACGAAGTAATTGGACAAGTACAAGCAATTACTCGCGGAGAAGTAGATGAAGCAATTGCATCTGCAAAAGAAGCTCAAAAATCATGGGCTGAAGCTTCCCTACAAGATCGCGCAAAATACTTATATAAATGGGCTGATGAGCTCGTAAATATGCAGGATGAAATTGCCGATATCATTATGAAAGAAGTCGGTAAAGGCTATAAAGATGCGAAGAAAGAAGTTGTTCGTACAGCTGACTTCATTCGTTACACGATCGAAGAAGCTTTACATATGCACGGAGAAAGCATGATGGGCGATAGCTTCCCTGGCGGAACGAAATCGAAACTTGCGATCATCCAACGCGCACCACTTGGTGTTGTATTAGCAATCGCACCATTTAACTACCCAGTAAACTTATCTGCTGCAAAACTTGCACCAGCATTAATTATGGGTAATGCTGTTATTTTCAAACCAGCAACTCAAGGTGCAATTAGTGGTATTAAAATGGTTGAAGCACTTCATAAAGCTGGCCTTCCAAAAGGTCTTGTAAACGTAGCTACAGGACGCGGTTCTGTCATTGGTGACTACTTAGTAGAACACGAAGGCATCAATATGGTATCGTTCACAGGCGGTACGAACACAGGTAAACATTTAGCGAAAAAAGCTTCAATGATTCCACTTGTATTAGAACTTGGTGGTAAAGATCCTGGTATCGTTCGTGAAGATGCTGACTTACAAGATGCTGCAAACCATATCGTAAGCGGTGCATTCTCTTACTCTGGTCAACGTTGTACAGCTATTAAACGTGTACTTGTACACGAAAACGTAGCCGACGAGCTTGTTAGCTTATTAAAAGCGCAAGTAGCTGAACTATCAGTTGGATCTCCAGAACAAGACAGCACAATCGTTCCATTAATCGACGACAAGTCTGCTGACTTCGTTCAAGGCTTAGTTGACGATGCTGTTGAAAAAGGTGCTACAATCGTTATCGGTAACAAACGTGAGCGTAACTTAATTTACCCAACATTAATCGACCACGTAACAGAAGAAATGAAAGTTGCTTGGGAAGAGCCATTCGGCCCAATCCTTCCAATCATCCGTGTTTCTTCAGATGAGCAAGCAATTGAGATTGCTAACAAATCAGAGTTCGGTCTGCAAGCAAGTGTCTTCACAAAAGACATTAACAAAGCATTTGCAATTGCTAACAAAATCGAAACTGGTTCTGTTCAAATTAACGGACGCACAGAGCGCGGCCCTGACCACTTCCCATTCATTGGTGTAAAAGGTTCAGGTATGGGCGCACAAGGTATTCGTAAGAGCCTTGAGTCTATGACACGTGAAAAAGTAACAGTATTAAACTTAGTTTAATTTTATATGTAGAAGCTGATCTAGTTTAGATCGGCTTCTTTTTATATCAAATAATTATTCATTCCTAATCACAAACTCTTCTCTATAATCTGATTATTACTATATCCATTGACGTATAAAAATTCATTTGTTACTCTTAAAGACGTTAATTTAATATTTAAATCCTCATTCGTATCTCGGTGAGGTAGAGGTTGCAATCATTAAGAGTATCATTTCAGGAGATGTAGTGGCATTGATGAAGGAATGAGAAAGGAATGGTTGCCGAAGTAAGTCGTGTCCACCATGCACGCTTGCTGGGTCTGCATTTAATAAGTGCAGAACTGTCACAAACGTTTCGTTTGTGGAGAGCTATCGAGAGGTATGTCGTGGGTTTCTTATAAGATAGAAAGCATGTAGCGGCAGATTACGTGCTTTTTTTGTTTTGTTTGGGACTTCTCTTCCTGACTCAGGAAGACATACATATCTCCTCGCTTGACTTGGTTATACTAACTTTGGAGGTATTTTTCTATGCAACAAAAAAAATGGGGCTTTTGGGTACTAACAGCTTTCGTTGTCGGTAACATGGTTGGCGCTGGTATTTTCATGGTGCCAAGTACGTTGGCAAAAACAGCAAGCCCACTCGGTGTCACTTTAGCTTGGTTAACTACAGGGTTTGGTGTTTTAATGCTAGCTCTTGTTTTCGGTAATTTAGCAATTCGTCGTCCTGATTTAACGACAGGGCCACAAAGTCATGCATATGCTTTATTCTCAACACCAAAAAAGAAAAAAATGGCTGGTTTCAGTATGGTATGGGGATATTGGGTTGCAAACTGGGCAAGTAACGTTGCCATCATTACATCATTTGCGGGATATTTATCACTCTTCTTCCCAATTATGAAAGATACGCGACTACTATTTTCAATCGGCTCGTTTAACGTAGAAGTCGGAAAACTAATTACATTTACGATTTGTTCCATCTTACTTTGGGGAACTCATATTATATTAACGAACGGTGTAAGCGGAGCTGGAAAACTAAACTTCTTAGCAACAACAACGAAAGTAACTGGATTCCTTTTATTCATCGTCGTTACGTTATTTGCATTCGAAGCTTCTAAGTTTGGACAATGGTACACACCGATGATTGATAAATCAGGTGCATCACACGGTCTTCTTTCACAAGTAAATTTAGCTGCTCTTACAACGCTTTGGGCGTTTATCGGAATTGAATCAGCCGTTCTTTTATCAAACCGTGCTGTTTCTCCAAAAACGGTAAAACGTGCAACAGTTGCGGGATTACTTATTACAGTTGCGATTTACTTAGGAATTACAATTTTAACAATGGGTGTACTTCACGTTGATAAATTACAAACTTCTGAACGTCCATTAGCAGATGCACTAAACGCTGCAATGGGTCATGGCGGCGGGAAACTTATGGCATTACTTGCTCTTACTTCCCTGTTCGGTTCTATCTTAGGCTGGATTTTATTAAGCTCAGAAGTACCTTATCAAGCAGCAAAAGAAGGTTTCTTCCCTTCCTTCTTCACGAAAACAAATAAAAAAGGAAGTCCAATTTACTCATTACGATTAACAAACATTATGTCGCAAGTATTCCTATTCTCAACATTATCAGGAACTATTGCGGAAGCTTATACATTCGTTATTACCGTATCAACACTGGCCTACCTCATTCCATATCTCGTTTCACCAATCTTCCAGTTAAAACTAGTCGCAACTGGTGAAACATATAAAAATGAAATGCGGGCAAGAATTACAGATGGTATAGTCGCAGTGATCGCACTTTGCTACGCACTATGGGTTATTAAAACCGGCGCATCCGATATAAAAACGTTCCTTCTCGGAATTGGTTTATTCGTAATTGGATTTGCTTTCTATCCATTAATGAATCGTGATCAGAAAAAAAATAACGAAAAGAAAAACGGGCAAGTTGCATAACGCAATTTGCTCGTTTTTTCTTTTGTAAAACATATATAATAGAACAAAGAGGTGAAAACATGTCAATCGAATCGCTATGGAGCAGTCGCTTCCAACAACATATTCAAAATATCATTACATACTTTGCACGTATGATTAACGGTTTACTATATAGCTTTATCTTTATTTCATGCGTTGGTGCATATTATTATGCTCAGTTTCTAAAAGCATCTCCTTCTAAAGGAATATCTTTAATAATTATAACGATTGTACTTACGTTCATTATAACGAGATGCCCTATCCGTACATTTATTCAAAAACCTGATGCTGTCTATTTGCTTGCATTAGAAGAGAAACTAACATCCTATTTCAAAAAATCTCTTCTATATAATTACATCATTCAGCTTTTCCCATTATTATTTACGTTCCTTATTCTCGTACCACTTGCTATGCAATCATTACAATTAACTGTACCTTTTTTATGTACAATCTTTATCGTGTTAATGATTACGAAAGCCTGGAACATGTACATACATTGGATGTGGCGTGATAGTCACGAAAAAAATATATGGCTGATCATTCGTATTACTTGTAACGCCCTAATCATTTACATGCTGTTTTATTCCGCAAATGTTCTCATATTGGGCGGACTACTCTTACTACTTGCTTTCCTACTTCTATATACGAAAAAACAGCCTACAAAACGAATACCGTGGGATTACATAATCGAGCAAGAAGAAAAAATGAACGTTCGTTTTTATCAATTTGCTAGCATTTTCACAGATGTTCCGCAACTGAATAAACAAGTAAATAAAAGAAAATGGCTTACAAATTGGATTGAACCTTTATTACATAAAAAACGAGCAACTTTCTTCTACTTACATACACTAGCATTTTTACGTGGAAATGATTATTTCGGTATATATATTCGCTTAGGATTGATCGGTGCTTTCGCCTTATATTTCATACCAAATATATACGTAAAAGGTGCTATCACTTACATCGTTCTATATATGATCTCTATGCAGCTTCGTTCACTATGGAAATATTTTTCGGGAAATATTATTGCAGCATTATATCCAATCCATACTGAAGAAAGAATGAAACAATTTCTTAGCTTAATCTTTATATTGCTAAGTATTCAACTCATTGTATTTTCGAGTGTTATACTCATTGCTACAGGTCAATTTTTACATAGCCTTATCATTATGATTGTCGGGTTACTCTGGATCAAATTTATTATTGTACCAAAAACGAAGCAACGCGTTTCTTCGTTTTAACGAAAAGAAATCTCTTAAACGCCAAGGAGAAAATAAATTATCCTTGGCTTTTTTATTTTGCTTCCTCAAACAAGAATCACTGAAACAACCGATATTTTATGATTTTTACATACAAAAACGATAATACATGTTTACGACCTAATAAAAAGGGTATCTATTAATTAACAGAGTAAAGGAGGGGCCTATATTGTGAATAAAAAAACGGAACAATTGAAGCATCACGTTACTGACAATCAATGCAAACATGCTTTAACAACAAATCAAGGGGTAAAAATAGCTGAAGATGAATTTTCTTTAAAGATGGGCTTAAGAGGCCCAACCTTAATGGAGGATTTCCACTTTCGCGAGAAAATGACTCATTTTGATCACGAACGAATTCCCGAAAGGATTGTTCATGCACGCGGGGTTGGCGCTCATGGTTATTTTCAGCTTTATGAATCTTTAGAAACATATACGAAAGCAGATTTTCTTACTAATCCTTCAAAGAAAACACCTGTATTTGTACGGTTCTCAACCGTTCAAGGTTCTAAAGGATCCAACGACACAGTAAGAGATGTACGCGGATTCGCCACAAAATTTTATACAGATGAAGGAAACTATGATTTAGTGGGTAATAATATGCCAGTATTCTTTATCCAAGATGCTATTAAATTTCCTGATTTTGTCCATGCAGTTAAACCAGAACCACATAATGATATTCCTCAAGGAGCTAGCGCTCATGATACCTTTTGGGACTTTGTTGCGCATAATCCTGAGTCCACTCATATGGTCATGTGGCAAATGAGCGACCGAGCTATTCCGCGTAGTTTACGAATGATGGAAGGTTTTGGAGTTCACACATTTCGACTCATTAACGCAGAAGGAAAAGCCCATTTCGTAAAGTTTCACTGGAAACCTACCCTCGGGGTTCATTCATTAGTATGGGATGAAGCTCAAAAGATTGCTGGGAAAAATCCTGATTTTCATCGTCAAGATTTATACGAAGCAATTGAAAAAGGGGATTATCCTGAATGGGAACTTGGATTACAGTTAATTCCAGAAGAAGATGAACATAAATTTGATTTTGATATTTTAGATCCAACGAAATTATGGCCAGAAGAAAAAGTTCCCGTAAAATTAGTTGGTAAAATGACATTGAACAAAAATGTTGATAACTTCTTTGCTGAAACAGAGCAGGTAGCTTTTCACCCTGGTCATGTCGTACCAGGTATTGATTTTTCAAATGACCCTCTTCTGCAAGGAAGATTATTCTCCTATACAGATACACAATTATCTCGTTTAGGGGGCCCTAATTTCCATCAAATCCCTATCAATCAGCCCGTATGTCCTTTTCATAATAATCAACGTGATGGTATGCATCAAATGCAGATTCATCGCGGTCAAACAAGCTATCATCCTAATGGATTAAATAACAATCAACCTGCAACCGTCCAAGCCGAACAAGGAGGATATGAACATTATCAAGAAAAGATTGATGGGCATAAAATTAGAGGTCGCAGTAAAAGCTTTCTTAACTTTTATTCTCAGGCTAAACTTTTCTACAATAGTATGAGCCCTATTGAAAAGCAGCACATAAAAGAAGCTTTTTGCTTTGAAGTTGGGAAGTGTAAATCAGACATGGTGAAGGCAAATGTAATTGCTCTCTTAAACCACGTCGATCGTCAATTAGCACAAGAAGTCGCTAACATTATTGGAGCTCCTTTACCTAAGGAAAATCACGAAGTAAATTCAGATGCAAAATCACCTGCACTAAGTATGTCCAATACTATTTTTAAATCTGATTCCAAAAATGTTGCAATTCTATTAAATGGTGACCCAAGCGTCTCACTTCTGTCCGAATGGATTCAAGCTTTTGTACAACACCGAATTAACTATAGCATCATAGATAATAAAATTTATCAGTTCAATGATTCCATTAAAGTAACTGATACTTATACAACAACAGACTCCTCCCTTTTTGATGCAGTATTAGTGTTTAGTAGTGAGTCTGTCATTCACCCCCCTGTTTTAGAATTTGCAGAAACTACTTTTAAACATTTTAAACCGATAGCTCATGTTCTTAGTAATCCTCATGCTTTGGACCATAGTAAGATTAAACTGGATGGAGCAGGAGTTTACAACTTAACAAACACTTCAATTGAATCATTTATAGAAGGTATTGCCCAAGGAAGATTCTGGAACCGATAATATAATATAAGGAGCGGATTAGAATGAGTAAAAAAATTGCTATTTTAATAACGGATTACTTCGAGGATACAGAATACACAGAGCCAGTAGAAGCTTTTAAACAAAAGGGATATGAATTAACAACTATTGAAATGGAAAATGGGAAAACGGTACACGGTAAGCAAGGGAAAAGTGAAGTCGTGATTGATAAAAGTATTGACGATGTTTCTCCAGAGAACTTTGATGCCCTCTTCATACCGGGTGGATTTTCTCCAGATATACTTCGTGCAGATGAACGTTTTGTTCGCTTTAGTAAAGCATTTATGGATGCGGAAAAACCTGTTTTCGCTATTTGTCACGGACCTCAGCTACTCATCACTGCACAAACACTTGAAGGACGTGATGTAACTGGATATAAATCTATTGAAGTCGATTTAAAAAATGCCGGCGGGAACTTTCATGACAAAGAGGTTGTCGTATGTCAAAATCAGCTAGTAACAAGTAGACAGCCAGAGGACATCCCAGCGTTTATTGAAGAATCGTTGCGTATATTAGGATAGTTACTTTGACAAAGTTATGGATACAGCCATCCACATATTAACATGCAAAAAAAGCCCCTTACAAAAAGGGGCTTTCCAATAACTTTTTATTCTTATTACTTCGCAAAACTTTCAGCCAACTGTTTCTCTCTCCACATAAATGTAATGCCGAGACCAACTATTAAAACAACGCCTGAAAATGCATATGGATAATGAATATTCATATCAAATAATATTCCGCCCATCGCTGGTCCTGCGATATTTCCTAAACTCGTATAAGTCGAGTTCATACCAGCAACGAATCCTTGCTCTTTTCCAGCTGCTTTTGATAAAAACGTCGTTAAAGCTGGACGAAGTAAATCAAATGCTAAGAAAATGAAGCAAGTAACGAGAAGTACAATCCAATAATTAAAGACTACAGTCGAGACGAATGCTAATACTGCCCCTACAATTAAACATATTTGGATTAATACTTTCTCACCGAACATGTCTACCAATTTGCCAAACATAAATACCTGTACAACTACCCCAAAGATTGAACTAATTGTAATAATCGCTGCAATATCTTTCGGCGAGAAACCAAATTTATGATCAGAGAACAAGCTAAACACTGTTTCATACGCTGATAATCCGAATGCGAGTACAAATACAATAATAAATGCAATTGCATACATTGGATGTAATGATTTCTTTAAATCACCAATAAAACTTGATTCTTTCGTATTAGAAGAAATCTCTGCAAGTTCTTCTTTCGTTAACGGTTCTTTTAAAATAAAAATCGAAATCACACATGCTATAAAAGCAATTACTGCTGCAACGAAAAACGGCACACGTATACCGTATTCTGCAATAAATCCGCCGATTCCAGGCCCTATAATGAATCCAGTACTAATAGCCGCAGATAAGTATCCCATCGCCTTTGGACGTTCCTGAATAGATGTAATATCCGCAACATATGCCGTAACACCAGGCATAATAAACGCAGCACTAATTCCGCCTAATACCCTTGCTACATAAAGCATCCATACATCTTTTCCTAATCCAAAAAGAAGTTCTGAAACACCAAAAATAAATAATCCAATGATGATCATTTTCTTCCTACCGTAAAGGTCAACCCATCGGCCTGTAATAGGTGAAGTAATGAGCTGGGCCATTGCAAACACTGCAACGAGATATCCCATCGTCTTCCCTGTTAAACCCATATCATTCATAAAGGACGGCATAACCGGAATGATTAATCCAATCCCTAAAAAAGCGATAAATATATTACTCAAAAGAATGACCAATACCATCTTTTGTTCTTTTATCGGTTTCTTCACTTTTTAACACCTCTTCCCGTAAGCTCCTCTCAAAAAATAATGCCCAAGAAGCTTTTTCTTTATCCTGCTATTTGTGGGCTAATCATGAGTAGAGATGCCTCCACTCATTAGAATTTCACTCTATCCTTCCACACATACATAAATATTAGGTGAATGACTATCATTCATTTCCCCTCAAAAATAAACCTACCTTTTCAGACAGGTTCATCTCACTATTTCTTTATATGTAGTGCATGTGTTAAAAAATCTAGTACTTCTGCCTTTTGTAGCTCGACCTGCTCATCATCTTTATGATCATATAAATAAACTTGTTCCGCTGCTGATTCAACAAGAGCAATAAATAACTTCGCTGTTCGCTCTGCGTGAACTGAATCACGAATTTCACCGGCTTCTTTCGCCCCACTTAAAAATTCACTTAGCCACATATAAAGAGGCTCATACACAGCTTCCCATTCTTTTATATGTTCCGTAGATGCAAGACCTGCATACATTAAAGCTTGTATTTCACGATATTCCTCTATAAAGTGAAACACCGCATCGATTACTTGTGCCACTTTATTTGAAAAAGGTACATCTTTTTGTACTTTTTCTTTCACTGCAAGTATCATCTTTTCAACCATCACTTCTGCTATTGCAGGCATAACAGATAGCTTAGAAGGAAAATATAAATAGAAAGTTCCTTGCGCAATGCCAGCTAATTTCACGATATCAGAAATCTTCGTTTTTTCGACGCCCTTTTCCTGAAACACTTCAATAGCTGCATAGACAATTTTCTCTTTTTTATTCATCATCTAAACCCTTTCACACGCGTATTGAATGACTGTCACTCATTTTATAAAATAACTAGCTGTACTGTCAATTATCGTGCACTTTTTATAATAAAAATCTCCTAACGACTTGTTAGGAGATACAGTATATCTTTAAGAAAGTGCCTTTAATCCTGTCACTCCACATACAATAAGAAACACACTAATGATACGCGCTTTACTTTTCGACTCACCAAACAAGAACATGTTTAACAAAACTGCACCTGCTGTTCCGATACCAATCCAAACCGCATATGCGACACTTACTTGTAAAAATAAGAAGGAAGTATACAAAAATGCGAAGGATGTAGCAAACCCACCTATATAAATCGCACCATTGGCTAATGTCTTATCTTTACTATACATTTTAAGTCCTATCACACCGACTATTTCACTAATTGCAGCACAAAATACGAAAAACCAACCCATTTTTAAGCAACTCCTTCCACAGTTTCTTCTTTATTGTCAGCTAACTTTAAACCGATAACGCCGGCTACTACCATAAGAATGAAGAATAGTTTGCCTGCGCTGAAACTTCCACCGAAAAGAAATACATCCATTAAGAAAGTACCTACCGTACCAGCTCCAGCGAAAATAGCATATACAGTTCCTGTTGCAAGATGTTCACACGCTTTAGAAAGGAAGTGAAAATCAACAGCGATAACTCCTAAAATAATAATCCAATGCCACCAAGTATTAGCCGTATTAAAACCAAACACCCAAAAAATTTCAAAGATACATGTTAATATGACATATAACCAAGCTCTATTTTTCATACCTCTCACCTCTTATGACTGACTATCAGTCATTTTTGTTTTAAAAAAATATACTCTTTCATCAATACTATATAAAAACAACTATCATCCTCATTTACCATTGTATTTGTTCCATTTCTAAGCTAAATGCATCCTGTCACATAAAAATGACTGAATGTCATTCATATGTATTGTACATGAACATTTTAAAAATTGTCAATGCCGAAAGTTTATTTAAAATTTCTTTCATCAGATTTGTATATTTCCTAATAATCTGTCAATAATGCTAGTAACATAATATTTTCTCCACTCCCCCTTGGAGAGATCCCTTGAATGGAGCAGTTAGCTTTTGCTAGCTGCTCTTTTTTATTTATCCGTACACTATGATGAAATACTCATAGATCAAATCCATTTTTCATCACATAACAACCATCTATTTATTTTCCAATGAGCCTTTGTATGCACTAATTTTATTCTCGAGCATCTTCTCTGTAACTTCTAAGTTTTCTCTTTGAATCTGAATAGATTTCCTATGATCTTCTAGAAGCTGTAAACGAGCTTCTGTTGTATGCTCCCCTTCTGTATATAGTCTAGCGTATTCTCTTATTTTCGCTATTGGCATTTGCGTTTGTTTTAATTTCATTACAAACTGCAACCACTTTATATGTGACTCTTCGTAAAGTCGATTTCCATTTGTATCACGATTTGCAATTAATATACTTTCCTTTTCATAATAGCGTAGTGTATGTGTGCTCACTCCTAATAATTTTGCTACCTCGCTAATTGTGTACATACTCAAACTCCCTCCATATGCTTACCCTCATATATCTTATGACCGAATCAAATTTATAAAAAACATTTGACTTAGAGTATACTCTAACAAATACAATCTAACCATAAATGAATTTGAATTTAGGGGGATTTTATATGAAATACACGGTTATTACTGGCGCAAGTTCCGGAATTGGTTATGAAGCAGCTTTAGCATTTGCATCTCGCGGAAAAAATTTAGTACTTGTAGCTCGAAGACAAGAAGAATTAAACGGATTAAAATTGAAAATTAACGAAATGCATCCTGAGTTGGATGTTGTCATTCGAAAAACTGATTTATCTGTGACTGAAGATGTTTATAAACTTTATGAAAGCCTACAAGCTTTTCAAATTGAAACGTGGATTAACAACGCAGGTTTTGGTAATTTCGCCTCAATTGCTGAACAAAATTTAAATAAAATAGAGACGATGTTGCATGTCAATATAGAAGCACTAACAATACTCTCTTCTCTTTTCGTTCGAGATTATTCAATGGTTGATGGAACACAGCTTATTAACGTTTCATCTGGCGGCGGATACACGATTGTTGCTGATGCTGTTACGTATTGCGCTACGAAATTTTATGTAAGTGCCTTTACAGAAGGGCTGTCTCACGAACTGAAAGAACAAGGCGCAAAACTGCAAGCAAAAGTTTTAGCTCCTGCTGCAACTGAAACAGAATTTGCGAAACGTTCATTTGATATTGATGAATTCCAATACGATAATGTTGTACCAAAATTCCACACTGCAAAACAAATGGCACAATTTATGCTCGATCTTTATGATAATGATAAAGTTGTAGGGCTTGTCGATGGTTCTACTTATAACTATGAGCTTAAAAATCCCATTTTTAATTTTGCAGTACGAAAAACGAATTCAAGTTCTTAATTTCCCTAAAATATAGATGCCCACTATTACATAAATAATAGTGGGACTTTTCTCTCTCTGAAACTTTCACCCAACATACCGAACCATCGCCACTTCATCACAATAATCAACCTTTGGACAATGTCTACAATCAATCCATACTTTCTCTGGTAACGCCTCTCTATTCACAAAATCAAACCCGCACTTTTGAAAAAATTCCGTTTCATATGTTAAAGAAATGACTCTATTCACTTTTATTTTCGCTGCTTCATTTATTACATGGTTCACTAACATACGCCCTATCCCTTTTCCTGCATATGTATGCGAAACTACTAACGATCGTATTTCTGCAAGATCTTCCCCCAATACATGCAATCCAGCAACTCCAACAATTTTCTCGTCCTCTTTCATAACATATAAACATTGCAAATATTGATAAAGAGACAAAAGAGATCGCGGTAAAACAACTCCCTCTTTTGCATAAACCTCAATAAGACTATAAATTTCTTTCACATCACTCGTCACCGCATTACAGATTTTCATATTACATCCCCTTGCCCTCGATATTAATATTTATAACTTCAAATGAATTTTAATTCATAATTTTATATAATAATACATCTCTCTTTTCTCCTCGTCAATCAATTTATACAAACAAAAAACCAAGCAATCTAATCGATGCTCGGTTCCTCATTTCGTATCGGCAATACTGTCGAATATTTAATTTCACGAAGTGCTAAACTTGTCTGTATCCTTGTAATACCAAGCTTATTCAGCTTTCTAATAAACTGCTCTAGTTCTTTACGATCACGATTTGCAACCTTTAATAAATAATCGTACTCTCCTGTTAAACAGTGACATTCTAACACTTCCGGCATCGATTCTAATTCTTTCTCCAACACTTCCAACTTGTCAAATTGATGAATATTCGTACTCATAAAAATAAAACATAATAAATCAAACCCAAGCTTTTCTTGATTTAAAATCGCGACTTGCTTATCGATGAAACCTTCCCCATCCAATCTTTTTATTCTTGCATGCATCGCAGCCGGTGATAAATTAACGCGACGTGCCAGCTCTGCATTACTTACTTGTGACTCCTTCTGCAATATATCTAAAATTTGTACATCCAAATCATCCAACACTTTAATAACAGACGACTCCATTACAATTCCCCCTTTTTTCTTACCGATGATTATTCGAAAAAACACCTTATACCTTACACAAAACTGAATATCATTCCGTAAATACCATTCATAAATAAAGATTTTATCGAGTTTTCACCATTATACAAAAGAATATATTACACAATAAAGAAAAATGCTAAAATTATTTACAATAAGTATTGATTACAAAAAAGGGGATTTTATCATGCCTTATTTTTACGTCTTTTTACTATTACTAACGAGCTTATTATGGGGAGGAAATTTCGTCGTTGGAAAATCACTCGTCGATCATGCATCGCCGATGACACTGACAAATTTAAGATGGATGATTGCGATTGTTTGTTTATTACCAATGGTATGGTTTAAAGAAAAGAAAATCCTTCCACCACGTACCGCAATACTTCCGTTAATATTGATGGGAATTTCAGGGGTCGCTCTTTTTAACATCTTTCAATTTTTAGCATTAGAAAAAACATCCGCTACGAATGTAGGTCTTATCTCTACTTTGAATGCAATTTCAATTGCATTATTTTCAGTATTATTTCTAAAAGAAAAAGTAAATACACTCCAAATCCTATCCATGATTCTTTCATTCTTCGGGGTTATCCTCGTCCTATTAAAAGGTGATTTCTCGCTTTTATTTTCACTACATTTTAATAGTGGCGATTTATGGATGATTGCAGCAGTTTGTATTTGGGGAATCTATTCTGTTTGTAGTAAATGGGCAACAAAAACAACTACACCACTTATGGCAACGTTGTACTCTGGTATTTTCGGCGTTATTTTATTACTACCGTTTAACATAGGTAGCTTCACTGTTTCAAATATAAATACTTCTTTCATCACATCACTTTTATATACTGGGCTTATTTCGACAGTTCTTTGTATGGTATTTTGGAATATTGGCGTACAAAAATTAGGCACAACTACATCAGGTATTTTTCTAAACTTCAATCCAATTTTCACAGCCATTTTAGCATTCATATTCCTCGGAGAAGAATTAACGTGGATACAAATTTTAGGAACAATTGTCGTTGTAACAGGATGTTATTTATTTTCTCATTTCAAAACTGTCGCTGTTCAGCCTGTTAGACCTTTAATGCGAAAACATCCTTAATGAAAAAACATCGTCATCTGGGTTGGCGATGTTTTTATTTACTCTTCATTTCTTTTATATACTGCTTTTCCTCTTCTGGCGATAAACGTTCCGTCGCCTTGCCAGTATCTCCACCTTCGAGGTTCCATAAAAAGTTATGCTCCTCAACAGTTTGAGAAAAATCTCCTTTTTCCCATCTGTTTATAATAGAAAATAACTTCATTTTATATTGAAAACCTGTACTAGTTTCAATATCTCTTTTTACATTAGAAATTTCCTTTTTTGTCATTTCTACAAATCCCATTTTTCAGAGGATTTTACCTTTTGGTGCACCATTTTATGCATGGTAGAAATAATTTCACCTTCACTAATTTGCGGGACTTCTTCTGCAGCTTTTTTCTCTTTTTCGTTTGCCGCTCGCTCGGTTTGAATATTTTTATTTTCTTTTTCCATATATGCAAGCAATTTCTTTCCGCCAACTATAGAAGAGATGATTACAATAATGGTAATACATATACCTACAATCCATTTAAAAAGCATTAGCTCTTCATCGCTTCCCTAACAATATGACTATCTACATATTGCTTAAACTTCACGATTTTTCCATCTTCAAGCTGCCATACATGAACAAATTCTGCTTCAAATGATTTTCCTGTTTCTTTATAAACTCCAGAATACATACCTTCTGCAATAATTACATCTTTTCCGTTTACCTCATGATATGTATTTACACTTGCTTTATAATCATCCCAGTCTGATCCTAAACGGCTAAATACATTTTCCATTATAGCTTCTACGCCTTTATATGTTCCGCCGTATGGGAAACCTTCTGCCTCTGTCCATTCCACTTTTTCAGAGAAGGCTTCTGCTAAATGCTTTGCATTCGAAGAAGCTGATCCTTCATACGTGCTTTGAATAATTTCTAAATTTGATTTAGGCATATTACTTCCTCCCGTTTATTTATTTTTACACAAGATGTAACCCTAACAGTTACATCTTGTGTAAAAAAATATTTAAATTATTTTATTCTTAATTCATCAGTTGTAATCATTATAGTTACAATATTTCTTCAAGTCAACAATTTATAAATAAAATTTACTTCGTTTTCATTACTTTCTCTTTTAAGAAACGATCTACATATCCTTCTGCTTTTACTACGAATAAATACGCACCCATTGATAATAATGCAAGATCTAATTCATAACCTGGATTCTTTCCATCTCCTAATAAACCAGCTGCTCCATTTACCTTTACGATAGCTCCAGCTAAAATAAGAGCGAATAACAATCCTACATATCGTACACCTAAACCGATAATTAATAATATACCACCAACTAATTCAACTGTTGCTACGCCGTATGCAAGGCCACCTGGTAAACCGATGCTTGTAAACCATCCTGCTACGTTATCGATACCTGATTGAAACTTTGCTAAACCATGTGCAAAGAACGTAACTCCTAACACGATACGAATAATTAAATTCCCAATATGTTGATTCATTTTGAACTCTCCTTTTTGTTTTGTTATGGTGAACTTTTATTTACAAGTCAAAACAATACGGTATTTTATTTCATTCGTCAAATACTTTTTTAAAGAAAACAAAAAACATTATCCCTTTTACGGATAATGTTTTCCTACAAAATAGCGCTAATTCAAGCTTTTATTCTATCGCATAGAAAAAGTTGAAACATTTTTCCAGCGCCAATATAAGGCAGTAAAGACACGTCCTCTTCCACAACCATTCCCACAACATTCACTTTCTCATCTACAGGTAAATCATGTATGGCAACTTGCATCTCCCCTGCATATCTACCGTACAATTCATTATCAATTGTAATACTGCCTTTCTTTCTTACAATTGTATGCATCGGCTGTAACACCACTCTATTTCCTTCCCTTGATTCTACAGATCGAATAACATCACTAGCCGGATCTAGTCTATTTGTATGTACTTGCTCCACCACTTTTAATACTTCTTTATCAGTTATAAATGATTTGTAACGCAATGGAATAATCCCTCTACTCGCACTAGCTACTTCTTGCATACTTTCCAAACTTGCGCTTATATCCCCAATCAATACTTTATCAACACCACAATCTTGAACAAGTTCTAAGTATGCTTCAAGCAGGCGCATATTGCGGTGTTTTTCTAACGTCGGTAAACCTTCATATAACGGACCACGTTTTTCCGCATCTCCTGGAATAAATGCCATCGTTTTTATTCCGCACTCCTGTAAATATTGATTTTGCTTTTGTAAGAAGGACTTTGCTAGTCCTGTCTCTGGACGTGGGTAAAAATTATGCCACGCTTCTACATTCTCTACTCGTATATGTTCTGCAAGTAACTCTTTCCAAAATGACTTTGTAATCGTACTCGCATTTAAAGCTATTTTCATCTTGTGAGATACGCGGGCGATTTCTTTTGGCGTGATGCCATAGTCCATTCTTAAACCGGTAATGCCCCAGTTCAATAACTCTTCCACATTTTCATATGTTAGCCCTAAATGGTGTAACGATTTTGGAGAAACATCAACCATTAACTCCATTTCATTTTCAAGAGCCTGCTTCCCAAGTATTTGAATTAACTCTTTATACGTACCAGGATCATCCTCTGGTATATGAAGTGATGTAAAAATAGACAAAAATCCATTTCCCTTCGCCACTTTTAGCCACTCTTCTTGTTTCTCTACTCGTTCTTTTGAAAGATAAATGGAAACTCCGATCATATAAATCTCCCTTTCTATTAATAGAAAAAGAGAAAGGAATCCCTTTCTCTATATGTTTTCTGCCATTTCTTCTTTAAATCCGAAGAAGTACGTAAAGATAAATCCGAAAGTATATGCAATTACTAAACCTAAGAAATATAGTAAATATTTATTGTCAGCAATTAACGGAATTAAAGATAGCCCTGATACGCCAATTCCAAGAGAAGCTGTTTGCATAACTGCTTGGAATGCACCACCGACAGCCGCTCCTAAACAAGCAGTAATAAACGGTTTCCCAAGTGGTAATGTCACCCCGTATAATAACGGCTCACCAATTCCTAAAAAGCCAACTGGCAATCCACCTTTAATTACGTTACGAAGTCGTTTGTTTTTTGTTTTCACATAAATCGCAATTGCTGCGCCCACTTGGCCAGCACCAGCCATTGCGAGCACTGGTAATAAAGGTGTTACGTGTGTTTGATTAATAAATTCCATATGAATTGGTGTTAAACCGTGATGCAATCCGACCATAACGAGAGGTAAAAATGTTCCCGCAAGTACTGCGCCAGCAAATGCTCCGCCAATATTTAAAATAGCATTAATTCCGCTCGTAATACCATCTGATAAGAAACCTGCTAATGGCTGAATGGCTAACATCGTTACGATACTTACAACTAATACAGTAATGAGTGGTGTCACGATAATATCAACTGCATTCGGCACTGCTTTTCGAACTTGTCTTTCCACTACAACCATAAGCCATGCTGCAAAAATAACTGCGAACAATCCGCCACGTCCGGGCACTAATGCTTCACCAAACAATTTTACGTTTGCCATCGCCGGGTTGAAAATTAAAATACCAGCAATTGCCCCAAGAACCGGTGTCCCGCCGAACTCTTTCGCTGTATTCCAGCCGACTAAAATTCCTAAGAATGTAAAGATACCGCCGCCAATGAGTAGTAACATTTGTAACCACGTTGCATTTGGATCAGCACCAGCGTTTTTCGCAAAATTAGCAACCCCGTTTATAATTCCTGACGCAACAAGTCCTGGAATTAACGGAATGAAAATACTTCCTATTTTTCGTAAAAAGTTTTTCACTGGGGTATTATTTTTCTTCTTAATCTCTGACTTCATCTCTTGCCCAATATCTTCAAGGTGATGATTTGCTACCTCACCAATTCGTAGTCCTGTCAAACCTTCCATTTCAGCTGCTACTTTATTTACTGTTCCTGGACCAACGACAACTTGAAGCGTCTCATCTTCTATAACACCCATAACGCCTTCAACTTTTTTCAAAAGGTCCATGTTTACTTTACTTTCATCATGAAGCGTTAAACGTAGTCTCGTCATACAATGAGCAATACTACGAATATTTTTTATTCCTCCAAGTTGCTCCAAAATTTCCTTGGCCATTCTCTCTTCTTTCTTCATAATAGAATCCCCCTCCCTATTATTTTATAGTGCTTTCTTCACAAACCCTTTTGCGCATTTTAGTTTCTCCAGTGCTTCCCCATATTCGCACTGCAACAACACCATAACAATGGCAGCTTTTACGTTACGTTCTGCCTTTTCATAATACTCTGTCGCTACTTCATAACTAGCGCCTGTTGCTTCCACAATAATTCGTTTTGACCGTTCTACTAACTTTTCATTTGTGGATTGAACATCTACCATTAAGTTTTTATATACTTTTCCTACACCAATCATCGAAGCTGTTGAAATCATATTCAGCACTAATTTTTGTGCTGTACCTGCTTTTAAACGCGTTGATCCTGTTAATATTTCTGCACCTGTCTCTACTTCCACATTTAACTTTGCATATTTACTTATTTCAGCATTTTTATTACAAGAAATACTCGCTGTACTCGCTCCCACGCTACCTGCGTATTTCAAACCGCCAATTACATAAGGAGTTCGACCACTTGCAGCAATTCCAATCACTGTATCTTTTTCATTTAATCCAATACTTTTTAAATCTTCTTCTGCTAGCTCTTCGCGATCTTCAGCACCTTCCACCGCCTTAGTAAACGCTTTCAATCCACCTGCTATAAATCCTTGCACCATTTTATCATCCGTGCCAAATGTCGGCGGACATTCCACTGCATCTAGAATACCTAAACGACCACTCGTACCAGCACCAATGTAAATTAAACGTCCCTCTTCTTCAAAAGATTTAATAACAGTCTGTACAACCTTTTCAATTTGTTCTATCTCTTTTTCAACTGCTAACGCAACAGTTCGATCTTCTTCATTCATACTTTGCAACACTTCTTTTATGCTCATTTCATCCAGATTCATTGTTTTCTCATTACGATGTTCTGTCGATAAATTTTCTAACATATTGCCACCCTCTTTGAAATTATATTTCACACTTTTATTATAAATTTAAGAAACTAAAAATCAATAACTTTTTCTTATTTTATGAAATAAAATTTCACAACATGACATATTTTTGTCAAAGATCATAAAGTGAAACTTTAATCAGTGGGGGTTTTGTTCATCCCCACTGATTATTAGCCCGCACCAATCGGGCTTTTACGGGCAGTTGATCCCCCACCTAACTTTCTTTGCTTCCGCTGAATTTTGAAGTGGGGGTCTTACTGCCCGGCAAATAGCGGGATAAAAAAAGATGAGTCTCCTCATCTTTTCTTCTACTTTAACTTCCGTAACCGCAACGCTTCTTCTCGCGTCTCCATAAATTGATCCAATACTTTATTGCCAATTCGGTTGAAAGTAATCACATATAAAGCATCAATCATATTCAGTTGCGTCATTCTCGACGCAATACTTGCAATACGATGATCTTGTTCTACATCTGGCATACAAAGGCGAATATCCGCTTCTTTATATAGGGGTGATGATTGATCTAGTTTCGTAATTCCAATAACAGTTGCACCTTGTCTCTTTGCATACTGCGCCATTTCAAGCACATCTCTCGTTCGACCAGATGTTGAAATCGCAACAAATATATCGCCCTCTTTTAAATTTGTCACAAGCGGCAACATCATATGAAAATCAGATAGCATCATCGCTGTAAATCCGAGCCGCGTAAATTTATAAGCCCCGTCCATTGCTGGCGTAGCTGATCCGCCTACTCCGTAAAATATAATTTTATCCGCATTGACAATACGATCTGCAGCTTTCTCAAGTTCCTTCTTATCTATCGCAGTAACACTCGCCTCAATCGCAGCTTTATTCACATAAGTGACTTTATTAAACAAATCGTACGGTCCATCTTCCGTATTCATCACTGAAAAATCATTTATATTATAATCAGCAATCGTTAATTCACGAACGAGTGCTATCTTAAATGCTTTAAAACTTCCGATTCCAATCGATTTACAAAAGCGAACGACACTCGCTTCACTTGCGCCTGCATTCGTTGACACTTCTTTCGTCGTTAAATTCGGTACAATCTCTGCATTCTCCATTATGTACATGGCAACCTTCTTCTCAGCTGGTGAAAATTGATCCATATTACTTTCAATTTTAAATAGTAATGTTGAAGCTTTCACTATTTAACCTCCACTTCTTACGGTTGCGTTCACTTATTTTCTCTTGCTTCAAGAAGGTAATAACCATCATCGCCAGGAGGATGAAACACATTTACAATGCGATTCCCTTTTTGATAAACAGTTCTTTCCCCTTCTGTCCACTTCTTTTCCCAACCGTTCATCCAAATCGCAACATCAGGTAAAAAAGCAGTATATTTCAGCTTCTGACCGTACTCACCATCTGCTTCTTCCGAAAAAATAGAAACCGGAAAATCTTTCACTTTTGATTCTTTCCATGCAGTAAATGGTATACATACTGCAATAAGTACGATTACACCGATAACCTTCTCCTTCGTAATCTTCACACTTCCCTCTCCTTGTCATATCACATACATAGATTTTACCATAATTACAAACCCTTCATACTATATGACCATTGCTTTTTGGAATAAAAAAAGAGCTTACCTACATCCGATAAGCCCTTCCTCTCTATACAAAATATTTCTTCAAAAGTGGCGGTGTAATAATGGTCGTCAATATAACCACAATAACAATTGCTGTGAAATTTTCTTTCGCTAATAAATTCGCCGTAAGTCCATTTGCTGCGATGATAAGTGCTACTTCTCCGCGCGATACCATCCCCGCCCCAATACTAATAGAAGATTGGAGATTAAACCCTGTCAGTCTCGCTCCTAAACCTGATCCGATTAACTTTGTGAAAATTGCAATGAGAGTCATAATAATAATGAACCAAAGCTGACTTCCAATGCCTTGAAATGTAATTTCCATCCCAATACTAACGAAAAATACCGGCACGAATATCGCATACGCAATCGGTTCAATTTTATGTTCTACTTCTTGCTTATACTCTGTTTGAGAAATAGCAATTCCTGCTGCAAACGCTCCAATAATACCTGCAATTCCCATCATTTCACTGTAATAAGAAAAAGAAAAGCAAATAATAAGAGCCGCGCTAATTAACGCTTCAGTTACACGAAGCGGGACAAGCATTTTCATAATCCAAGGAACGACTTTCCAAGCAATAAAAACAATACTTACAAAGAAAATAATTTTCTTTGCAATGACAAGTATTATATTCACATCTTGTGTTCCTAAAAAGCTCATTACAAATGCCAATAAAATAACGACAATGACATCATCAAATACGGCAGCACCTAAAATTGTTGTACTTTCTCTCGTGTTCATTTTCCCTAGATCACGTAGCGTCTGCACCGTAATACTAACCGATGTTGCGCAAAGTAATAAACCTAAAAAAATGGCATGGGACTGCATTAATCCAAACAGCAATCCTGTTACATAACCACCGATGAAAGGAAAAATAATTCCACCAGCCGCTACTGCAAATGACGATTTCAAATTTCGATTTAACTCTTCTAAATCTGTTTCAAGTCCCGCCATAAACATAAGTAACAAAACACCAATCTCACTCAGTTCATCAATTAGTTCAGAACTATTAATAATACCGAGTACAGCCGGACCGATAATAATACCAACAATTAACTTACCAAGTACAGAAGGCTGACCAAGTCTCACACTAATGTCACCAGCTAATTTCGTACAAAGTAAAATGACGACAAGTTCAAAATAAAATAACATAGCATCTGCTCCTACTTTAACTTTAATCAGTGGGTCGTTAACCCCCGTCCATTTCTGCAAGTAGTTTCCCCTATTGATCCGCATTTTATTTGTCATATTTTTATTTGACAAAATATTCTGAATTATATTAAGATTAATCCAGCAATTTTAAAAAACTACATACCATAACTGTACCTCCATTTCCTTACATACTCTTTTCTAATGGGCTCATACTATAGTCGCAGTTATGGAAATGAAAAAACGGGGGGAGAGTCCAAAGTGAAGTCATTATTACGAAAAAAAGCGCTTAGTACTGAATCACCAAAGCAGCTAGATAGAACATTAACTGCACTCGATTTAACGTTTTTAGGGATCGGCGCCGTAATTGGGACAGGGATCTTTGTATTAACAGGTATTGTTGCAGCAAAACATTCTGGTCCTGGTATTATGCTATCATTCCTTATTGCTGCATTTACTTGTGCTTGTGTAGCCTTTTGTTATGCTGAATTTGCTTCTTCTATTCCTGTCTCAGGAAGTGTGTATACTTACGCATACATGACAGTCGGAGAAGTCGTCGCCTTCATCGTCGGATGGTGTTTAATGCTCGAATATTTACTTGCCGTTGCAGCAGTAGCTGTCGGTTGGTCTGGTTATTTGCAATCATTACTACAAGGGTTCAATATACACCTACCCGCCATAATCGCCTCGGCCCCCGGCGTAGGAAAAGGTGGTCTCATCGATTTACCAGCTGTCTGCATTTTACTTCTTATTACTGGTCTTTTAAGTTTTGGTATACGTGAAAGTGCACGCATTAATAATATTATGGTTCTTATTAAACTAGCTGTTATCATTGCCTTTATCGTAGCAGGCGCAAAATATGTAAAACCTGAAAACTGGACACCGTTCATTCCGTTCGGATACGACGGTATTATTACCGGAGCTGCCACTGTATTCTTCGCCTTTTTAGGTTTTGATGCAATCGCAACCGCTGCAGAAGAAACGAAAAAACCGCAGCGTGACTTACCAATTGGTATTATCGGTTCTCTTCTTATTTGTACTGTTTTATATATGATCGTATCTTTCGTTTTAACAGGTATGGTTCCTTATACGCAATTAGACGTTTCTGATCCAGTTGCATTTGCATTGCATTTCGTTGGTGAGGATACAATTGCAGGACTACTCGCTGTTGGAGCGATGACTGGAATGACAACCGTTCTCTTAGTCGTTATGTATGGACAAGTTCGAGTTTCGTATGCGATGAGCCGTGACGGTCTACTTCCAAAAGCGTTAGCACGTGTAAATAAAAGAGTAAAAATCCCTTTATTAAATACGTGGATTACTGGCGTTATTGCCGCTTTATTAGCAGGACTTTTAGATTTACATTTGCTAGCAAATTTAGTAAACATCGGTACGTTAACAGCCTTTACATTCGTTTGCTGCGCGGTACTTATTTTACGAAAAACACATCCTGATTTAAAACGTGGATTCCGTACACCTTTCGTACCTGTATTACCAGTTGTCGCGATTCTTTGCTGTTTATATTTGATGGCTAATTTATCTAAAACGACATGGATTAGCTTTATAGCCTGGCTTATAGTCGGGTTATGCTTCTATTTCTTCTACTCTAGAAAGCATAGCCATTTAGCTACCGAAAAAACGAATGATGAACAGAAAAAAGCATAACAAGATAGCTCGCCGTTTTAGCGGCGAGCTATCTTTCTGTACAATTATATTTTTTCGTTAACGATTGTAAAATGAAAAATATGCCGATGCAAGCTGTAAACCACGCCCAATTTCCTATTGGTGTAGAATATTTAAAAACGCCAATACCTACAAGCACTATGAAAATGATTACTTGATATATGAGCTTCCACTTTTGCATATATTCCCTCCTTTACTTCGTTCCCTTCTTTTTATTCTTCCAGGCATTCAAACTATCAAAGAAAAAGTTAATAAATAACGTTCCTAGTCCTGCTAATAAGAAAGTCATTAAAAATAAAACCCAAATACTTTTCTCTTTTAAGAAATAATATCCTACAAGGAGCACAACCGCGATCCATACATATTCAAGAATTCTTTTTAGCTTTTTCTGTTCCAAATTATTCGCTCCTTCTTTCTATGCTACTTTTAGTATAACAAAAAAGAAGCCTATCATGATAAGCTTCTTTTCTTCTCTCTTATTTGTTCATACTTTTTTCAACGAGTGAAATCGCATATTCTAATGTACGATTCATCGTTTCTACCTGTGCATCTTTTACCTTCGCATCTTTTAATACAGCTTCTGCAACTGTAATTTTTTGTTGCAATGATTTCACTGAACCATCTGTTACATTTACAGCTTGCGCTTTCTTCACTACTGCTTTTGCAGATTCAATATTGATCTGTAATTTTTCTTTCGGTGTTTTTGGTTGTTCTTCTGCCACTTTTGATTGTACGAATGTTACATTAGCTGTTTTTAATTCGTTATATGTTTGAATAATTTGTTCCCCAGTACTTCCTACATTTTCAAATGCTTGCTTAGCAGTGTTATAGCTTTTTTCTAGTTCTTGAAATGCTTCCTTTGAATATTGACCTGGCTTACCACCAAACTCATACGTACCATCTAACACTTCCTTTACTTTTCCTAGCTCCTCATATAATGCGTTGACTTGCTCTAACTTCATACGGTTAGAAAATTCATTGTACGCTGCTAATACTTCTGAAGAACTTAACGCTTTACTATATAATTTTGCAAGCGCGATTTGACCGTTTAATGGAATGCCGCCATTTCCATTGCTATCAGGATCCGCTCCAAATGCAAATGGTACGTTCGGGTTATAAACTTTCCCTTGAGCTAACTGACTATTTACTTTTTTACCATCTACGTAAATTGCCACTTCGCTTCCGTTATATGTTCCTGTTAAATGATACGTTTTGTTCGCTTCCAATTGAACGCCAACACGTTTGTAGCTACCGCCAATGTGAGCCCATAATTCAACATATCCACTTCCTGTAGACTCAAAACCAATTCCGCCGCTCTCTGTATTTTGCAAAATACCTTGTCCGCGAATTTCATTCATTGAAAACACAGTTTCTAACGTAAACGTATTTGCTATTTTCTCTTTTTGTGCTGCTGAAAATGGAATATATCCAAATGTATTAGCTTTTCCATTTAACTTCATAACATTCTTTTTCAATGCTTTATCATATTCAATAGTCACATTACCCTTCAATTCACCTTTTGTACCAAATGGTGAATTGTCTTTAAATGTACCATCTGAGAAATTCACATCAAAAATATCAGCCTTTGGTACTCTCACATTCGGATCAATGTTATCTTTTTTCGTAGTAATTTCTGCCGTTAACGGTTGCACACTTTCATTACCAAATGAATCAATCGCGACTACTTCAAACGTATATGTTCTCCCGCCATCTAATCCTGCAAGTGTAAATGTCAGTTCTTTCGGCACTGGGTCACGATAAAACTCTGAAAATGCTAGTAATTTATTTTTTATTTCTCCAGTTTGCTTATCTCTAGCTTGTACGCGATAAGAATGAACAAGAAGGTTGTCCAATGCTTGCATGAATGTTACTGTTGCTGCATTTTCTGTTACATTCGATACTGATAACTTTGCATCTTTTGCAAAAGATGGCTTTTCTTTATCACGATCTTCTACATGTGTAAAAGTTTCTTTCTTTGATGGCAACTGAATTTTCCATGGCTCGCCTGTCCAAGAATTCGTATGGAAATCGCGTCGATTAATCGTTACTTCTTTATCGTCTACTTCTACTAATAAACCTTGGCTTAATGCACGCGATTCTGAAGGAATATTCCCTTGCACTTTGCCACCCTCTACCTCCATATAGCTTACAGAAGAGGTACCAACAGATGTAAAGTCCTTTTGATGAATCGATCTTGGATCATCTAATGGATAATGTGAATGACCTGAAAACGTAATGACTTGTGGATATTCTTTTAATACTGCATTAATTTTTGCACTATCCTTTGTTCCCCATTCTTGGCTACCGTACACTGTATCTTTAATATGTTGATGTAAAAATACAAAAATCGGTTTTTCTGGATCATCTTTTTGCGCCTTTGCCATTTCTTCTTTTAACCAATTAATTTGTTTGTCCGAATAATACCCATGTGTCGTTTCATTTTCTGGAGACATTACGATAAAATGATACCCTTTTACCACTTTATGATAATAAATTGATTCCATTCCTGTTTTTTCTAAGAAACGCTTCTGTGCTCCCTCTACTGATAAACCGTTCCAATAATCATGATTACCTAGAGAATTCATTCGTACCGCATCTTTATTTGCATTGTCATTATACACTTGCATGAAACGATCATATTGCTGCACAGACCCTGAATCAGTAAAATCTCCTACAATTACGAACGCATCTTGCTTTGGTGCAAGCGTATTGAACTGTTCAATCGCTCTTTTCCAGCGAAACATATCATCTGTTCCACTATTTTTAATATGAACATCACTTACAACGGGGAAAACTATTTTCTTCTCACTTGGTGCCTTTTCTTGCTTTTTCTCTTCCGCTTTGACTGATGTACTCCACGGAAATGATACAAATGCTAATACAAAAACCATCAATAATCCAATAAGACCTTTTACTTTTCGTAAAGCAATTCTTTCCACGTGAATCCTCCTCATAATAATTGATTCATTACAAGGGCTATTTTATCTAATACATGTTAATGTCGTTTAAATAACAAATGAACTTTATTAGATTTTTGTAAATATACAGTTAATTACAAATTAAGTCCAACATTCCTCGTACTATTGTATACAACCACCTTTTGTCTAAAAGAGTCTGATCATTCTTTTCCTATGACTATTCACATATAATCTTTTCTATAACACTAATGATAAGTTAAGGTTTAAGCCTATTAGACAATCTTAATTTTTAATATTTCCTTCTTTTTTTAACACATCGGCCATGCTTTTACATTTAATAGTAGTAAAAGACCACTTAAAAGGAGGGGTTGTATTGAAGAATAAAAAAAATATCGGCTGTTTCGCTCCTTTATCTATTATTTGTCCAGCCCCTTGTCCACCGCCCCCTCCTCCAAATCCAAATTGCGAGCGAGTAACAAATGAATTTGCAGGGAATTTCCTTATAACTAATAACACCATTCCTTCTACCAAAGATGCATCACAATCAATGATACTGTGGCAAAGTGATGGGATACTACTTATATCAGGTACTGTTTCGGTTTACAATAGTACTAGCAGCACAGAATCAATTACAATTCAAATCGTTGGAGCCGCAACCAATATTTTCACTGTGTTTCCTGGTAATACAATATCGTACACAGGAAAAAACTTACAGTCAGTCAGTATTATCAATATAACAAGTAATCCTTCACTATATTTAGAAGGCAAGTACTGTTGCGAATTTACATGTTGCTTATAGAATACCAATTTCATTACTTTCTCAAAAAAAAGCATACCGTTCACGGTATGCTTTTTATGAGATTGGATAACGTACTGTAATACAAAACTCACCTTGATTAACAGTCGTTCCTGTCGTAGTAATTCGGACAGTAGTAAAATATCGGACAGTGAAAGTACCACTACTTTGTGGTTGTACAGTAATTGTATCAACTACTGTTGCCCCTACTAAAAAATCAACTGTAATCGGGTTGGCTCCCACATCGTATTTCACGTAACCTGAACCATATACTTCTTGCGTGATATTATTTGTATATACAATTTGAGTACCAGCACCTGTAATAGACCAGTCTGTACATACTTGGTCTTGCACAAGTGTTTTATTAGAACAACAAGACAAACTGGAACTTCTCATTCCCATTTTGAACCTCTCCTATTCTGCTATGAAAGTGGATAACGTGTTGTAATACAAAATTCTCCCTGATACGTTCCAGCAGGTGTTGCAGGTAACACAACTTGTATACTATCAAAGCGGCGATACGTAAAAGCAATACTCGTTCCTGGGTTTAATGTTTGTGTATCAATTGTACCCCCAGCAGAATCAAGTACCTCTACAGTAATTGGGCCTGGTCCAACATCATATTTAACAAAACCAGTACCAACTACGTTTTGGTTAATATTATTTGTATAGAGAACATTATCAATTGCTGTTGCAACTACAGTAGCAGACCACGGACTACACACTTTATCTTGCACATAATTTTTATCTGGACAACAAGTTAATGCTGACCCTGAGCACTCACAAGACATAGTTGTTTCCCCTCTCTCTTTTATATTCCCTATATGTGTATGTCCCTCAGAGTCTTTTGCCTGTACTATTCATCTATTTTCAAAAAATATTCAAATGACTAGATAGATTCCGTTTTATTTCTTTTCTTCATATATTTATAGACAAAGATACTAGCAACGATAAGAATAACGCCTCCTAATATCGGTAGCATATATTGCCCAACAACGTCCGCTGCTTTTTCCCAATGAGGACCTAATTTCATTCCAAAATAAACATATAAAGTCGTTAATGGGAACATTGCTACAAATGTATATATACTAAATTTCCATATGTTCATTTTCGCCATACCACACGGAACAGAAATAAGCGTTCGAACTCCTGGCACAAAGCGTCCAACAAATGCTACAACCGGTCCATATTTCTCAAAGAAATCATCTGCTTTTTGAATTTGCTCTTCTTTAATAAAGAAGTATTTCCCGTATTTTATTAATAGAGGACGACCGCCGTAATAACCGAGTGCATATAACGTTAAAGGTCCTGTCGTTCCGCCGAGGGTTCCAGCTAGTACAGCAAGCCAAAAATTCATATCTCCCTCGTACACCCAATAACCAACCATGGGCAAAACTACTTCTGCTGGAATAAATTCAAACGTTAATGCTAACACAACTCCAAAATAAGAAAACTGCTTTAAAAACTCGATTATATCTAAAATAATTTGCTCCATATTTTTAACTCCTATCCTACGTTTACGTTATGCTTTTCTTGTAATTGAACTGGCGCCATTTTTACAATTCGGTTCAAAATAAATAACACAATTCCAATATCATCTAAAATACCGATAAACGGTAAGAAGTCTGGAATTAAATCGAGCGGCATCGCAACATAACCAACTAAAAACGCAATAGATAAAATTTTCTTCTTTATTGAAACCTCTTTTGAAGTGAAAAAGTCAAATAGAAATGGAACAAATCGGCGAACATGAAATACAACTCTTAATCTACTAATAAGTTTTTTCATTTTTATATCTCCTCTCTTTGTATACAAAAAGGACCCTACCAAACATGGTAAGGGTCCTAAAAAAGACAATAAGGGGCCTTTACCATTGCTGGTAAAGGTCTCACTAACAACGGAACGTTGCCAATAAAGCCGAGGGTTTCTCCCTGTAATGACGACTTTACTGTAATAAGTTACTCCCCTTTATAGACAATTTTATACACTCACATTAAAATATTTCGAAGGGCTTGTCAATATATTTTATATCTCAGGCTCTCCCGCTTACTCTTCACTAAAAAAGCAAATAAACGTATAGGAAATTTCTTACTATCTCATAATATACATAATCATTTGTAAGGAAAGGAGAGACTTCATTTGCATACCGTATGGAAAGGTGCACTCTCACTTGGATTATTAAATATAGGAATTAAACTATATAGTGCTGTAGAAGAAAACGATATAAAATTTTTAAGTCTCCATAAAGAATGCTTAACACCTATTAAATATAAAAAATTTGCTCCCGATTGCACGGATGAAGAAATCGATGATACAGATATTGTAAAAGCCTATGAATACGCACCTCATAAATACATTATTATAGATGAAAAAGAATTGGCTGAATTACAAAAAGCTCACGAACCACGCTCCATTCGTATTATATCTTTTGTCCAAAATAACGAAATCGATTCTGTTCTTTATGACCGTTCTTATTTTATAGGCCCTACCCCAGGACATGAAAAATCATATTTATTATTAAAAGAGGCTCTTGAACGTACAAATAAACTTGGGCTTATTCATATTTCTATTAGAAAAAAACAACATTTAGCTATTATCCGTAACTTTGAAGATGGGCTTATGTTACAAACTATTCACTATCCTAATGAAATTCGCGATATAACAAATACACCTAACTTACCAAGTAACGAAAATTATCCTATCCAAAAACAAGAACTCACAGCAGCAATTAATTTAATCCACCACCTTACAAATCCTTTTGAACAAGAAATGTATACAGATGAGTATAAAGAAGCACTTACCGAACTAATCGAAAACAAAATTGAACAACAGGAAAAAACCGAAACAATCTCTCCAACTCCAAACATCATCAATATTATGGAGACATTACAGGCAAGTATTGAACAAGCGAAAATAAAAAGAGAAAATAAAACAGAAAAAGAGGCCAAATAAAATTGGCCTCTTTTTTCTTTAAAGCGGATTACATTTTGGTATCTCAAGTCCAGATGATTGCGCTAATTTTAATAAGTAATAACATTCTTCTCTTGCCATATGATCCGCCATTCTAGCAGATAATGTACTTAATATTTCATTCGATAACTCTAGCTCTTCAACTTCATGGAGAAAATGTGAAAATAATTTTAACTCAAGTGAAACATCTTTTGTAAACTTCTTTAATGCAGGAAAATGATGAAGCTCTGTCCGTAAATACCCTGTCATCTCAACTGCCTTTAAGTAAAATTGTTCAAAGTGCTTCGTGAATTCTTCACTTTTCTCTTTTAATCTTTTTTCAACAAGATCTAGTCCACCAGAAATAGATCCTGCATGACCAGCCGCATCTGTTAACCAAACGAGGTGATAATGTAATTCATGAAAAACAGGCGGAACTTCTCCTTTCTTTAAAAATTCTAACACTGTTATATACTCTTCTACTTCGTTTACCATATGATTGATGAAAGTTGGCGTAAAATGAATAGTGATTTTTCCCTCGAGTTGTTTCTGTATAATACTTAATTTAAACATTCTTATTTCCTTTGCGGCTCGTTCTGCCTCTTTTGAAAATGTAATGAGATTCACATTATGTACTTTATTTAAAAGATTCGTAAATGTTTCAAGAAAATAAGTGGCCTTCTTTATATCCTCTTTTTCCTTCGGAGCTAATGCATCAAGTAAAAATTGCGAATGATCAGTAAGCACCTTTAGCCAAAATTGATGCTCAAACAACGCACTTTCTTCATAATTTCTCTCCACTAAATCCCCTCCTTTTATTCGGCCTTCTCTATCACTTGAAGTTTATATCCATCTGGGTCTTGTACTACAATACTCTTCTCACTTTTGTTTTCCGTATATAAAATTTCATAAAACGCTAGCTTCTTTTTTAACTTCTCTATGTTAGAAATCGAAAATGTTAAACCATCGCATGAATTCGTAACACTCTTCTCTCTTCCTCCTAACATGCGATTCATAACAAAACTAATTCTCGTTGAATCGGCATCATACCAAACACCTGTAATATCTAATTGTGGTCTTTCTGAACTAGGTGTTATTCCTAAAATTCCTTCGTAAAAATACAGAGTTTCCTTTAAGTTCTTTACTTCTAACACAATTAAATTTTTTACATTCTCCACATTCATTCCCCCTGCACTTATTACTTTTTTATATGTGTCATAAAGGCCTATTATGTCTGAATACAATACGTAGTAATGAACATTTAAGGAGGTTTATTCGTGAATAAATATATGAGATCATTCGTGCCCTATCATAGTCCTCTCGATCCTTGTCCTCCTATCGGAAAAAAATATTATTCTACTCCTCCTAATTTATTTTTAGGCTTTCAACCGCCAAACTTACCGCAATTCACGCCAAAAGAAGCACTACAAAAAGGGACTTTATGGCCTGTTTTTTATGACTATTATGAAAATCCTTATAAAAAAGGGCGGTGACTACTGACGTGACTCAATCGCTACCAGAAGAATACTATCAGCTTTTACTGGAGCTTCAAGAACTGGACTTTGTACTAGTTGAACTCACTCTTTATTTAGATACACATCCAGATGACACCGCTGCGATTAATCAATTTAATGATTTTTCCTATAAACGGAGAGTATTAAAACAAAAGATGGAAGAAAAATACGGACCACTCCAACAGTTTGGAAACAGCTATTCTAATGCCCCTTGGGAATGGAGCAAAGGTCCTTGGCCATGGCAAATATAAAGGAGAGAAACTATGTGGATTTATGAAAAGAAATTACAATACCCAGTTAAAGTGGGAACTTGCAATCCAGCACTTGCAAAATTATTAATTGAGCAATACGGCGGTGCAGATGGCGAGTTAGCTGCTGCACTACGTTACTTAAATCAACGTTATACAATTCCTGATAAAGTCATTGGCCTTCTTACTGATATTGGCACAGAAGAATTTGCTCACCTTGAAATGATTGCTACGATGGTTTATAAGCTGACGAAAGATGCGACTCCTGAACAGATGAAGGCAGCTGGTCTTGACCCTCATTACGTCGACCATGACAGCGCTCTTCATTACCATAACGCTGCTGGTGTTCCATTTACTGCAACCTATATACAGGCTAAAGGTGATCCAATTGCCGATCTATACGAGGATATTGCAGCTGAAGAAAAAGCACGCGCAACATATCAATGGCTCATTAACTTATCAGATGATCCAGATATAAATGACAGCCTACGCTTTTTACGCGAACGAGAAATTGTCCATTCACAACGTTTCCGAGAAGCAGTTGAAATTTTAAAAGAAGAACGTGATAAAAAAATATTTTTTTAAAACATGTATCCTAGCGGTATGTGTTTTTTTATGTTAAAAGTTAAATCCTTCCTATTAAACATATAAATAGTATATTTATTCGATTTAATGCATTATTTTTTAATATTTTCAAAATTCCCTATTGCTTTCTAATCATCAGACCTTTAAAATAATAACAGTTACTCGACAAATTATTTGAATTTTCGACAAAAAATACTCATTAGGAGGATTTTCTTTATATGCGTACAACTTTAAAACCAGCGCAAATACTTTCGATTAGTTTATTACTATTCGCAGTTTTCTTCGGTGCTGGTAATATGATTTTCCCGCCCCTTCTTGGTCTTTCTTCCGGAGAAAATATGTGGGTTTCCATTACAGGGTTTATTATTACAGACGTCGGTTTATCTTTACTTGCTATCGTTGCTGTTGCCCTTGCTGGTGGTAGTTTTAACACTTTAGCGAGCCGTGTTCATCCAAAATTCGCAGCAGTATTCGCTATCATTATTTATCTTTCAATCGGCCCACTATTTGTTATTCCACGAACTGGATCTGTATCTTATGAAATTGGGATTGTACCACTTTTCCCAGATCAATGGTATTCTATGTTAGTTTTTAGTGCGATTTTCTTTACAGTCGTTTACTTCTTATCATTAAATCCATCCAAGCTAGTAGATCATATCGGTAAAATATTAACGCCAATTTTACTTGTAATTATTGCAATTATGGCAACAAAAGCGATTCTTTCACCAGGAACGTTTGCAGAGCCTATCGGTGACTATAAAGACATCCCGTTTTTCAAAGGATTTCTTGAAGGATTTTTAACGTTAGATGCAATTGGGGCTCTCGTACTATCAACAATTGTTGTAAATGCAATTCGTCAAAATGGTATACAAGAGAAGAAATCTATCGCAAAATATACAATCATTTGCGGAAGTATCGCTGCTCTATTCTTAACAATTGTTTACTTCTTACTCGGTTATATTGGAGCTTCAAACGGAAACTTAGGGCAATTCGAAAACGGTGGGCAGCTATTAGCTACTGTTATGTATCAATTCTTTGGGACAAGCGGTAATATTTTATTAAGTATCGCCATTATCTTCGCTTGTTTAACAACGGCAATTGGTGTTGTGAGTGCATTTGCAAATTACTTCACAACAGTGCTAACAAATGTTTCATACAAAAAGCTTGTACTATACGTTTGTATCTTTAGTTTCGTTATTTCAAACTTAGGATTAAGCTTATTAATTAAAATCACATTACCTGTATTAATTATTTTGTACCCAATTACGATCATTTTAGTTTTCGTATCATTTATCGATAAATATACGAAACGTAAACCTTCTGTCTACATTGGAGCGATGATCGCAGCGTTTATTATTAGCTGTATTCATGCACTTGATAATGTGGAAATGATACCAGATTTTATCGCTAATATCGTACACACCATTCCTTTTTATAACTTAGGAATTGGCTGGATCATTCCAGCAATAATCGGTGGTATAATTGGATACTTTATTCCGCAAACAGAAGCTGCAGGTGAAGTTTCTACAAAATAAAAAAAAGAAGCAAGCATGAAATCCATGCTTGCTTCTTTTTCTCTTCACATCGTATGTTTAAAAGTAAATAAATCTTCTTTTGACTGCACAACAGATTGTTCCGCTTCTACTACGTCCTTCTTTATCTCTCCTCCTAATCTTACTTTCAACATCGCCTCTTCTATACTTTTTACAATCATATTTCCTGAAAAAATAGTAAGTCCAAAAAATGTAATCGGAACGAGAGGGATCCACGGATTCACTGTTAATGACCTAAAGTATACTCCAATTAAACCTGACCATTCATGCGTATAAGATTCCACCTCTTTTATTTGTCCACCAAACATTACAGTCCCACCAAAGAACACTTCAAGTAATCCTAAGTGCAGTAAAATAGTAAGAGTCTGCGTAAACTGCTGAAGAAATATGAGTATAAACGGCATATAGAGATGCGGAAAAATATGTTTTATAACAATATGTCTTCTCGATCCACCTAATATGCGCGCGGCATCAACAAATTCTTCCGTTCGCAATTTACGAACTTCCTTCGCAACATACAGTGCAATAACTGGCATTACAAGCAGTACAAGTAATACCACTTGAAACGAAGCCCTTTCAAAAAAGGTTGTTGTCTCCTCTCCGCTTCCAAATGCATTTGCAGATTGAAGAAAAAAATACGCAATCATAACTGTCGGAATAACTGTAAAACTATCAAAGAAAGCCTCAATTTTTGAAAATTCTCTTTTTATATACGTTCCGAGTACGACACCGAAAAACACACCTATTACCATTCTAAGTGCCGCAATTAAAATAGATATACCAATCGTCCACTTCGCGCCCTCAATGACTAAATGTAACAGGTCATACCCTTTCCGGTCTGTCCCGAGTAAAAATTGTAATGAAGGTGGAAAAGGTGGCACTTGTGGATTTTCATCCGCATCATATTGCAATGTAACTTGTCTAATATGTCCATCATTCCATAACGTATTTCCGATGCTCAAAAGAACTAATAGGAGAAGAAACCCAATGCTTATCCAAAATCTTTTATCACGTTTTATATACGTCCACATATTATAATCTCTCCTTCATCGCAGCCGGAATGAGATAATGAAACAATTTAAATAAAATAAAAATCGGAATATATATAAGAAGCACACTAACGATGAAAACCTCAACTCCAATACCGAAATACGATTTCAAAAACATAAAAATACCACCCGTATTAAAAATCCATTCTATAATATATAAATTAGATAACATAAAAAAGATATTCGTTTTCGCAAAGAATAATGTACTAAGCAACACATTTCGTAAAATATGACGATTTAAAATATGAAAGCGCCCCAGCCCTTTTGCCTTAGCAAATAGTACATAATCTTTTTCTAGTTCATTTTCAAAACGAAGCACGACCATTTTTACAAACATAATCGTAGTCGGGATGCTCAAACACAATATTGGCAATCCCCTAATCGACTCGCCTCCAATTGAAGCAATTTGAAAAGGTAAAAAACCTGTTTGTTTAAAAAACCATACAACTAAAATTTGTGATACTAAAATAAGAAGGATATCTGGAATGGATTCTAGGAAGATAAGAAATGATTTAATTCGATGTTGTATACGCGGTGAACTACTCATAATTACATAAACGATACAAAATGCTACAAATAATGAAATGAAAAAAGCAGCCAAAAAAATAATAATCGTTTCTTTATAATGGACGAACAACTGTGGAAATAAAAATTTACCTCTCACATATTGCAAATTGGAAATATCCATTAAGTTCACAAACACTTCTTTTAAACTCTGTATGTACTTTGATACATCCACCTTAAATCCATAAAACAATTTCGGCAAAGCCCCTAAAATAATAATCCCCAAAATCGAAATAAGAAATTGAATCGTCACTTCCATTCCATTCAAAAATACCTTTTTGACCATTTTCGCCCTTCTCTCTCTATAATTTACCCCTTAATTTTATTCTTAATTTTCTGAATTGTAAATATTCAATAGATAAAAAATCGCTAGGTTATGACCCTAACGATTCTTTGTGTAACTGTTTTTCTCTTTTCACAAATGGCATATACAAAATAAAACATCCAATAAGTGCAGCTATCTCTAATGAAATAATATAGTAAGGATGCGGCCCTAACATATCGAGTAATGAAGCTGTTTCTGGCTTATGAGCTAAAAACATATAATTACCACCTGTTTTGTAATTTACAAACGAAACAATCGGAATCAATATGTTTAAAAATATCATCGTACGTTTAATAGATTGTAATGTAGGACGATACCCTTCTACCCAAGTCATAAAGAGCGGTGCCCAAATGAGTAATACATGTGCGATGAAATATTCAATGAAACGAAAATGTGGAAAAGTATACTGCAAGTTCGGCGTTAAAATGGCTTGTGATGCACCAATAATTCCTGTAAAAAATACAATCTCATATATGCGGTAACTTTTCGTTACAATCATAATCGACGCTAATAATAAACTAATCGTACATAACTCAAACGGTAATGAAGTGCCTAGCTCAAAAATCCCTGCTTTCCATTCCCACATATAGAGCCCAATTTCACTCCCTATAAATAGAAATGCAATCGCATATCGAACCGTTATATTCCACTCACTTTGACGCAATAAATCTTGGTATTGATACAGAAAAAATATCCCCACCAACATAATAAATAATATAAGGACGTGTTGTCTTGAGTATGGAATAAACGATTTTAATGGATGCGCACTAAAATAAGCTTCCATCTTCCTTCCTCCTCTCCTTCATACAATATTATTGTAAGAAAGAAACAACGAGTCAATTCATTTGCTTATACTAGGACAACCTCTACCTTACATTTACATATTCATACCTTACAAAACTGTAAGGTTATTGTAAGCTAAAACGATTTGTCAGATTCTTCACCTCTTCTATACTTAATGTAGATACTAAAACGAACGAAAAGGTGATAAATAGATGAAAAAGAAAAATAAAGTGTTAATTACTAGTGTAGTAGCAATTGGAATTGCAGCTGGATCATACTTTGCATTTGCTGGTGGTGGCGGTTCAGAAGTAGCAATGGCATATAGCGGATATAAAGTAACTGAAAAACAAATCCAAAACGCGCAAAAATTTGGTGGCGAAGTTATTCCAAACGGAATTGAAACTATTTCATTCGATCCAACAAAAGGAACATATGAATTAGCTGTAAAAAAAGGCGATGAAGTGAAAAAAGGTCAGCTTCTGTTTAAATACAATGACCCTACTGCTAAACAAGGTGTAGCAGAAGCAGAAATGCAAAAGAAAATCGCACAAAAAGAAGTAACGTTGTTTCAAAAACAAATTGATGCAGCGAAACAAAAATTACAAAAAGATAAAAATGCAGGCCTTCCTTCTGAAGCATTAAAAGCATCAGAAGTTGAAGTTGGGCAATTAGAATCACAACTTGAAATGAAAAAGTTTGAAGTTGAAAAAGCTGATGAAATGATTAAAGCAGCAAAAGAAAAAGTAAACACACTTTCTGTAACAAGTCCTGCTGATGGCGTAATTGATGATATCGTGAAAACTGCTGACGAAAAAACAGGTATGAGCGGAATTACTCTTCGTCATGCTGGTCAATTCAAGGTAAAAGGTCAACTTTCTGAATATGAGCTTGCTAGTATGAAAGTTGGGCAAGAAGTAACTGTTTCCTCAAAAACTGTCGCTGGTAAGACTTGGACAGGAAAAGTAACAGAAATCGGTTCTACACCATTAAAGAGCATGGATGAAAATAAAACTGTTTCTAACTATCAATTCACTGTCACATTAGATAATAGTGACGAACTACAAAACGGCTTCCACGTATACGTAACAAGTAAATCTGGCGAAGCAACTGGTACAATTGTTCCGAAAAGCAGTATCGTGAAAAAAGGTGACAAAAATGTTGTCTTCGTTGTAAAAGACGGTAAAGCGAAAGAACAAGCAGTTACTGTTGAATTCGAGACTGATAGCGAATCAAAAGTTTCTGGAGTGAAAAAAGGAGAGGAAATTATCTCTAAACCTGAAAAAGACTTAAAAGATGGTATGGAGGTTGTCGCCCAGTGATTAACTTAAAAGGCATCACGAAATCCTTCCAAAATGGTGCAGAATCCGTTCAAATATTACACGGAATTGACGTAACACTGAATCAAGGAGAATTCACTTCTATTATGGGACCTTCTGGTTCTGGTAAATCAACATTAATGAACATTATTGGTTGCTTAGATAAACCGACGACGGGTACGTACGAACTAGCTGGACAAAACATTTCAAACATGTCTGAAACAGAACTTGCACATGTTCGTAATAAAGAAATCGGATTCGTATTCCAAAACTTCATGTTATTACCGAGACTTACAGCACTTCAAAATGTAGAGCTACCTCTTATTTACGCTGGAGTTGATAAAAAAGAAAGACGCGAACGCTCATTAGCCGCTTTAACAAAAGTCGGTTTAGCTGATCGCGCTACTCACTTACCAAACGAATTATCCGGTGGTCAAAAGCAACGTGTCGCCGTTGCCCGCGCAATCGTAAATAACCCAAAATTCATTTTAGCCGATGAACCGACGGGAGCACTTGATACGAAAACAAGTACACAAATTATGGACCTCTTTTACGAATTAAATAAACAAGGCTCAACAATCATTATGATTACCCATGACCGTGAAATCGGGGAAGCTGCAGCACGTCAAATTGTAATTCGTGACGGAAATGTCGTCCAAGATTGGAGAGGTTAATTTTGAATACGAGTGAAAATATACGCATGGCCCTTTCCTCTATCTTTGCTCATAAAATGCGTTCCATCTTAACGATGCTAGGTATTATTATCGGTATTAGTGCCATTATTACTATCATTTCAATGGGTGATGGTACAAACGCAAAGTTTAAAAAAGAATTAGGCCAAGGAAAAGATAACGAAGTAACGATTTACTACAACAATCCTGATTACGGAACAGATAGTGCCAAAATCACACCTGATATGCTAAACCGTCTGCAAACTGTAACAGGCGTTAAAGATGTGTATCCAGACGTAAGTATGAAAGTAAAAGCATCTGCTGGTTCAAAAGATGTAAATCTTGATTTAAAAGGTGGAACAGGCGCCTTTATGACAGATTCGAAAATAAAATTAGTTCACGGTCGTGAATTAAATGACAGTGAACTAAACCAAGCAATCCCTGCTGTTATATTAAATGAAGAAGCTTTCAACAAATTATTTAATAGTGGTTGGGAATCAAATCAATACACGGATATAAAAGGAAAGCCGTATAAAATAGTCGGTGTATACGAAACGAAAAACGACTTTGGAATGCCTATGCCTGAAGGTTATACATCACTTGAAAATGCACCTGTAATTTCAGGAGTAAATGAGTATGACTCCGTAAGATTAACAATGACCTCTCCGACAGAACGTAAAAGTGTAGAAAAACAAGCCGTTTCTGTCTTAAACGAACTGAAAGCTCCTAAATTTGAGCACAAATTCGAAGCACAAGACTTAGGTGAATTTACGAAACAACTAGACGAATCAATCGGTATGATGAAAATGGTATTCGGTGGTATTGCTGCTATCTCCTTACTTGTTGGTGGTATCGGTGTAATGAACATCATGCTCGTATCTGTAACAGAACGTACACGTGAGATTGGTATTCGTAAAGCTCTTGGTGCAACACGTGGTAAAGTATTAACACAATTCTTAATCGAATCTTGTATTTTAACAGGACTTGGTGGTTTCATCGGATTCATGCTCGGTATTTTCTTCGCTTGGATCGTCTCAATCTTTGCTGGATGGCCACTCGTTGTCTCAAAAGAACTTGGACTTCTTGCAGTAGGTATTTCAATGCTGATCGGTATTGCATTCGGACTACTACCAGCTAACAAAGCTGCAAAACTTGATCCAATTGAATGTTTACGATATGAATAAACAAAAACGTAGGAGTTTACACTCCTGCGTTTTTTATTTACCTATTAAATCGAGTTTCTTCTATTATATATGTTTCACGTTACAACTATCATTCTATTACTCTTCATTATTTATAGGTACTAAGGCTATTATCTAATCCTATTATTGCAAAAATACTATGTAACAGACGAAAATCAAGGCGTAATTTTTTCCATACATCGACTGATTTTGTAACAATTATATCGATATTTTATTAAATTTCACCTCGTTTATATGTTTTCACACCTAAAAACATTATCATTTCATAACTAATTTTTCATTCAAACAGTAAAATACATCATTCTTGTAACACTACAGACACTCACGAGAAGCATTACTGTAATATTATTAATGTTACAGTAATTGAAATGCTACTCATTTTGTGTTTTATATGCCCTGATACGCCAAAAAACAACAAGGAAGCGCTATCAGGATATTTATGGAATTGTTACAGAATATTAATGCCCCGTTACGAAAGCTTTGTAATTATATGTTTTTCGCAAATAAGAAAATAATGGTTGCTATAATGAGGTCAACGAAAACAAATGCAATGGAGGCTATTATGAAAAAATTTATGGGTATAGCAACAGCAGCGGTTTTTGGTCTTGGGATTTTCACAACATCTGCTAAAGCAGAAACAATCGTAACGACTGACGTACTAAACGTACGAGAAAACCCAACTACTGAATCAAAAGTTGTAGGAAAATTATTAGATGGATATAAAGTAAATGTTTTACATACAGAAAATGGTTGGTCAAAAGTTCAATTGAATAGCGGTAAAGAAGCTTTCATAAACGCTGACTATACAAAAGACACTTACTACGTAACAGCAAACGTATTAAACGTACGTGCTGGTGCAAACACAGATTCAGAGATTCTTGGTAAGTTGAAAAAAGATGATATAATCGAAACAACACACCAAGTACAAAATGATTGGATTCAATTTGAATATAACGGAAAAACAGCTTATGTTCATGTTCCTTACTTAACAGGTAAAGCTCCAATTAAAGTTCAGCCAGTAGTTAAAGTTGAAAAAACAACTACAGTTCAAAATACAGCTAAAGTTCGTGAAGCAGTTAAAGCTCAAGAAGTAGCTGAAACTCAAGCAAAAGCTCAGGCCGCGGAAGCAACTAAAGCTCGCGAAGCAGCTGAAGCTCAAGCAGAAGTTAAGGCTCAAGAAGCGGCTAAAGCTCGTGAAGCAGCTAAGGCTCAAGAAGCAGCTAAAGCTCAGGCAGATGCTGAAGCTCAAGCAGAAGCTAAAGCTCAAGAGGCGGCTAAAGCTCGTGAAGCAGCTAAAGCTCAAGCAGATGCTGAAGCTCAAGCAGCGGCTAAGGCTCAAGAAGCAGCTAAAGCTCGTGAAGCGGCTAAAGCTCAAGAAGCAGCTGAAGCTCGTGAAGCAGCTAAGGCTCAAGAAGCAGCTGAAGCTCGTGAAGCGGCTAAGGCTCAAGAAGCAGCTAAAGCTCGTGAAGCGGCTAAAGCTCAAAAACCAGCTACACAACAACCTGCTGCAAAAGAAACTGAAACAAGTACACCATCATCTTCTCGTGAGTTACGTGTTGTAGCAACAGCTTACACAGCAGATCCACTTGAAAATGGTTATAAAGCAGGCGACCAAGTAAAATCAGCTATGGGTCATAACTTAACAGCTAATCCAAACATGAAACTAATTGCAGTTGATCCAAGTGTCATTCCATTAGGTTCAAAAGTATGGGTTGAAGGTTACGGAGTAGCAATCGCTGGTGATACTGGTGGGGCTATTAAAGGTAATAAAATCGACGTTTTAATGCCAGATAAAGGCACATCAAGTAGCTGGGGACGTAAAACAGTTACAGTTAAAGTATTAAACTAGTTATAAAAAAGAGTCAGTCTCATCGTTGAGGCTGGCTCTTTTTTTACTCTATTAAACTACTGAAAAATGACATAGTAAATGAAACTATATCAACGATTTTTCGAATATATCTATCGTAACTTATAATATATCAACGATTCGACAAGAGATATCGATTTACCGACAAATTTCGACGTTAAAAGTACTTTAATATTAAAAAGGCGGTCCAAAATTTGGACCGCCCCCTATCTTCTCTATTCCACACAAGTAAACTGCGTCCAAGCTCCTACATAATTTAGTAAGAATAACTCCTCTTCCGCAATTGTACCGACGATATTTTTCCGTTCATCTATCGGCATTTCTTTTAAAATGATTTGCAGTTCACCTTTATACTTTCCGAATGAGTTATTACCAATTACAACTTGCCCTCTTTCCTGTAGCACACTTTCGCGCACTGGGAAGTCATAGTCTTTATATTTTTTACGCACTTCTGTAGAACGTATCATATACTCTGTTATGTCGCCGCGTCTTACATGTAATTCTTGCAGCGTAGCTCTCTTCTCTACTTCAGTCGCTTCGTCTACAAAGTGCACTTTTAGCTGTAACATGTAGCGATTTAAATTTCCTAGTTTTTCTAACTCCTCTTCACTTGCATAAGCATTTCCGATAATGACATCATCAATTAGCCCTGTTGCCCATAAATGCTTCGCTTGTACTTCAATTGGTAAATTACGATGCTCTTCTAACGTACATAATCCGTCGTTAATATCCCATGGACCGATGTTTGCGGCATGTGATGTAATAAAGGCTGCACTGCGAATACCATGCTTTTTAAAGCGTTCACTACAGCGAATGAAATAATCGTACGGAAGACCAGTGAATTTTTGCGGATAAAAATTATGGCAACCAATTAAAGCTGATTTATTCGCTTGATGCGAAAGAATATTTTCTAAGTACGCAATATCGTTACTTACATTTAACTCGATTTTTAAACCGTACGGATTATTCGTCATTTTCGCTTCCGTCAATCCGTCAAAGCCTACATCTAATCGAATACCATCTGCACCTAACTCTGCGAAAAATGATAGATCACTATAACTAATACCAAGCTGATCAAACACAGCTGGAGCTACATCTAAAATAACTTCCATATTGTTATCTTTCGCATGATTAATAATCTCTTTAAATTCAGCTATAATTTCTTCTTTCGGACGATTCACAGATAACAAACAAGTAAATATTCTTGAAAAACCGTGTCGTGCCGCTGACGAAATATAAGCCATATCTTTTTCTTTCGTTGAATGTTCTGGATAAAGTGAAATCCCTAATTTACGCTCCATGCTTTTGCATCTCCTTCACACGTTGTATTAATGCCATGCTCGTAAATCTATATTTTGCAGATAAACATGTTGCACATAAAATTGTCGGTACAATAATTACGTACGGTGATTGCAATCCTAACATTACATATACACCCATTGAACAACCGATAAATAAAACTGATACTAGTAGTAACACTAATAAGGATTTACTTTGTACCCATTTCGAATAATGGGCAATACACTGTCCGATCACAAATGTAATTAAGGTGATAATTGCTCCGAGCATTCTGTTTTCTCCTCTCCTGCTAATTGTTGTTTCTCATACATTTTGAAGAATGGATAGTAAATAACGAATGAGATTACAAAGTTAACAAGTACAAGTACACCAGCCATAATTGTCCAGTCCGTACTAATCACCGCTGCAATTGGTGCTAACATCGTAAATGGCAATTTCGCCATCATGAGTGGAATCATACCTGAAACAACTGCGAAATATGATACTGTCGTTGTCACTAACGGTGTAATAACGAACGGAATAATTAAGATTGGGTTCATTACAATTGGTGCCCCGAAAATAATTGGCTCGTTAATATTGAATAAACCTGGTACGAATGATAATCTACCTAACTCTTTTAGGAACTTAGATTTAGAGAACATAAACATAATTACTAAAGCTAACGTTGAGCCAGATCCGCCAATCCATACGAACCATTGAATGAACTGCTCTGTAAATAAGTTCGGTAACTGATGTGCATTTCCTGTAGCCGTGAACACTTCCATATTTTCAAGAATTGCGGAATCCCACATCGGACGAATGATTGGTCCTAAAATTGCCGGTCCATGTATACCAAATGACCAGAAGAACACGATTAAGAATACTGTTAATAAACCACCGAATAAGTTATTTCCTACTAGTACTGATTTTAATGGTGCGATTAAGTATGTAATTGTTGTATTTACATCGAATTTCAAACCGTAGCGAATGCCCCAGAATAAAAGAATAACTACTAATGTTGGAATTAATGCTGCAAACGAATTTGAAACTGCTGGTGGTACACTGTCTGGTAATTTTATTGAGATATTATGCTTAATCATAAAATGATAAATTTCTACTGCAATTAATGCTGTCACAATTGCGCCGAATAAAGACGTTGCACTTAATGTTCCTACTGAAATATATCGACCTGCATCAATAACACCTGGTACAGCTTTCGTAATTTGAATTGGTTCAACTGATGCTAGTAAAAAGGCGAGTACAGATAGTAGCCCCGCACTTAATTGATTGAGCTGATAAAAGTTCGCGAGCGAGGCCCCTACTCCAAACGCTGCGTATAAGGCCATTAGTCCTACTGTAAATCGGAATGGAATATCTAAAATATGGCGAAACGGTGCAATCCATTCCATATATGCATCAATTGGTAAATTTAAAAAGATAACGAAAAATGACCCGACGATCGTTAACGGTAATGTAGAAATAACCCCATTTCGAATTGCCAATAAATGTCGTTGTCCTGCAATCTTTTGCGTTGTTGGCATAATCTTTTGTTCCATAAAACTCATAAACCCATTCATCAATAGCCCTCCTCTTTCTCTCTACTATAAAAGAATGAAATAAACTTTATAACATTATAATGTTTATATTTAAAAAGATATAATTATGCTAAAACTAATTGTTCTGCTTGCCTAAGCACTTTCAAACCATCACACATGCCATAATCTCGTTGGTCTATAATTGCAACTGGTATGTTGTATGAGTTTGCAAGAAACTCTACAGCTGGAAATAAATATTTCACTTGTGGACCGATTAAAACGACATCGGCTTCTTTTATTTCAAGTTTCACAAGTTCTGAATCAACCGCCTTAATTTTATAATTCTTCCCCTGTTTCTTTGCCTCTTCTTGCATTTTTCTTACGACCATACTCGTTGACATGCCTGCTGCACAACATAATAAAATATACATCTTATACTGTCACTTTCTCTTCTACTCGTTTATGAAGAGTAATAAATTCTTCAGCTAGTTCTTTCACTGTAATTGCATTCATTAAATGGTCTTGTGCGTGCACTAACAGTAAACTGATTTCTGCATGATTTCCTCTTGCCTCTTCTTGAATTAAATCCGTTTGAATACGATGTGCTGCTGAAATTTCCTCACTAGCAAGTTTCATCTTTTCACCCGCATTCTCAAAATCTCCTTGTCTTGCAAAAGCGATTGCTTCAAGCGCTGCACTTCTCGCATTGCCACCATGTAAAATTAATGCAAATGGAGTTTGCATATCAGCCATTTTAAATTCCCCCAAGCTATATGTTTTCTATATTTTTATCTTATTATGAAAACGCATACAATTAAACATAAAAAACTTCCGTTATGTAACGGAAGTTTTTATATACTTTTTCAAAATGATAATAAAATCTCTTGAAAATCTTCAATTACCTCGGTCTGAGTAAGTTTCTCTATCGTAGTTTGACTAGACATAATATCATATAAAAAATCATAAAGCCTTTGCAAATCTTCATTATTATTGCGCTTTACACTAAATAAAATAATTACTTGTACTTTTTTATCTCCCCAATCAACAGCCTTTTCAAGTGTGCAAAACATCAAAAAAGTTTCCTCACTTAATAACTGCATCGGATGCGGAATTGCAACTGAATTCCCAACCGCTGTCGGAGACGTATTTTCTCTTTCCATAACAGAAGCATAAAAGTTTTCTTGTACATAATGTTTCTCAGCAGCTTTCTCACATAAAAACTGAATAACATCCTCTTTCGTAGAAGCACTATGATTTAAAAAAATTAAATCTTCCTTAATATAAGGCTGCACACTAGTATTCACATGCGTAAACAACCGCTGACCAATCGATTTAATCTCTTTATCATCAAATATTGAATTCACTTTTATAACTGGAACAGGCAAGCCACTCGGTATATGAATCGTACTAATAATACAATCTATTTTTTCTTTATAAAGATCTTCTACTTTCAATTGATAATAGCCTGTAATACCTACAATCTCTAATTTATCTCGGAACTGTGATAAAATTTTATATTTTAATAGTTGTGCACTTCCTTGACCAGTCGCACAAACTAATAAGCATCTTTTCTTTTGATTTTGCTCCTGCAAACGGCTCATCGCTCCGCCGAAGTGAATTGCAATATAGCCAATTTCACTTTCAGGGATCGATTCACCCGTATATTCACCAATGATATCTCCAACAAGAACCGCAATTTCAAAAGCATACGGATAATTCTTTTTCACTTCTGCCAAAAGAGGATTTCTCGTATTTAACTTATACTTCAAACGATTTAATAACGTTTTTAAATGAATACCAAATCCAAATAATAATTCTTCATCATAATAAAAAATAAGATTCCGTTCTTCCGCTACTTTAAAAAGAATATGTTGCATAAATGCATATATATCTTTTCCTAATAGCTCTTCTACATTTTCATAGCGATCTCTCGTTGTAACAGCAGTACTTAATAAATGCATCGTCACATATAATACTTCTTCTTCTGGAAATGAAAATTTCAACTCTTTCTCTAAATCTCCTAAAATCTGCTTCGCAATTGTATATTCTTTCTTTATTATAAGTTCTGATTGCTCCGTATGCAGTTCTTTCATATAATGTTGACTTTGACAACGCTTTAATGCGATTGCAATATGAATGACTAAATTATCAATTTCTATATCAGATAAATATATTGTTCCACCTTCAATATACTTTAATATAATTGAACGGATGTGTGATATATAAGGTAGCGATAAATATGTCTCCGTCTGCTCAAATTGCTCATGAAACGGAGTATGGTCATAACGCGGTAAACCATATTGTGATAAACAAGAACGAATATTAAATTCCTCTCCAACAATACGTATACCATAATACGGTCTCTTCTCAATTTGTAATTTATAGCGACCACATATATCTGTAACATCTTTCATAATTAAATTAACCGTTGATTTGCTCACATAAATCTCTTCCGCTAATTCTGAAAGCTTCACATATCCCTCTGTCGTTAAAACACGCTGCAGAATGTACGCTATTCTTTCTTCATAAGAAGTTGGGATCTTTTCCGTCTGTTTTTGAAATAGACTCACACAAAAGTCTTCAAATTTCTTCGTTTGTATAATTTCTAATTCGTACCCAGTCCCTCTTTGCGATTCGATTTTCGCTCCGTTTTCTTCCAATATATCATTTAATAATTTTATATCCTTTTGAATCGTCTTCGTTGATACATGTAAACGGCCCGCTAAAAAAGCTCGATTTAACATCGATTTCTCTTCTAAAAACTCCTCTAAAATAGAAATTAATCGCTGCTGCACCTTTGTCATAGCTCTTCCTCTCGCTCTTTATATATAAAGGGGGAAAAGCTGCTGAAATCAGTAGTTTTTCCCCTTTATATTCTCTCTATTTCTTTAATATGAATCCGAATTTATCCCATGCTTGTAAATAATCTAATAAGAAAATTTCTTCTTCTATAATTCGACCAACTACATTTGTTTTTCCTGTATTCACCATATCTTTTAATGCAATTTGTAATTCGCCCTTATACTGGCCATATTGTTCATTATCAATTAATAAATCTCCACGCTTAATTTCGCGCGTATTATGAGGTTTAAACTCTTCTTTTTTATATTTCACACGACTTTGTGTAGAACGAATCATATATTCAGATACATCTCCGCGATAAAAATGTGGTTCGTCTAATACGATAATTCTTTCTAGTTCTGTCGTTGTATCATATAGTTCTATATCAAATGTTTGTTTCTCTTTATTTAATGCACCTAGTGCTTGTAATTCTTCTTCTGACGCATATGCGTTTGCAATAATAACATCATCAATTAATTCTGTCGCAAATAAATGCTTCGCCTGTGTTGTCATCGATAATTCACGATGCTGCTCTAATGTACATAACCCTTCTGTTACTGGCCAAGGTCCATATGTTGCATCAAATGATGAAATAAAAGCAGCCGTTCTCATACCGTAATCTTTAAATTGTTTCGAGCATTTAATGAAATGATCGTATGATAAACCTGAATAGCGATGCGGATAAAAATTATGACAACCAATTAAATTTTCACGATTTGGTCTATGGCTCATAATGTTATCTACATACTTCGTACCATTGCTCATATTAATCTCAATTTTCAAACCATACGGATTATAAGTCATAATTGATTCTTCTAATCCTGAGAAACCGACATCTAAACGAATACCGTACGCACCCAATTCATGGAAGAATGATAAATCATTATACGAAATACCTAATTGTTCAAAAACAGATGGACTAATATCAACTAATACTTGGAACCCTAATGCATTCGCATGTGAGATCGTTTCTTTAAATTCTTCAATAATTTTCTCTTTTTCTCCATCCACAGATAATAAACATGTGAACACACGTGTAAATCCATATTTACTTGCTAATGTTAAATACTCCTTATCTTTCTCTACTGTTGAATGTTCTGGATAAATAGAAATACCTAATCGTCTCATATGTACACGCCTCTTTCTTCATCATATTGTAAACCCTTTCAAATATATGTAGTGAAAAAGTATATCTCCCCTTCTTGTTCACTACTCTTTTGAATCCGCTTTCTTTAAAGAAAAAACAATTTCTATCATTCTTAACACCTACAAGTCTATACATCTATACTTTACATCTTTTTTTCATAGTTGTGTAGCTTTTACACAAATTTGTCAGTTTTTCGCCTTAAAAATTGTTATCCGTTTTCAAGACACCTTCCTTGACTGTTGCATTGGCCAATACATATACTCGAAAGAAAAGAGATACAGTGAAACTTTAATCAGTGAGGGGGGTGTTCATCCCCCACTGATTATTAGTTGAACCAATCGGGCATTTACGGGCAGTTGATCTCCCACCTAACTTCTTTGCTCCAGTCCGATTTTGAGGTGGGAGTTTTACTGCCCGTTAATAGCGGGAAAATTTTATATAGGGGATGAATATATGGGAGAAGCAATACTCGTAAAACGAGAACCGTTATGGACAAAAGAGTTTGTTGCTTTAATTTTTGCAAACTTATGTATGTTTTTAGGGTTTCAAATGTTAATTCCAACCTTACCTGTTTATGTGAAAGAAATTGGTGGCACAAGTTCCAATATCGGATTTGTTGTCGGTATGTTTACCGTTGCGGCACTTTTTGTTAGACCGCTAACTGGGAACGCCTTGCAAAAATTTAATAAAAAAATCATTTTAATGATCGGTACTGCTATCTGTTTACTCGCTATGGGCAGTTACCTTTTCGCCTCAACTATCTTTCTCTTGCTTGCTGTTCGTATTTTACACGGAGCTGGTTTCGGTATTACAACGACTACATATGGAACTGTCGTTTCTGATTTAATTCCCTCAGCTCGCCGCGGAGAAGGCATGGGATATTTTGGCCTTTCTGGAACAATTGCAATGGCCCTCGGTCCACTTATAGGACTATGGCTCATGCAAACATATAACTTCACAATTCTTTTTTTATGTGCACTATCGTGCACAATTGTTTCATTAATATTAACGAAACTACTTCAAATCCAAAAAACGAAACAGCCGCCACAACAATCATCTAGTACTTTTCTCGATGGATTTATTGAGCGTAAAGCTTTACTTCCTTCATTATTAATATTATGTATTACATTAATGTACGGAGGAATCGGAAGTTTTATCACACTATTTGCTACAGAAGTCGGCATAGCTGATATTAGCCTCTTCTTTTTATGTAATGCACTAGCAATTGCTGTAACTCGTCCATTCTCTGGAAGGCTATATGATGCGAAAGGCCATACATTCGTCATCATTCCGGGAGTTATTATAACGTTTACAGGCATTATTTTATTGTCGTATACGACGACAATTCCGAGCTTAATTATTGCTGCAGCATGTTACGGAAGTGGTTTTGGAGCGATCCAACCTGCACTACAAGCATGGATGATTGACCGCGTAGCACCGCATCGACGCGGCGTAGCAACGGCTACATTCTTCTCCGCATTTGACCTTGGTATCGGCGCTGGAGCTATTATATTTGGATTTATTGCTCATTTTACAAACTATGCAACTGTATATCGTTACTCCTCTCTGTTACTTATTGCTTTTCTCTTCATTTACATTACAAGCATAAGAAAACAAAAGCATAGCGATAAAAACACGGAAAAAGCTGCTGGATAATTCAGTGGCTTTTTTATCGTGTTAAAAAAATTGTTTTCTCTCGTTTTGCTGTTATAAAACTACATGCATTTTCCTACATATTTTTTTAACTTTCATCAAAAAATATACGATGAACTCGCAGACGCTTTCCTTGATATTCAACTGAACAATACTATTCTAAAAAGTATGATTTCTTTACAAAATTAAGATTTATACAAGATGAAAACCAATAAAATACAGCTGTTTCTTTAAGGTATTGTAAACTTTTCTACCCTTTGTAAATTTAGTGTAAATTTTACTAGCAAACCGTTTACAGTGACTCAAGGTTCAGTTAATAATTACATCGTACATGAAATTTAAGGAGTGGAATGCGTGGAATATAATGTTCAAGATATGATCTTCCAGTTCATTGGTGGATTAGGTATTTTCTTATTCGGGATTAAATACATGGGCGATGGACTGCAACAAGCAGCTGGAGATCGTCTTCGTGATATTCTAGATCGTTTTACAACAAACCCACTCATGGGTGTACTAGCAGGTATGTTAGTTACGGTATTAATCCAATCAAGCTCAGGAACAACCGCTTTAACAGTCGGACTTGTAAGCGCAGGATTTATGACATTAAGACAAGCAATCGGTGTTATTATGGGTGCAAACATCGGTACGACAGTTACTGCATTTATTATCGGAATTAAAATCGGAGAATACGCTCTCCCAATTATGGCAGTTGGAGCTATCTTATTATTCTTCTTTAAAAATAAAAAAGTACATTCTTTAGGTCAAGTTATATTCGGCTTTGGTATGTTATTCTTCGGTTTGGAATTAATGAGCGCAGGTATGAAACCTCTTCGCTCTTTAGAATCATTCCAAGAATTAACGGTTAGTATGAGTGATAACCCAATTTTAGGAGTTGTTGTCGGTACAGTCTTCACTTTAATTGTACAAAGCTCAAGCGCAACAATCGGTATTTTGCAAGAATTATTCGGTCAAGGTGCAATCGATTTACAAGCTGCCCTTCCTGTATTATTCGGTGATAACATCGGTACAACAATTACAGCTGTATTAGCAGCAATCGGTACTTCTATTGCCGCAAGACGTGCAGCATTAGTTCACGTTATCTTTAATATCGTCGGTACAATTATATTTACGATTTTATTAGTACCATTTACAAGCTTAATTCAATATTTCCAAACATCATTAAACTTAAATCCAGAAATGACAATTGCATTTGCACACGGAACATTTAACGTAACAAATGCAGTTATTCAATTCCCATTCATCGCTGTATTAGCATGGATTGTAACAAAACTTATTCGCGGCGAAGACTCTGCTATTGATTTCAAACCGCAACATTTAAACCCAATCTTTATTGAGCAATCTCCAGCTATCGCTTTAACAGAAGCTCAAAAAGAAATTATCCGTATGGCTGAGTTTTCATTACATGGATTAAAAGAAGCAAACCAATTTTTAAATACACAAGACAAAAAACACGCTGACATGGCTACTCAATTAGAAGGAGCTATTAACAATTTAGATAAAAAAATTACCGAGTATTTAGTTCTACTATCTGAAAAGCCGCTTTCACCTACGGATTCTGAAAAACATTCCGTTTTAGCAGGTGTTGTTGGAGATATTGAACGTGTTGGTGATCATGTAGAAAACCTTGTAGAACTTGTAGATTTCCAAATTTCAAATCGTGTTTCACTATCAGACGAAGCATTAGGTGAATTAAACGAAATGCTGGAATTAACGATTTCAACACTGCAAGACTCAGTTGAAGCTTTAACAAACTTCGATACCGAACTAGCTCAAACTGTTATTGCAAAAGAACGCAAAATCGACCAAATGGAACGTGTTCTTCGTAAACGTCACGTATTACGTCTAAACGAGCGTAGCTGTTCAGGTGATGCAAGTATCATCTTCGTCGATATGGTAAGTAACTTAGAACGCATTGGCGATCACGCTGTAAATATCGCTGACGGTGTTTTAGGTGAACAAGGAAAAATCAATTTAAAACAATCATTATAATGAAGAAAAGAGACGCTACATTAAGCGTCTCTTTTTTCACTTTATTTTAACAACTGTTCTTCCTTTTAACTTTCCTTGCAATATAAGTGCAAACTTCTCATCTAATTCTTCTAATGTACATTCTTCTGTATAAGACGCTAACTTTGAATTTTCCCATTCATCCGCTAACAATGTCCACACATCTCTTCTCACATCCACCGGGCATTGCACGGAATCTATCCCTAAAAGGCTTATGCCTCGTAAAATAAACGGATATACCGTTGTATGTAATTCCTGTCCTGCCACATTACCGCATGTCGTTACACAACCACCATACTTTACTGTTTTTAAAGCTGTTTCTAACATATGTCCACCTACAGTATCGATAACTCCGGCGTATATCCCTTTTAACATTGGTCTTCCTGATTCATCATTCAATTCCGCGCGATGAATCACTTTTTTCGCTCCTAGACGTAGTAGCATCTGTTCCTCTTCCATTTTCCCTGTCGCTCCTACTACATTAAACCCTAACTTACTTAAAATACTAACAGCTACACTCCCTACGCCGCCTGTAGCACCAGTTACTAGAACGTCTCCCATACCAGGATTAATTCCTGCTCCAATAAGCTTATATACCGACAAAGCAGCAGTAAAACCTGCTGTCCCATACATCATACTTTCCTTTAATGACATTCCTTCTGGTAAAGGCACGACCCAAGATGATGGGACGCGAATATATTCTCCGAAACCACCAGAGGTATTCATACCTAAGTCATATCCCGTTACAATAACTTGATCTCCTACATTAAAGGAGTTATCTTCACTTCTCACAACTTCTCCTGCGGCATCAATTCCTGGCGTATGAGGATACGTTCTCGTAACACCTTTATTACCAGTAGCTGAAAGGGCATCTTTGTAATTTAATGAAGAATAATGAACTTGTATGAATACGTCTCCCTCAGGTAAACTACTTACTTCTCTCTCAACAACTTTTCTTACAAACTGATGATTTTCCGTTTCGTTCACAACGATTGCTCGGAATGATGTATGATTCATTATGCTCTCTCCTTTATCCGTCAAATTCTTCTTTATTATATAGAAGAAATAAGTAAGCTTACTCATTTCTTGTTGGCTATATTTCAACAAATCTTACTTCCCTATCACTTTCTCATAATATATATTTTCATTTCTACCAAAAGCCCTTATACTTATTCTACATCTAAAAAAGAATATATAGAAAATCTGACTTTTTATAAATAAATTGAATTTTTACGAAATGTAAATGATTTGTAATGTTTTTTTTCGCTAAATTTCATTATAATAAGTGGATATGAGTGTCGTATTTCAATCCAAATGAAGGAGTACAGGAAATGGAGCAAAACCCATCTTTGCAAGAAAATACACGCAGTAAACCGAACAAAAATAAGAAAAAAATAAAAATTATTATAAGCGCTATACTATTCGTTTTATTAATAGGTGGCGGTTATACTTGGTTTTTAGTAAATAAAGCATCTTCTGCTGTTCGAAATGCCGCACACGATTTAGCACGCGGTGATAAATCAGATTTACGAGATAAAGCTGTTAAACCTATTACAAATAACGTCTCTGTTTTAATAATGGGTGTTGATGAAAGCGATGTCCGAGGAAAAGAATATGGTGAAGCTATAAGAACAGACGCGCTTTTACTTGCAACATTTAATAAAGATAGCAAAACTGTTAAACTATTAAGTATTCCACGTGACACATATACTTATATTCCAATAGAAAAGAAAAAAGATAAAATTACACACGCTCATGCATTCGGTTCTGCTAAAAACGGAAAAAATGGTGGACCACAAGCAAGCATTGATGCAGTTGAAAAATTAATGAATGTTCCTGTCGATTATTTTGTGAAATTTAACTTTAAATCATTTATAAAAATCGTCGATGACTTGGGCGGTGTTGAAGTTGATGTACCAGTTGAATTTACTGAGCAAGATAGCAATGATAATGCTGAGGCAATTCACCTAGAAAAAGGTGTTCAAAAGTTAAATGGCGAAGAAGCTCTTGCTCTTGCTAGAACAAGACACATCGATAGTGATGCAATGCGTGGACAACGTCAACAACTCGTTATCGAAGCTATTTTAAAGAAACTAACAAATGCTGGTTCTGTAACAAAAGTTGGCAACATCATTGATGATATTAACGGACAATTCGTTACAAACTTAACATTTGATGATATGCTTTCATTCTATAAGTACGGATCGGATTCGGAAATTGAGAAATTACAAATCCAAGGTGATGATTGCTATATGGCAAAAGGTGACGATACATGTAGCAAATCTGCTGGTGGTGGTCGAACTTACTACTACAATCCAGATAAAAAAGAATTAGCTAATGTTACAAATGAACTTCGTACTCATCTTGGGCTACCTGCATATACAAAGTCTGACTCAGACTCTGATTCGAAAAAGACAAAAGAATCTAAGTCTGAAAATTCAAGTGAACGCGAATCAAGTAACAATGAAGTGAAAAATAAGAACAAAAATAGCAGTGAAGATACAGAAACATCGTCTAACGACAATGAATAGTAAAGAAGCAGTACTCTATGGAGGTAGAGTACTGCTTCTTTTTATTTCGTCAGAATCAAAAATCAGAACTTTCTAACTATCTTTTTTAATATTTTTAAATTATAATAAACAGTAGCAATCTATTCCAATTATCAGGGGGCTCATACATATGAAAGCTGCAGTAAAACATAACATCTCAGATTTTAAAGACTACTTAAAATCCAACGATATATACATGGAAGAAAATATAGATGAAAATGATGGCTCTGTTCATTTTTCAGTAGGATTAGAGACAGAAGCTGGCGCAAAAATTCAACTTATCGCTGCTTTCCAAAACGAACATCCTACGGTGGATATATACTGCTTCAATGTTGCTCACGTGCCTGATGCAACATCAACAAATGATATTTTACATGTCATTAATGAATTAAACACATCTTATCGCTTTGCAAAATTCACATTAAACAAGCAAAATGCAATTGATATTTCAGCATCTCTTGCATTCTCAGAACCAAACTTTAATCCAGCACTTGTCTTTGAACATACGAGAATGCTATATAAATTAGCAAATGACGAATATAAAAACTTAATGAAAGTTATTTGGGCATAAATAAAAGGATGGGCTACAAGCAGCCCATCCTTTTATTTCGATATCATATCAATCCACATTTTAACAGCAGTGCCTACAATCAAAATCGATAACATATATTGCAGTGCTTTTTGATTGATCCTCTTCCCGACTCGCACTCCAAGCGGCGCAGCAAAGATACTTGCAACCGCAATAATAAGAGCTGGAATTACAACTACTTGACCAGTTATCACTTTTCCAGTCGTAATCCCTACTGAGGAAATAAACGTAATAGCGATAGATGTTGCTATTGTTGTACGTATCGGCAATTTTAAAATAACTAACATAATCGGTACTAATAAGAAAGAACCGCCAGCACCTATAATGCCTGATGCTCCTCCTACAATAAACGCTAACAAGCTTGCTAACCATTTATTATATGTCACTTCACCACTATTATTTCGTTTCGGTACGAACATCATAATAGCAGCAATTGTTGCTAACGCTGCATAAACAACATTGACCGTATGTTCCTCTAATACGTTAGCACCAAAGCTCCCTATGAAACTTCCTATTAAAATACTAGCTCCCATATACACAACTAACGTTTTATCCATATCATTACTTTTCCGATAAGCCCATGCGCCTGCAAAAGTTGCAAAGAATACTTGTACCGCTGTAATACCACTCACTTCATGTGACGTATAACCAGTAAATCCTAACAATACTGGAATGTATAAGATCATCGGATAATTAATAATCGCACCGCCAATTCCAACCATTCCTGATATAAACGATCCTATAAACCCAATTATAAAAAGTAATAATACTAAACTCACCTTACATCCCCCTCCTTCTAAAAAGAAGGTGATTTAAATGAATAAGTTTACATTCCCATCCGAAGCATCTGCTAAATATGCCCCTACGCCTGCAAACTCTACCCCTTCCATAATCTCTTCCTCTTTTAACCCTAATAAATCTACTGTCATTTGACAAGCTACAAGTTTAATTCCTTGTTCTTTCGCCAAATCAATTAAATCTGGCAAAGGCATTGCGTTATGTTTTTTCATAATGCCTTTAATCATCTTTGGCCCCATGCCAGCAAAATTCATTTTGGATAATCCCATCTTATCGGCACCGCGTGGCATCATTTTTCCAAATACTTTTTCTATAAATGTTTTCTTTACATTCACATGTTCATCTTTCCTTAAAGCATTTAATCCCCAGAAAGTATGAAAAATAGTTACCTCTTGGTCATACGCCGCTGCACCATTTGCAATAATATAAGCAGCCATTGCTTTATCGTAATCTCCGCTAAATAACACGATTGTCGTTTTCTTCTGTTGTTCCATATTGTTCCTCCTTCAAATTACCTATAGGGGTATTTAATTATTTATAAAAAGGCTCAAACCTTTTATCTCTATGCTATATGACTTTACCTTCCCAAGCTAACATACCACCTACCATATTGATTGCTCGAAAACCGTAACCTTCTAAAAATTGAACGGCTCTTGCACTTCTCGCGCCAGAGCGACAAACGATAATATATTCTTTCTTTTTATTCAACTCATGCATACGAAACTCTAATATCCTTAGCGGAATATTACATGCTTCTGGAATTTTTCCTTCAGCTACTTCTTCTACTTCACGGACATCCACAATATTTACTGCTTCTTTACGTAATAATTTTTCTTCTAATTCTTTTGCTGTCATTTCTTTCATTTTAAAGTCCTCCTCACAAACCATTCATACCACCTGAAACATTGATAAGGTGCTGGAATCCTAATTTCTTTAATACCTTTGCCGCTTGCTTACTTCTCATCCCGCTCTGACAAATAACGATTACTTCCGCATTTTTATCTAATTGATTTGCTTTACTAGCTAACTCATTTAACGGGATATTTCGAAATCCCTTCATATGATTCCCTCTATATTCACCTACTGTACGAACATCGATAAATTGCTTCCCCTTTTTCCCCACTATACTCTTTAATTCTTTTCCACTTATATTTCGAACACCTTTTACCGGTAAAAAACGTGAAATAACAAATCCTGCAGCAAGTACAATGAAAAGCGTACTTAATATTGTGTTCATATAACTCCCCCTCTATATTTATAAAATTATTTCTTTACTACGCCTTCTTAATCCAAAACTTTAGTACATCGCCTTCTTCTTCATGCTTTACAATGTCATGACCACTTTTATTTGCCCACGCTGGAATATCCTTAACTGACCCTTTATCCGTTACATGTATTTCTAACACTTCTCCAGTGTCTAAAGCATCCATTGCTCTCTTTGTTCTTACAATCGGCATTGGACATGCTAAACCTTTCGCATCTAATACTTGTTTTATATTCATGATCAATTCCTCCAATTTGTTATTTTTATAATGACTCATGCACTGCACAACGATTTGGGCCAATCTCCATTTCTCGCTCTTCTTCCACACTCGGATGAATTTTCCCCATATTCGTTTGACGAATTTCTTCATATGCATTTGGTTGTGGCGGTAAGTTCTCTGTCACAGCTTTACGAAACTCTATTTCATCAGCAATATTTAACCCTACATTCTCTTTAAATAAATCTTGTAAGCTCGCACTCACAACGCCTCTTTCATCCATTTCACTTATTTTTGAATAATGGGCTGGTAAAACAATTAAATCTTGAGACAGTTCCTTATAAAGTGTATATAACGTATTTCTTAAATCACTCACCCAATCTTCAGCCTTACCAGCAAGATCAGGACGCCCGATTGAATCTACAAATAAAATATCGCCTGATAATAAATAAGAATCATCAACAATGAATGACGTACTTCCAATCGTATGCCCTGGTGAGTATAATGCGTCAATTACAATTTTAGTACCCCCCACCGTAATAACAGATCCTTCAACAAGCGGTTCGTATGAGAAAACAACTTCCTCGGCATCTTTTGGCGGTAACCAATACGTACCACCTACCTTTTCAGCTAACTTACGTCCACCAGAAATATGGTCTGCATGTAAATGTGTATCCATTACATTCGTAATCGTAACGCCATGCTCTTTCGCAAACTCTTCATATGCCTCGGCTGTCCTTACCGCATCAATAACTGCTGCTTCACCGTTAGAAACAACCATATAAGATAAACAGCCTTTTCCAAGACGATTAAATTGATATATACTCCCTCCGCCCTGTACATCCCCTACTTTTAACGGCTTCACATATTCACTCCAAGCTTTCATTCCACCAGCTAAATAATAAATATTTTGTAATCCCGCTTCTGTTAATTGCTCTGCCACAAATATAGAAGACCCTTCTTTTGCACATACTACTAAAACATCTTTATCTTTAGGTAATTCACTTACAATATGATCTACACCATCTAACAAGTCAAAGTAAGGTTTATTAATAGAAGAAACTTGTTTCCCTTCAATTTTCCAATCTTCATAATCCGTCTCATTACGAACATCTAAAATGAATAACTCTCCGAATAAAACTTTCTCTGCAACATCTTTTGCTTGTAACATCTTAATGTCCATTTAATTACCCCCATAGGTATATTTTTGTTTAAAAAATTTTATTTCTCCACATTTCCTTGCCACCCTAACATACCAGGAATGACATTTTTCACATTTGAAAAACCTTTCTCTTTCAACATTTGGCAAGCTACATCACTGCGGTTACCAGTTCGACAAATAACATAAATTTGCTTCGTCTGATCTAACACTGCGCTGTCTAATTCACCTAATGGCACCGAAATGGCAGATGGAATATGGCCAAAAGTAAATTCCGCTGCTTCGCGAACATCTAATACAATGCTCTCTTCCCCATGAGACAATATAGACTGTAATTCTGCATTCGTAATTGTATGTGGATATTTCACAGCTTCATTCACTTCATGCTCATTTGCTTTCCTAACATAATGCACCAATACATCACCCTCGTGTTTCGTCCCGATATATTGATGTCCTACTTTACTCGCCCAACTTTTTATATCTACCGTAGATCCTTTATCTGTTGCCTTAACTTCAATCACCTGCCCTGGTGTTAACCCTTCTATCGCCTTCTTCGTTTTCACAATAGGCATCGGACAAGCCAAACCTTTACAATCTAAACTCATATCCACTTTTATACTCATAATCGATTCCTCCACAATTTACATACATATACCTGTAGGGGTATGTTAAAATGTTTTTGAAAATCTGTCAACACTTACGTTTGACAGATTATCGGCTTTTTACAAGTAATTGAACAGCTTCTTTAATTAACTCTTCATTTGAACCATTGCCACTTTCAAACTGTTCACGTAAACAATGCTCTAAATTCGTTCCAACAACAAGTCCAATTGTACGATCAAGTGCAGAACGAGATGCCGTTAACTGTGTAATAACTTCTCGGCAATCTTTTCCTTCTTCCATCATACGAAGCACACCACGAACTTGACCTTCAATACGTTTCAATCTATTTTTCATATCTTGATTGTATTCCACTATAGACCACCTCCGTAATTGTAACTATATTATACATTACTTTATAACTTTGTATAATATCATATACCCTTCAGGGTATATTGTAAAGTTTTTAATCTTTAGACTGAAATTTATACTTACTTCACAATTTTTCTAAATCATATAAAAATAGGCCGAATCAACCATATGATTGGTTTCGGCCTATTTTTATTAATTTACGTTAATCATTATTAATTTAGCTACATTTCTATCATTAATCACAATCTCTTTTTTCTCATTATTCGGCAATAAAATTATATACTTTCCTTTTCTAGGAATCTTCCAAATCAATTTTCCTTCTTGATTAGTTTTCTCTATCGAAATCACGATTTCTTTACTAGGCTGAGGTAATTCATCTTTTATAAGCATAATTTCAAAGTCTTTTATCTGTTGTTTCTCTTTATTTTGAACATAGAAAGTTATAGGATTAACAACTTTACTAACATTCTCTTCGTTATTTACTATATAACTAGACATCATGATTATGACCAATATACAATACAAAATCCAAATAGAATTACTATATTTATTCAGGCCATTTTTTAATATTATTAAACACATCGTCTGTTATCCGATTTCCAAAATTCATATTTTTATTTCCTCTTGTATGAATGGCTATTATTTTGATACCGGTATCGAAATACTGATATACAGGTGATCCACTTTGCCCCTCATAAGTATCAATCTTGTATGTTAACATTCTAGGAGAAACTCCCTCAATTGGACCATAGTCTCTCCACATTGTGTAACGTTCATTTCCTATTTTATCAGCGGGATATCCAGGAATCGCCGCAAGTAAACCTTTTGGTGATTCTACATAGGTAGTTCTATATCCCAACCAGCCAATATAATCTCCTGGAGACCCATTTAATTTAATCGTTCCATAATCATAATCTGAATTTTCATTATCAGTCCATCCACTTACTGAATAGAGTTTTGTCCAACTATAAGGTAAATACGGTGCTTGGTTTCCATTTCTACCAGGGGTCACAATAACATTTGTCGCCCATCCACCAATTTCTTTATTGTAAATACAATGTCCAGCTGTAAGCACTGTATCTTTACTAATTAGTGCTCCTGTACACCCATAAACTTCTCCACTATTATACTGAGTCGCAACATGGACTATAGCGCTATACGGATATGAATTTGTATCATTAACCCGTATTCGATCATCGCTTCCTATAACAGAATAGGTAAGAATATTAGGTGAATAATTTAACGTACTATTTTCCAAATATGCTCCCCAATCTTCCCCACCATGTTTTCGCCCTTCAAATGAGGGCGAAACAAGATCTTCTCCCCTTCGATCATTACTATACAATGATTGTTCTTGAAACAGTTCACGTTCTCCCTCATTTGAGACCGATGTCCACGGTACATCTTCTGCATACACCTTCTGATGCACCAAAAATACTATGCAAAAAAATATAAAAAGAACACCAAAACGATAAAGAGCCAACCTGCATCTTATAGAAATAAAGCTATCCAACATAACTTACCTCCTATACAAGTGATAGCAAACAATTGAGGATCCCTTTATAAATTCTAGTTTTTCTTTTTTTAGAAGTCAACGTAATTAACAATGATAATCATTGTTAATTACGTTGACTTAATAAACTCAAACAATTATTTATATTCTTTACTCTGCTTTCAAAAATCTGTCTTATTAAAGCTTCACTTTATTACATAAGCCCGTAACCTTCTTCACAATCAGCTCCGCAGTATTTTTCTCCGGTGGCATCAATAAATTCGTAACAGGCCCATATACAACAGGATTTAATTCTACTTCATATCCACCATATGTAAACTCTTCCCTTGTCGGTAAATAACCAATATATCCATTCGTATATCCACCAAGAAAGGCTATTTCATTTTGAAGACTCTCTTTCACTTCTAACGCGGTTTCTGAAAAAGGTTCCATCGGTATACCAAAGAACATTCCATCATTAACTTGAAACAGTTGAACTTCTAAATCAATACGTAACTGCCGAATACCTTGCTTATATTTCTCTAAAACGATAGTAAGCCACTCGTCCGTGTTCACACCCCACTGCTTCTCCGCCAATTGAGCCATGCTTCGTATCTCATTCATTTCAGGAATATCTTTCAACTTCATTTGCATCATACTCGAAACTGTTCTTAAATTTACAATTGGGCTATATGTAACTATTGGCAATATTGCTAATACATGTCCACTAAGTGTGTAAGCCATTTGCTTTACTGCTTCCCTTGAACCGCGATACTTCGCATTTACATTACCAGCAGCTCCTTGCACAATAATAACAGGGCAATTTACGATTTTCTCAAGAATCTCCCTCGTCATTCCAGGATAATCCGCTGATAATACATCGCTATCACCTTTTAAAACATTCGGATGCGCAGTACAAAATACAATAATCCCAGATAGCTCCTTCGTTTCAGCATTTCTTATTGCTAACATGCCAATTCGTTTATCTACAACACCCTCTATATTTGTTCCCATCTTTGCTCTTCCATCAGATGTTCTCTCTCTTCGGTTTATCCCAATATCACCTGTCGTAACACTCCAGCCAACTTCACATAGCCCCAAGTTATTATTTGCAGTAACAGCACCGTGCACTACATTATTTACTAAACTCGTTTTATACGACTTTACTAAAGCTTGCTCACCAACAGTTTCCGGACCAGAATGTGTATGTGTATAAACAACTGTTATTCGCTCAAATGGCACATGAAGCCTGCTAGCTACGCGCTCACGAATAATATTCGTATCTTCTACTAACATCCCAATATTATCAATGCTTATAAACACAGTTTTCATTTCATTTTTTTCAAATACAAAAACTGTCCCATAAATATGCTCTTCAATATTATTTATTCCTGTCTCTCTATGGTATCCAACAAAATCAATACCGACAGGCGGCGTAATATCTACCTTGCATACCCCTATTTTGCTCATTTGAATCGCTCCATTTCTCTATATAACTCCCTTTCTTCAAGAATAGCATATTTAACTTTGCCCCAAATAAAAAAGAACGGACATAGCATTCTATGTCCATTCTTTTCATCACACATACTTCCGATGCACCATCTTCCCATCATAAGAAAACACAACGCCCTTACTTTCCACAATCGACTCCATATGCACCGTTCTTCCCCATAACTGATGAATGTATGGCAGTACTTTTTCTAAGTATTTTAAATCGAGCTCAATTCCTTCGTAACTATGTTTAATGTACAACTCTCCGTTCTTTAAGTAGTCACCATCTTCTACTACTAAGTACGGGAAGCCACCATTTGTACGCATATTTACGAGCTGATCACGTACATGTTCCCACTCTTTATCTATTACCTTATATTCTTTTCCTTGGCGTTGGAATAAGTACATATCTTCTCTCATTACGAGATCTTTGTTTAAGTAGTTCCTTAAGAATGATACATCCCATTCGATTTCGCGTACTTCAAAGATTTTGTCACGGCCAGATCCTGGTTTTACACCGCGTCGTTTCATTTCTTCTGTCGGGTTATTGTAGCGCTCCTCTATATCTTCAAACATTTTAATACCTAGGTAGTATGGGTTAATACTTGTTTTTGATGGTTGAACTACACCTGCATTAAGCTTTGCGAATTCAATCGCTTCAGAAGATGTTAAGTCCATTTCACGGAGTATGCGTTGATGCCAGTATGATGCCCAGCCTTCATTCATAATTTTTGTTTCAAGCTGCGGCCAGAAATATAGCATTTCCTCACGCATCATCGTTAATATATCTCGCTGCCAATCTTCTAGCTCACGGCTATATTCTTCAATGAAGAGGAGTAAATCTTTCTCTGGTTGCGGCGGAATTTTCTTCTTTTTATGCATATTAGGTCGTTCTCTCTTTTTGTTTCGATCATCTAAATTCCATAAGTCATCGTACTGTGATATCTTTTTCTTTTCTACATCCTCTTCTAAATCTTCAATACTCCACGCAAGTTTTGGACGCATAATCGATGGGTCAATATGCTCTTGAATGGCAAGTACGGCATCTAAAAATGTTTCTACCTCTGCTTTTCCGTACTTATGCTCATACGCTTTCACACGGTCCGCTGTTGCCGCCATACTTTCTACCATATCTCGCTTCGTATTTGAAAAACGAATATTATTTTTGAAGAAGTCACAGTGTGCTAAAACGTGCGCTACAATTAATTTGTTTTGAATTAACGAGTTCGTATCTAATAAAAAGGCGTAACATGGATCAGAGTTAATAACGAGTTCGTATATTTTACTAAGACCTAAATCGTATTGTAATTTCATTCTAAAAAACTGTTTTCCAAAACTCCAATGTGAAAACCGCGTCGGCATCCCATATGCACCAAATGTATAAATAATTTCCGCTGGACATATTTCATAACGCATCGGATAAAAATCAAGCCCAAATCCAGTCGCAATTTCCGTAATTTCCGCAATCGCATATTGCAGTGCTTTATCGTCACTTGCTCTCATTATTTTCCCTCCTTACACTTTCCCTTAAGAAAGTGTATGATGGAGAACAAGCTTTCATGAGGATTGATTGCATAATAAAAAGACACCCCCGCAAAAACGAGAATGTCTTATCTATTAACCTTCAATAATCTCCATCTTCTCCGTAATCGGAGTACGAGCTTTTCCTTCTGGTGCTTTATCGAAATAGCCAAGGTGAAGAATTCCAACGATACGTTGACCTCTTGTTAAACCAAGTCCTTCTATAAATAATGGATTATAGTTTAATCCGCCTGATTTCCAAACACAACCTAATCCACGTTCCCAAGCAAGCAGTTGGAAGTTTTGCATAAATGCACATGTTGCAGCGTAATCTTCGTCACGTTGAATTTGACGTGGATCTTCATTAATATAAACAACGATTTGTGCGAGCGTGCTTAAGAAACGATCTGATAAAATTTTGCCGCGTTTCGCTCTTTCTTCTTCTGTGAAAGAGTTTAATACTGCGTCTACTAATTTTTTGCGACCTTCTCCAATGTATAATTTACAATTCCATGGTTCACGGTGTTTATGATTCGGTGCCCACGTTGCGTCGTTTAATAGTTCAATTAATAACTCTTTATCTACAGCTTTATCTGTGAATGTACGTACAGAGCGTCTTTCTTTAATCACATTTGCGATGGAAGTATATGTAGTCATATTTTTCTCTCCCTTATTTTCATCTATATGTATACATTTGTTATTGATATTGATTTTCAATTTCGATTATACCTTAGTTTTTTACTATTAATCAATGTTTTATGTTGGAAAACTTCTAAAAATGTCATTTCATACTGTGAATAAAAAAACTTAACTTGTTCACAAGTATTTCACATTTTATGGAAATGATATGTGTACAGTTTTCTACATTATCCATCTAGGAGGAGTTTACATGTACAAAAAAATCGCAGTAAGTATGACTATGGCAGCATTATTATGCGGGATATCCACCTTCCCTACGTCCGCTGCCACGCCAAAAGAAGTAACGATACATCATCATAAACCAATTTCAGAAGAAGAAATGCAATCGCTAGAAAAACTTGGCTATAACAAACATGAAATTTGGAGGGCTGCTCACATTGCAAGGATTAGTAATAAAGAAATAAAAGACGTTTTAGCTTACTATAAGCAAAATAAATCTTGGGAGAAAACAGCCGAGCATTTCGGTGTAGATCCAAGTAAGCTGAAAAAACATCATATGAATAAAGAAACAAAGCAAGCACTGCTACAACAGTTAGCAACTATGCAAAAATCCACACCGGATCAGCTAAAACAAAAAATGAAAGAATATAACATCAAATTGCGTCACCTTACTGTGTTAACAATCATCTCTCAAAAAAGCAATACCCCTCTTGATGATGTATTAAAAATGAAAAAAGATGGAATGGACATTAAACAAATTGCCGAAAAATTAAATGTAAAAAGAGAAGATATACGGGCGGAAATGATGAAATTAGTGAAGTCTATTAAAGAACAAAAAACAAATTAAAATGCTAAAAAGGAAGAGCCATTCACCACTCTTCCTTTTCTTTATGAACTTTCAATTTTTAAGTATAAATTCCCGTCTTTCCCAAAAACTAACATAAGTAAATGATGTAAGTTAGGGGTGAGAAAATGTTCGGTTTATCATCTAAGAAATCAAAAAAGACTAATACAAAAACACTTTGTTCTATTCCAGAATTTATACAAACCATGAAAGAATCAAGCGATTTTGTCTCTTATAACATACTTAAAGATGAAACGTTGTGCTTGTTTTATTATAAATCTGTCGTGGAAGCACTTATTATTAAACAATTCATTTTAACTCCTATAAAAAAGGAATCGGAACAAATCCAAAACATCTCTGATTTATGTAATATCATCTCTATTGAAGATATCATTACATCCCCTTCTATTGATGATATTCGTGAAAAATTATTAGGTGGATATATTTTAATACGCTTAAAAAACAATTCGAATCCTGATCAATATGCTTTAATTCGTGCCGAAAGTACTGTTTTAGGAAAACGATTATATAACGATACAGAAAATGAGTATAGCGTAATCGGGCCTAAAATCGGTTTCGTTGAAAACCTTGATACAAATATCCACTTATTACGCCGAAATATCGTAACGGAGCAACTCATTTTTAAAGAAGTTACCGTCGGATCTATATCAAAAACAAAAGTAGCAGTTGCTTATATAGAAGGAATTACAAATGAACAATTTGTCAACGCCGCAATTCAACGGCTAGAAGACATTGACTTTGATGTCCCATTTGATTCAACTATGATTGAGCAATTTATTAGTGATAATAGCAATTCACCTTTTCCTGTTCTATTACCTACAGAGCGATTAGATCGAGCTGTATTTGCGTTAATTAACGGGGAAGTTTTAATTTTAACAGATGGCTCTCCATATGCTTTATCAGGACCAACAACGTTACTGGATTTTTTCATTTCACCAGAAGATTATTATTTACCGTGGATGATTGGATCGTTCTTTCGTATTATTCGTTTTTTCGGAGCTATATTTTCTCTGTTTTCCTCCGCTATTTATACAGCGGCTTTAACATATCATTATCAAATGATTCCTGCCGATTTACTAGGTCCTATTATTTTCTCGAGAGCTAACGTACCTTTCCCTCCTATTCTAGAAGCACTCTTTTTAGAAATTACAATCGAATTGCTTCGTGAAGCGGGAGCGCGTTTACCGACAAAAGTCGGACAAACGATTGGAATTGTTGGGGGGATTGTAATTGGCCAAGCATCTGTTGAAGCGGCTTTGACAAGTACTATTTTACTAATTGCAGTTGCTTTATCCGCTCTTGCATCATTCACAACACCAACCGTAAAGATGTCTTCTACTATCCGGTTGTTACGCTTTCCGCTTATTCTTTTAGCCGGTGCATTCGGAGGATTAGGCCTTATTGTCGGATTTGTATTTATTTTAGCTCATTTAATTAAATTAAAATCACTTGGATCACCTTATTTATTACCTTTATATCCATTTCGTGGTTTAGGTACAGCAGAAGGTTTTCTTCGATTACCATTTAGTCAAACGGCACAAAGACCTTCTTTTCTTAGACCAAAATCAAAATGGCGCTATAATCCAAACAAATCGAAGCAAAAACGTGATGGTGAGAATGAATGAAAAAAGTTTTATTGCACCTTATCATTATCTTCTTCGTTTTACAAACTGGCTGTACACAAACGTATATAGTGGATGCACAGCGTATTATTCATATTGCTGGATTTGACATCACAAAAAACAAAAGATTCCAAGGAACTATTCTATTCCCAGAGTACACACATGGTGTAAAGTCTAAGCCAGAGACGCAAACAACATCTGCCCGTTCACTTGAAACAATTGCTTCACGATTGAATGCGAAATCTCCTCACAATGTTGTTGTAGGTCAAATGCGTGTCGTCCTATTTGGAAAAGCTCTAGGAGAACGCGGAATGGGAGAGATTATTACTAACTTACAACGTGACCCAAATATCGGGCGTGATGTACAACTAGCAATTGTAGATGGATCGGCTGAAGAGCTTTTAAATTACGGAAAAAAAAATGGGTCTTTATATATTGCTGATTTACTCGAACAAAATATAAGAAATGAGAACATTCCACAAACCGAATTAAACATTTTTTTATATAATTATTACTCTTCTGTATGTGATGCCTATGTTCCTTATATTAAAATGGACGATAATCATTCTGTCGCTGTCAAAGGACTTGCCTTTTTAAAAGGCGATAAAGTCGTCATGTATACGGATAAAAGACATTCTGTTTTAGCAAAATTACTTATTAACCCTACGAAAAATGGACGTTACGAAGCTGCGATAACAAAGGATAAACATAAAGGCATGGTTGTTATACAAAACTTAGCTGGGGAAAATAAGTATGATATAGATCAATCTGGCGACATACCAAAAGTAAAAATCCATTTAAAATTAAATGGATTAATTAAAAACTCTCCTAATTGGATTGATTTAAGAAAAAAAACAAATATCAACTATATAAAAAAACAAATTGAACGAAATGTCGAAAAAGACTGTGAAGATTTAATAAAACAATTTCAAGAAAAGGAAATTGATCCTTTAGGAATACGAGATGAAATTAGAAGCCATACAAGAAAATGGAATATAAAACAAATTCGAAATATGTATAAAAATGTAGCGGTGGATATAAATTTAGATCTTAATATTGTACAATCTGGAATCGGAGAATAGTGAGGTGAAATAAGCAATGAATACAATAAATAAAACAAAGACAGTCTCTCCATATTTTGCATTTATTTTATTGCATTCTCTCCAGATTGGTATAGGAATTCTCGGATATCAACGTGTAATTTTAAAAAACGCTGGTTATGATGCCTGGATTTCTCTTATTATTGCGGGAATTGCAACTCATATTGTGCTGTTTTGTATGTTAAAAATGCTTGAAAAAGACGGAGATTTAATTAGTATCCATACAACAACCTTTGGAAAGTGGTTTGGCTCTATATTTTCTGTAATTTTCACTCTTTATTGCTTATTATTTTGCCTTACTGTTCTTCGTACATATATGGAAGTGATACAAGTTTGGATTTTCCCTACCATTAAGTTATGGAAACTTACGCTTATGTTTTTGTTAGTCACTTACTACATTATAAAAGGTGGCTTCCGTTCTGTGACAGGGATATGTTTTTGGGGTATTGTTCTTCCTATTTTCGTTGTATTCTTTTTAATCTATCCAATGAAATATGCTCATTTCCGTAATATTTTACCTATTTTTACACATTCACCTTTTGACATGCTTATATCTGCAAAACACTCTGCATTGGAATTTCTGGGGTTTGAAACAATTCTTATCTTTTATCCCTTTATTGAAAAAGGAAAATCTTTAAAACGATGGGCCCATGCTGGAATTGCTTTTAGCACCTTAATTTATGTAGTTTTAGCTATCGTATCCTTTATGTATTATAGTGAGGGTCAATTAAACCGTACTATTTGGCCTACTTTAACAATGTTAAAAATAATTAAAGTTCCTTTTATTCAGCGTTTTGAATATATTATTATTTTCGTTTGGTTTTTAATTATTTTACCAAATCTTTGCTTAACCATTTGGTCATCATGTCAAACAATGAAGCGTTCCTTTCATATTTCATTTAAATTTACATTACCGTTTTTTATTTTCATCATATTTTCAGCTTCTCTGCTTTTCACAAACCGTGAAAGTATCAATACATTAAATACCGTACTATCTCAAGCGGGTTTATATATTGTATACGCTTATATCCCAATTTTATTTCTATTTCATTCGCTAAGATGGCGTTTCAAAAATCAGTCGAAAAAATCTTCACCCGACACTCCATAATCTCTGATACAATTTGATTAATACATTTGTAAAGGGGACAAGCGAATGAAAAAGTATGTATTTTCTTTACTTGCAGTACTAAGCTTAATTCTTGCTGGATGCGGAAGTACTGGTACAAATGACCAAAAATCTTCTGAATCAAAAAAAGAAGAACATGACCATGCATCCCACACTCAACAAGCTGACATTCAAGAGAAAACAAAAGGAGTCGACACACTTCCGACCTTCCTAGATAAGCTTGATCCACAAATGAAAGATATTTACAGCGTCGCTGGGCAAAATGCAGAGCTATTAGATTGGATTCCATGCTATTGTGGTTGCGGTGAAAGTGTAGGACATAAAAATAATAAAAACTGCTTTATTCGTGAAATTAAAAAGAATGGTGAAGTTGTTTGGGATTCCCACGCAACGACTTGCGTCAATTGCCTAGAAATCGCAGTTGAATCTGCTTCCATGAAACAAAAAGGAAAATCAACGCTTGAAATTCGTAACTATATCGATAATAAATACAAAGAAGGCTATGGCAAACCAACACCTACGCCAATGCCAAAAGCTTAAAAAACGAGGGAATTCCTCGTTTTTTCTTTTCATTCTCTTTTTTTCTTAACAAATTCTTTCAAGTGTATTTCTCCTTACTTATCACACACTATATATAACTCTCGGTAAGGAGGGTACACAGTGCAAACATATAACGACTATGATAAAGCTCTCTATTACACGTATTGCTGTAATTGGGATAAATTACTCGTTCTCATGGTTCAAACGAACGATCAATTATTTTCTAAGCGTATTGAGCATTTTTTACACGCTTATCAATACAGCAAAGAACTACCAGAAGTTGATAAACAACTGCAGCTCCTATTTCAATATATTGACCATGCATCCCAAAAGTCGCATGTAGAAGAAGTAGAGCAAATTCAAATGTAAAATATAGCGCTATTCTCTTTAGGAGAATGGCGCTTTTTTAAAATATTAATACCAATAAAAGTTTCCTCTTATAAAACTTTTATTGATAAACATATTTTTTCTTTCTTTTCTATACCACTTCATACTATAATTTAGTATGTAACTATTATAAGAGAGGTATAAAATATGGGACGAGAAAAAAAGCAAGAATATGCTTTACTTACCGCATGGGGAGCTTCTTTTGTTGCTACACTAGGAAGTCTGTACTTTTCCGAAATCATGAAATTTGAGCCTTGTGTCCTTTGTTGGTATCAACGCATTTTTATGTATCCATTCGTTTTATGGCTTGGTATCGCTGTGGCAAAGAAAGACTATCGCATCGCAAGTTATTCTTTACCAATCGCAACTATTGGCGCTTGTATTTCTTTATATCACTATGCAATTCAAAAAGTCGCAGCATTTTCAGCAGCTGGGGCAGCTTGTGGACGTGTACCATGTACGGGAGAATACATAAACTGGTTCGGCTTTGTGACAATCCCGTTTTTAGCACTTATCGGCTTTATTACAATCGCTGTTTGTAGCTTTATTGTCATCAAAAACAAATAAGGAGATGAAAGAATGAAAAAAATGCTTATATTTGGTGGTATTATTATCGCCTTGTTCGTGGCAATTTTTGCAGTAACACAAATGGAAGAAAAAAATGCTACTAGCCAAAAAATTGATAATCCTACTGAAAGTAAGACAAACGTTTCTGACTACTACACAAATAAAATCTCTCTTTCAGATCTTCAAAAGAACTTAAAAGAGAAAAAAGAAGAAACAGTATACTTTTATCAAACATCTTGCGTTCATTGCCAAAAATTATCTCCTGTCGTAGTGCCAATGGCTAAAGACTTGAACGTTGATATGAAAGTTATGGATATTGAAAAATTAGATGTTCCTTGGGATGAATATAAAATTCAAGGTACACCAACAATCATTCATTTTAAAGATGGCAAAGAAGTGAGCCGTATTAGCGGTGAACAGCCGAAAGACAAATTAAAAGAATGGCTTGAACAAACGAAAAAGTAATAAGAAAAGGAAACTCCTTCTACACATGAAATGGGCGTAAAATCCCACACTAATGTATAAGGAGGGGGTTTTATGCCAGAAGTAAGATGTTCTGTTTCCAACTGTTCTTTTTGGGGACAAGGTAACTTTTGTCAAGCAAGTACGATCATCGTTCAGCCTGATGCAGATGAAACTGGTCAAACTGAAAATGATTCATATACAGCTGCTGTTTTAACAAACGAGACGCTAGAAAGTTCTGTAGCAACGAGTGTAGAGACTTGTTGTCATACATTTAAGCCTAAATATTAAACATAAAAAGCATACGATTCATCGTATGCTTTTTTACATCCCTCTCCAAAAATCATGCATAATAAAAAAGTACAAAATAACGAGAACGGCCGTCCCGCATAGGGTAATGCGCCGATATATACTCTTCTCTCCTTCCCTCGCTTTCACAAACGCCCAAATAAATCCGAAGAACAATATTAAATCAACATATGGAACATAAAAAGAAAAGACGAGAAACGCATATAAATACACGATAAATAAACAGGTCGTTACTAAGAAAACTTTAAACGCAAATTCACTTTTCATAATATAACCGCCCCCTATCTGTACTGTATTATATTCAGCAAAATACAATAGTTGCAGTTAAACTCCAAGTATAAATAAGCTACCGTCTATAATACGGTAGCCATTACGGAACATTGTATTTCCGTTTATATATATTACTTAAAATCGAAGAAGGAATTTGCTCGTAACGAACTTTCTCTCCTGTTTCATCTATAATATACGAATTGTTTCCTATATAATATATTCCATCTTTTCGTTTTGAGTATACCGGATATCTTTCATTTGGCAATACAGTTTTTACTTTCATTAACTGTCCATTTGGTTCTTGCCAATATATATCCGCGCGGTCTACTAACGTAAGTACTCCAATTTGTTCTTTTTCTATTTTTCGACCATTCCAGCTCACAACGCGATAACCAAGCTTATTCGCTTCATATTCGGGGCTCGTATGAAAACGAGAAATGATTACTTTTGTTTGTAATTGTACTCGGTCATATAACCATTGTATATCCCTGTCATGCATACGAATACAGCCATTTGATTCCCTACTTCCAATCGTCCATTCCCGGTTCGTCCCGTGAATCGCATATTCATTCTTATCTAGTCCAAGCCACCTCGTACCGAGAGGGTTATTCGGTGCACCCCCAGGTATTTTTTTTCGATGGTATTCTTTATTTTTAAATTTAGTTATAATACAAAAATTACCTTCAGGCGTAGGTGTACGATCTCTTCCAGTCGTTACTGGAAATGTTTTTGTATAATTTCCATTCTCAAAAAAAGACAACTGATTTGTCGTAAGATTCACTAATATTAAATGATCTGTATCAGCAAAAGCACTAACCGGTAGGAAGAAAAATAATAGTAAGACGAAACATACCCTTTTCACCTATATCCCCCCTAGCGCTCACCATAATAATTGTAATTAGCTTTACTTTGCTCTTATAAATGAAAACTATCCATTTACAATAACGCCCCCATTTACATGTATCATTTGTCCAGTAACATAAGAAGAATCACCAGACGCTAAATATACGTATGCCGGCGCTAACTCATATGGTTGACCAGGCCGTTGCATCGGGACATTGCTTCCAAACTGAGAGACTTTCTTCTCATCAAAGCTCGATGGAATAAGCGGTGTCCAAATCGGTCCCGGTGCAACACCATTTACACGAATCCCTTTTTGCACTAACGATTGAGAAAGTGATCTTGTAAACGCTACGATTGCTCCTTTCGTTGCGGAATAATCAATTAACGTTTCATTCCCTTCATATGCAACGATAGATGCCGTATTTATAATGACATCTCCTTTCTTCAAATGAGAAAGTGCGGCTTTCGCAACGTGAAAATAAGAAAAAATATTAATACGAAAAGTCTTTTCTAGCTGTTCTGCTGTAATATACTCTAGTCCTTGCTGCGGATATTGCTGCGCGACATTATTTACTAAAACCTGTAAACTACCTAGCTGCTGGACGGTCTCTTGAACAACATCTTTACAATGCTGTTCATCACTTAAATCACCCGGCAACAATACACACTTTACTCCTTCTTTTTCAACACGTTGTTTCGTCTCATTTGCATCTTCTTCCTCATCTAAATAAGCAATCGCAATATTTGCTCCCTCTTTCGCAAAAGCGATGGAAACAGCTCGTCCAATCCCACTATCTCCCCCTGTAATTAATACATTCTTTCCTTTTAACTTTTCGCTACCTTTATAATTTGAATCTTCAAACTGCGGAAGTGGATTCATTAATGATTCAATACCAGGCTGTTTATTTTGATGTTGCGCTGGCATTGTTACAAAGTTTTTTTGCTGTGGCATAGCTTCTTTCAACTCCTTTTCCTTATAATGTGCATAATAAAAACTGAAATTCACACATCAAGTTACGATTAATATTCGAATTTAAGACACAAAATATGAATTGTTGTAAACTTTTTATACAAAACTATTGCAAAATAGTTAAAAAACGAATATTATATATAACTGTTGTGAAAATTATTCGTAAACAGAAAGGATGTTTATATGTTTAACCTTTCAAAACATAAAACTTCTATTAAAACTGAAATTATGGCAGGTATTATTACCTTCTTAACAATGGCATATATCATTGTCGTAAACCCAGTCATCCTTGGGGATGCAGGTGTTCCATTTGAACAAGCATTTACAGCAACAATTATCGCTGCTGTTGTCGGAACATTATTTATGGCGATCTTTACAAACTTACCAATCGCAATTGCACCAGGTATGGGATTAAATGCTTACTTCTCTTACTCTGTTGTAAAAGCGCATGAAGGCATGACTTTCGCAATTGCATTCTCTGCTGTATTCGTAGCAGGTATGATTTTAATTTTGCTATCATTTACATCTTTCCGTACAAAATTAATGGAAGCAATTCCTGAAAACTTAAAACATGCAATTACTGCTGGTATTGGGCTATTTATCGCCTTTATCGGTTTACGTTTAACAGGTATCGTTACAAAAAATGATGCAAACTTAGTTGGACTTGGTGATCTTCACTCTGCTCCAGTTCTACTAGCATTAGCTGGACTTGGAATTACTATTATCCTTATGTCTTTAAATGTAAATGGCGCACTATTTATCGGTATGCTATTAACTGGTATTATCGCTTTCTTCACAGGACAATTAACATTCTCAAACGGTGTTACATCAATGCCTGGATTACCAGAAGGAATTATCGTTTCCAATCCAATTACTGCTGTATCTGACGTAATTAACTACGGATTATACGGCGTTGTATTCTCATTCTTCCTTGTTACATTATTTGATACAACAGGTACATTACTTGGCGTTGCACAACAAGGTGGATTTATGAAAGACGGAAAGCTTCCAAAAGCAGGACGAGCTCTTCTATCTGACTCATTCTCAGCAACAATCGGTTCTATGTTCGGAACAACACCATCAACAGCTTACATTGAATCATCTGCTGGTGTTGCAGCTGGTGGTCGTACTGGTTTAACAACTGTTACAGTAGCTGTTCTATTCGCACTAGCAGCATTCTTCGGCCCATTAGTAAGTGCTGTTTCTGGTGTATCAGCTATTACTGCACCATCATTAATTATCGTTGGTAGTCTTATGATGGGTTCAGTTCGCCACATCGATTGGGACGCATTTGATGAAGCATTCCCAGCATTCTTAGTAATCTTAAGCATGCCACTTACATCAAGTATCGCAACAGGTATCGCACTTGGATTTATTTCATACCCACTTATGAAAGTGGCAAAAGGTAAATTCCGTGCTGTTCACCCACTTGTATATGTATTTGGAATTTTGTTTGCTTATCAATTAATTTTCTTACCACATTAAAATCCCTCATAAAGAGGGATTTTTTATTTATAAAAGAAAAGTAGAGCATCGAAATTAGATGCTCTACTTTTCTTTTGTTACTTTTAACACTTCTCATTTACTTGTAATTCTTTACTGTACTTTTGAATGAACACTGACGAAATAACCATTACCATCCCTACACTCAACCCAATAAGCTGATCTAGTAGCATTTCATCATGAATGAACCAGCGCAGTAAAAATACACCACCAAAAATAAGCAACATAGTAAATCCAGTATGTCTAAGACCTTTATATACATTTTCCATATGTATCACCTCTTCACATACTTTTATCCATATTATACCATAATCTAAAAACGTGTATAACCAACATTCGGTATTGAAACCAATAATAAAAAGACTGCAGAGAACTCCATCTCCACAGCCTAATTATTATTTTTGCAAAAACGCCTGCAAATCTGCAAACTGTCTCTTTGCATCTTCATAGCCTTGCTCATATAGATTTTGTAGTTTTGCTGTATCTTTTTCCATACGATCTACTTGAAGCGGCACTTCTGGACGAATAACAAATAAATTCCCAGCTTGTTCTTCTTTTTCAATGTAGTGAAGTGTTTCATTATACACTTCATAACGATTCAGCATCGTGTTAACAAGGTTCGGATATTTTTTATAAGCTTTCGCTGCAACCCATCCAAACTTTGATTTTTTCTTCGCGTAACCATGATTTCTCGTTAAAATAACGACTGATTTTTTAAAACCATCTTCCTGTGCTTTACGAACTGGAATTGGATCCGAAATCCCGCCATCTAATAATTGCTTACCACGGTAATTTACTACAGGTGCAATGAAAGGCAATGAACTAGATGCTTGTAATAAATTTAGTGCATCATCATTCGTTCCTTCTTTTTCAAAATAAACAGACTGTCCTGTTTCACAATCTGTCGTTCCTACAAGGAAACGCTCTTGGCTATTAAAGTATGTTTCAAAATCAAACGGAACATGCTTTTCTGGAATCTCATGAAAAATGAACTCCATATCGAATAACTGGCGTTTTCTCCATAAATTTTTATACGATAAGTATTTTGGGTGTGATGCATAATCAATATTTACTGTTTTATTTCTATTTCTTTGTCTGGAAAGATACGACGCTGCATGACAAGCACCAGCTGATACACCGATTACATATGGAAAATATAAATCTTGTTCCATAAAGTATTCTAATATCCCGCCCGTGTACACACCACGCATACCGCCGCCTTCTAATACTAACCCCGTATTTTCAAGCATGTTACTCTCTCCTCTATATATATTGACTCTTTAATTATTCACCATGTTAAGTATCTTTTTCTATTATATATGAGTTCTTTCAGAAATTATATTCAAAAGACTTGAGAAAAAGGAGTTTTTTCTTCCAATTATATTTCCAAATGGTTGGAGACATCCTTTATAAATCTTTGAATAAAATCTTGCTCTTCTTTCGTATATCTATCTAAAAATAACAGCCACTTTTCTTCAGCTTGTTTATGTAATTTATCATGAGCTTTATATATTTCATTTCCGCTTTCCGTTAAACGGAAGAAGATTTCTTTTTGATTATCTAACATTTGCATCTTCTCAACGAATTTCTTTTGAAACAACTTTGTACAAATTTTAGAGATTGCACCCTTCGTCATTCCCATTTCTGTCGTAATAGCAGTTACATTCATCAAACCATTTTTCCCGATACACTCGATCACATGTAACTCAGATAAAGACATACCACTTATACCTGTCTCACGAAGAAATTTCTCATTTTGCCCTTTCAAATGTTCTTCTTTTTTATGCAAAAGTGTACGAATGTCCGAAAGTATTTCCATTTGTTTCGTTGCATAATCCAATCCGTTCGCCTCCTGAGTTTCTAAAGAAACAAATTAACTATATACCATTTTAAAATCATTTTTTCATATTTACAAGTGAGAAAATCATGTTAAAATAAATTTAGTTTCCAAGGAAACTAAATGACAAGGAGGTTAACAAGATGAAAAAATCCAAAATACATTTCATTTTATATGTCGTCTGTATGAGTGCCTTACTCGGTTCCTTCGCTCAAAATATTTACACGCCTATCTTGCCCATGATTCAAGGTTCTTTTCACACTTCTCTTTATCTTGTAAATGTAACAGTTTCCCTTTTCACATTCGTTCTTGCGATTATGCAGCTCATATATGGACCTTTGATTGATACAAGAGGGAGAAAATCTGTCCTTATCCCTAGTTTGATCATTAGTACAATTGGTTCAATCGGATGTGCTTTTTCAGCGAACATATATGTATTTCTATTTTTCAGAGCTGTTCAAGCTATAGGAATAGCAGCTATACCTGTAGTAGCAGCAACGATTATCGGCGATTTATTTGAAGGAAAAGAACGAGGAGAAGCAATGAGCCTGTATCAAATGTTACTTGCTCTTGCACCTGCGATCGGCCCTCTCATTGGTGGTTATCTAGGCAGTATAAATGGCCACGTATCCGTATTTCTCTTTTTATCTATACTTGGCATTCTCTTATTAACGATAAATATTTCACTACTTCCAGAAACAAAACCAACTGTAAGTAAACAACCGCAAGCAAAAAAGAATTACTGGTTTATCTTAAAAAATAAAACTGGATTTTCTATTACTCTTATTGGCTTCATTCAATTTTGTATTTACTTTTGCTTCCTCGTTTTTTTACCGAGCATTTTAACAAATTCATTTCACTTAACTGCAAGTAAAATTGGCCTTATATTTGTACCAATGTCCCTTTCTATTATGTTAGGAAGTTATTGCTACAAGCTTTTGCAAAAACGCCTCACAACAAAGCAAGCTTTATTCATCACTAGTTTCTTCAATATTATATGTGTCACTTTATTCTCTTTCACATATAGCATCAATATCCCATTCACCATTATCGTTACATCTTTATACGGTTTTAGTATGGGACTTTCTATGCCAACTCACACTACTTTATTAACGGAAGAATTCGTACAAGAACGCGCAACAGCCATCGGTATGTATAACTTCATACGCTATCTCGGTATGGGCACAGGGCCACTTGTAGGTGGATTTCTTGTATTTAATCAAAATTACTTTTGGATTTTCTTCCTAGGTGCAATTACATTTCTATTTATCATTTTATGCGCACTGAAAATGCTACGTTTTCAGGCTGTACAAAAAGCAAAATAGAGACCTATAGATGGTCTCTATTCTAAACTCTTTGATCTGCAACGATATGAATATCAATATACTTCGTTTCTCTCATAATTTCATTTACAATTGAACCTTTTCGAATTTCTTCCCACCTTGTTCTTGCTGATTGTCCGAGTAAAATTTGCGTTACTTGTAGTCTTTTCGCAACTTCAATAATAACATCCGCTGGCTTTCTTCCTTTTGCCTCTTCTAAAACAAAACTCGCATCAAATTGATTCGTTAACGACTTCCACTCTTCAATCGTCTGCTTTTTCCCAGCTGAAATAGAATCTATATTTTCCCTCTCAACGTTTAATACGTACAATTCAGCATTTAACCGATCAGCCATGCGCCATCCCCGTCGTATTAATTTCTCCGCTGTCGAACTGTATTGTACACAAACAAGAATTTTTTCTTTTACACCAATCGGTTCTATTACTGTTTGGCTAATTTTCTCGTCCATATCATCTGCCACTTCCCGAAGTGATAATTCTCTTAGTGCCCCTAAATTATTAAGCGTAAAGAAATTTTGTAAGCTTTGCTCTATTTTTTCTTCCTTATATATCTTTCCATCTATTAACCTCTTCCTTAATACTTCCGGCGTTGCATCAACGAGCTGAATTTCATTTGCTTTTTGTAAAATAAAATCTGGAATACGTTCTCGCACTTTAACATTCGTAATTTGAGCAACAATGTCATGAACACTTTCTAAATGTTGAATATTAAAAGCTGATAAGACGGATATACCGGCATCTAGCAATTCCTGTACATCCATATAACGTTTCTTATTTTTAGATCCAGGAATATTGCTATGCGCAAGTTCATCCACAACAACGACTTGCGGTGCACGTTTTATAATTCCTTCCACATCGAGTTCATAAAATACTTTCCCTTTATACTCTATTTCTTTTAAAGGAACTTTTTCTAAATCAGCAATTGCTTCTTCCGTCTCTTTTCTACCGTGCGTTTCAATTAAACCAATTACAATATCCGTACCATCCTTTTTCATTTCTCTTGCATCAAAGAGCATTTTATAACTTTTTCCTACTCCTGGAGCCGCTCCTACATATAACTTTAACTTCCCGCGGTTTTGCTGACGAATATATTCTAAATACTCTTCTGGTGTTCGCCTTTGAAAAGTTGGTTTATAGTCATCCGCATACAAAACACTCACAACCTTTCTTTCGAAACAACGCTACCTCAATCCGTTAGATTGAGGTAGCGTTGTTTCTATTTCAGTAGTTTCTGCAATTCTAAATTTAACTTTAAAACGTTTACGCGGTTCTCTCCAAATAAGCCAAGTGCAGCACCTTCTGTTTGATCTTTAATCAACTGATTTAGCGTTTCTTTCGGAATATTCGTTAATTTAGAGATACGATCCACCTGCACAGAAGCTGCCTGCGGACTAATATCAGGATCTAGCCCTGAACCTGAATTCGTCACTAGATCAATCGGCACTTCTGTTACCGGAACAGCCCGATTTTGTTTCTTCCACTCTTCAATACTTTTCTCTACTCGTTTCTCTAAATCTGGATTAGATGGTGCATAGTTATTTGAACCAGATGCTTCAGCCTTATATTCAATACTAGAAACACGCCCTTGAAAATAACGTGGATCCGTGAAGTTTTGACCAATTAATTTAGAACCAATCACTTCATTTTTATCATTATATATTAGACTTCCATCCGCATTATCCTTCATTACTGCTTGTGCAATACCAGTAACAATAAGCGGATATACAAGCCCGCACAACACTAAAAATGTAAAAGTAATACGGATAATTGGTGATAGTATACTTTGTTTCTTCGCCATCTTTTTCCCCTCTTCCTTATATGAACAAGCCGACAATTATATCAATTACTTTAATTCCAATGAATGGTACAATCACTCCGCCAAGTCCATAAATAAGTAGGTTTCGGCCAAGTAGTGCATTCGAACTCATTGGTTTATATGCGATACCTTTCATCGCCAATGGAATGAGTAATGGAATAATAACTGCATTAAATAGTAATGCTGATAAAATCGCTGACAGTGGTGATGTTAGTTTCATAATGTTTAATGCCTCCATTTGCGGAATCGCAAGTGTAAACATCGCTGGAATGATTGCAAAATATTTTGCAATATCGTTCGCAATACTAAACGTCGTTAACGCACCACGCGTCATTAACAATTGCTTACCAATCCCTACAACCTCAATAATTTTTGTCGGGTTCGAATCTAAATCAATCATATTCGCTGCTTCTTTCGCAGCTGTCGTACCACTATTCATCGCTAATCCAACGTCAGCCTGCGCTAATGCCGGCGCATCATTTGTACCATCACCTGTCATCGCTACAAGTTTCCCTTTATCTTGCTCTGCTTTAATAACCGCAATTTTATCTTCTGGCTTACACTCAGCAACAAACTCATCTACCCCTGCTTCTTTTGCAATCGTTGCTGCTGTTAACGGGTTATCACCTGTACACATAACCGTTTTAATCCCCATTTGGCGCAATTGTTCAAAACGCTCACGCATACCTGGCTTTACTGTATCCTTTAAATAAATTAAACCGTAAATACGATTATCCACTGCAACTACAAGTGGTGTCCCGCCCTCTTTGGAAATGGAATCTGCTTTTTGATTTACATCTTTCGGAATCGTTCCACCTTGTGACCTAACCCATTCAATTACGCTACCTACAGCACCTTTTCTCACTTTCGTTCCGTCCTGTAAATCCACACCACTCATTCTCGTTTCTGCTTTGAACGGAACAAAATCACCTTGCTCTGCAATTTCTCGATTATATGATATAGCTTTCGTTTTTACATATTCTATAACTGATCGACCTTCTGGTGTTTCATCTAAAACTGAACTAATCGCGGCCCATTTCCCTACTTGCTCAATCGTCTCATTTCCTACAGGAAGCAATGTATGTGCCATTCGGTTCCCGAAAGTAATCGTACCTGTTTTATCTAAAATGATTGTATTAATATCACCCGCAGCTTCTACTGCTTTACCCGACATCGCTAACACATTGAACTTTGTCACGCGGTCCATCCCGGCAATACCAATTGCTGATAATAAACCACCAATTGTCGTTGGAATTAAACAAACTAACAACGCTACAAGTACAGCTGTATCAATTTGAAATCCTAAATAGTTTGTAAAAATCGGCAACGTCACAACAACGATTAAGAAAATAAGCGTTAAACTCGTTAATACTGTATTTAAAGCAATCTCATTCGGCGTTTTTTGACGAGCAGCTCCTTCTACTAACGAAATCATTTTATCAATAAATGATTCACCAGGATTACTCGTAATGACAATTGTAATCTCATCACTTACGACCATCGTCCCGCCTGTTACGGAACAAAAATCGCCGCCCGCTTCTTTTATTACAGGAGCTGATTCCCCTGTAATTGCAGATTCATCTACAGATGCTAACCCTTTGATTACTTCGCCATCATTCGGAATCATTTCTCCTTGTTTTACGATAACAACGTCACCTTTTCTCAGATCAGTTGCTGAAACTTGGACAATGTCTCCATTTTCTTTTACAACATTTGCAAACACATCTTTCTTCGACTGCTTTAAAGAATCGGCTTGCGCTTTACCACGACCTTCTGCTAATGCTTCTGCAAAATTCGCAAATAAAACTGTAAATAATAGAATGAGAGAAACTGTTATATTAAACCAACCTGGTATACTACTAGAACTACTTGGAAGAAAAGATAAAATGAACGTAATGATAAATCCAATTTCCACAACGAACATAATCGGATTCTTTATCATGACTTTCGGATTCAATTTCGCAATGGATTGCTTCATCGCATGTGTTACGATATCACGATCCATCGTTTTCGCTTGTCTAACTTCATCTTCTACAGCATGTATTTGTGACTCATTTAATTGTTTTTCTTTTACTACTACCGGTCTCATCATTTACCCTCCATTACTTCAATGTAAGAAATTCTGCAATTGGTCCGAGTACTAACATCGGGAAGAATGTTAATGCACCAACAATTACAATTGTTCCGATAAAGATACCACCAAATAAACTATTATCTGTACGGAACGTTCCGACTGTTTCTGGCACTACCGTTTTTTCTTTCAACGAAGCTGCCACAGCTAGCATCGTAATTAAACTGAAGTAACGTCCTAAAAACATAACTAAACCAGTCGTAATATTCCAAAACGGTGTATTATCTCCTAATCCTTCAAATCCAGATCCGTTATTCGCAGCTGACGATGTATATTCATATACAACTTGCGTTAAACCGTGGAAACCGGAATGAGAAATAGCATCCGTCCCTAAATTTGTTGAAAGAGCTAATGCCGAAAAGCCTAAAATGAGCAATGGATGAAATAGTATCGTGACCGCAATTAATTTCATTTCCTTACCTTCAATCTTTTTACCTAAAAACTCTGGTGTCCGTCCAACCATTAACCCAGATATAAACACTGCAATAATTGCATACATAATAATATTTACAAAACCTGCTCCAACGCCGCCATATACTGTGTTTAACATCATATTTACAAGTGGAACTAAACCGCCAATTGGTGTTAACGTATCATGCATCGTATTAACGGCGCCTGTTTCAGCAGCTGTCGTTACCGTTGCGTATAGTGAAGAAAATACTGTTCCAAATCGTACTTCTTTCCCTTCTGTACTTCCTTGTACATGTTCGATACCCATTCCATTTAATGCCGGATTCCCGTTTAGTTCAGATGTCGTAATTGTTATAAATCCTAGTAGAAACACCATGAATAGTGATACGAAGAGAATACGACCTTGTTTTTTATTTCCTACCATTCGTCCGTACGTAAATGGAAGTGCTGTTGGCAATAACATCATAAGCATCATTTGCAAAATATTACTCATTTGTCCTGGGTTTTCAAAAGGATGCGTAGAGTTTGCTCCGAAAAATCCACCGCCGTTATTTCCAAGTTCCTTAATGGAAACGAATGATGCAACAGGCCCACGTAATATACTTTGTTTTGCCCCATCAATCGTTTGTGCTGTAACCGCTCCATCTAACGTTTGCGGTACACCAAGTGCGACAAAGACTAGCGCCGCAATAAATGCGATAGGAAGAAACACTCTCGTTAGTGCTCTCGTAAAATCAACGAAAAAGTTACCAAGTTCTTTTCCAGCGAGCCCTCTTATAAATGCCATAACGAGTGCTAATGTCGTTGCCGGTGCTGCAAACATTAAAAATGTAATTCCGATTAATTGTGATAAATAAGATAAACCATTTTCACCGCTATAATGCTGTAAGTTTGTATCAGCCATAAAACTAATTGCTGTATTAAAAGCGAGCGTAGGCTCCATTCCTTCAATATGTGCTGGATTTAGCGGCAACACACCTTGTAATCTGAAAATGAAATATACGACAACAATCATAAATCCATTGAGTAAAACTAATGATAATGCGTACTGTTTCCACGTTTGATTGTATTCTTTTACACCCGTAATTTTAAAAATAAGTTTTTCAAAAGGGCCGAATACTTTATCTAGCATTTTGCTACCTTGAAAAGCTTTTTCTAAATAAATCCCCATTGGCTTTGCTACTAAAATAAACAAGAGCATTGTAATAATGACTGCAACCCAAATCATAATGAATGATTCCCCCTAATTAAAACTTCTCTGGATTTAATAATGCATACACTAAATACACTGTAATTGCTGCGACTATAACCGATAAGACAATCATCATGATTGCTTTCCTTCTTTCACAACTTTATCTGACCAACTTGCAAGACTTGCCATCGATGCAACTAATAAAATAAAAATCCCGACCATTACAACATCTAACATAACTATCCCTCTCTTCATTTTGTTAAAATTTACCATTTAAATATTAAAAAAGAACACTGAGCTCTACTCAGTGTTCAAAAAATGAACAACAAAAAGTAAACCTCCTCTCTAAACGCTTACGAGGTTAGCTGTCGGATTCGGGCCTAAAGAGTAGCCCTACTTTCAAAACTGAAAGATTCACCCCAAGTGACGATGCACAAAATTGGTTCCCCCGCTCCATTTCTGGAACTCAGCGATTTTAGGTTTTTTTGGAAATTTTATGAATGATTTATGAGAGTAAATATACTCCTCTATATTTCACTTGTAAAGGGGTAAATTACTGAAAATAAGAAAATATCCATCTATTTAAACGCTTACATTGAGTATTATTAATATTCTTTCATCTATTTACTCGTCTTTTCTTTCATTTTCACAGAAATGATCTTTTCAATACGAAATAAAAAGAGCGAATGACATAAAGTGCATAGCTTGTTGCACTTAGCATTCGCTCTTTTTATTTCACTATTTATTCTCCTCGTAAAAAAGCACGTAAATTTCTCCCGCGAATATAAACCTGTGACAATTCTGCATGTAGCTGCTCATATTCGGTAATATCCACCTCTAAATACAAAGCATCTTTTGATGGTAATATAATATACGGCCCTGGAAAAAGGGGATCGATCTGAACCAATTCTTGAACTCGCTCTACCGATACTGCCCAACGATTTGCTATATCTCCAAGTAATAGTACCTTCATCATTTCTTCCCCCGCTCTATTCAAAAAATAAAAAAGAAATATTATCACAATTTGTAAACACGACAAACTTAGCTCCAATTGTTTCATAGAGCCTCGCTGGATATCGTTTATTCCTTGTAACAACAGTAATAGGTGCTTGAAAAGAAAAGCGAATGTGTTCTGTGAAAAAACTAACGATTGGAAGCTCATCCCCTAGTAAAATCACCTTCTTAATACACTCAAAAATACTAGTAAAGTCCTGCTCCTTACTGCAACTATAAGTCCAATCAAACCCACAATTCCTAACTTCAGCCGCTATCTCTTCATTTGCCGTAAAAATAATTAACTCATGTTGAAATGATACTAGATCTCTTAAACTATCTACCTTACTTTCTTCTCCAACACAAATAAGTGTTAGTTCCATGTACCTCATCCTCCTTAGTATAAAAGAAATCAAACATAGATTGATATTCCCCTATACTAATCAGATCGATGAAGTGATGTATCCATCATGGCACCGTCCTCTCTCAAGACGCTTACGAAGTTAGCTGTCGGATTCGGACTTTGAGAGTAGCCCTACTTTCAAAGTTGAAAGATTCACCCCTAGTGCAGACGCACAAATTGGTTCCTCCGCTCCATATAATTGGACTCAGCGTTTACAAAAAAATATATTCTGGCTGATATATTACTCCTGTATTTTGAAAAAGTAAACAGAAAAAAAGCCAGTTATAAAACTGGCTTTTCACTTATCTATACACGCGTTCTATTCACTTTATACGCAAAATGATTCGTCGGTCCATGACCACTACCAATATTCAATGGCTCTTCAATTGCTATACTAATAAATCGTTTTGCTTCTTGAACAGCATCTTCAATTGAGTATCCTTTCGCAAGTCCTGCTGTAACCGCTGAAGCAAATGTGCACCCACTTCCGTGCGTTTGCTTTGAAGGAATTCGCTCGCTTCTAAACTCAATAAATTCTTCTCCATCAAAGAGGAAATCAATTACTTCATTACCTTGATATTCTGCATGTCCGCCCTTCATAAGCACATATTTAGCACCTAATTTGTGCAATACTTTTGCAGCTTCCTTACTATCTTCAACATTATGAATCTCCATCCCAGTTAACACTTCTGCTTCTGGAACATTCGGTGTTATAACGGTTGCTACTGGTAATAAATATTCTTGTAATGCATGAACTGCTTCTTGCTGTAATAATGATGCACCGCCTTTTGCGATCATAACGGGATCTAGCACAATATTATTCCAGCCAAATTTTTTAATTTGTTCTGCAACAATTTGAATTATTTCACTACTAAATAACATTCCTAGTTTCACTGCATCTGGTGTTAAATCCGTACCAATTGAATTCAGCTGTTCTGTAATACCTTCTAAAGGAACAGGATATACCCCTTGAACGCCAAGCGTGTTTTGAGCAGTAATTGCCGTAATAGCCGTCATTCCGTATACACCAAGCTCTTGGAATGTTTTTAAATCTGCCTGAATTCCAGCACCACCGCCGCTATCAGACCCTGCAATTGTTAAAGCTTTATTCACTTTCATCCCACTCATCCTTTTCTATCCAAAATAGCGATGATAAATCGTTTTTGCTTCGCTTATATCTTTCGTTCCATGTACGAGCACACGGCCATCTTTAAAGGCGACTAACCTCTTGTCTTCAACAGAAAATGATAATAAATATGGATTTACATTTAAATCATTCACGCGACCTTCCAGCAACTCTTTATATTGTTCAAAATTTATTTCTTCTTTATGAGGTGGTCTAATTTGAACTGTATTTCGTCCGCATAAAACTGCTGTTTTTGATGTGTTCTCTTTATTTAAATATGGATACAATGCATTCTCTCCACATGAAGGACAATTATGCTGGCGAAGCTTTTGTACATTCATACATAAATACTCATTCTTCCACATATCAAACGATACAAGCCCATCTCGAAGTGATTCGTAATCTTCTACTAACAGTTTAAGAGCTTCTGTTACTTGATGAGAAACGACAAGAGATACAGCAGGTGATATAATACCCGCTGTATCACATGTTGCCCCGCCAAGCGGAATCGACTGTAATAAACATGATAAACATGGTGTTTTACTAGGAAGGATTGTGTAAGAAAGACCGTAACTACCTACACATGCACCGTAAATCCATGGAATAGAATATTTTTGTGCTATATCATTCACAATAAAGCGTGTTTCGAAATTATCAGTCGCATCAATAATTACATCAACGTTTGTAACAAGTTCTTCTAGCTCTTCAGCTGTTACATCTTGAACGAGAGCTTTTATTGTTACATCGCTATTAATCTCTTCTAAACGTTTTTTAGCCGCTATAGCTTTTGGGAGATTATTCTTTACGTCGCTCTCTGCATACAATTGTTGTCTTTGTAAATTACTCCAATCTACATAATCACGGTCAACAATTGTTATCTTGCCCACACCCGCTCTTACAAACATCTCTGCATTTGCACTACCTAATGCACCTGCACCGATAATAAGTACATGCTTTTCTCTTATCTTTTGCTGCCCTTCTGCTCCAATTGGAGAAAATAGTTCTTGGCGAGAATATCGATTATTCAACTACGCTCATTCCTTCTAAAGGACTACTTGCAGTTGCACAGCGCTTACGTGCAATACGACCTGCTTCAAATCCTAAACGGCCTGCTTCAATACTTAGTTTCATTGCTTGTGCCATTTTAATAGGATCTTTTGCTCCTGATACAGCTGTATTTAATAACACACCATCTGCTCCTAATTCCATTGCAAATGCCGCATCAGCTGGGCTACCAATACCAGCATCAACGATAACTGGTACTGTCGCTTGTTCAATAATGAAGCCCAAATTTAATGGATTTACAATACCAAGTCCTGATCCGATTGGAGATGCTCCTGGCATAATCGCATGCACGCCAAGCTCTTGTAATTTACGTGCTAATACAACATCATCAGATGTGTACGGAAGTACGATAAATCCTTCTTCCAGTAACTTTTCAGATGCCTTTAACGTTTCTACCGGATCCGGTAATAACGTTCTATCATCACCAATAACTTCTACCTTTATCATGTCACAAAGCCCAGACGCTTTTGCTAATTTTGCAATGCGAACAGCCTCTTCAGCATTTTTTGCCCCTGCTGTATTTGGTAATAACGTATATTTTTTCACATCAAGTTTCTCTAATAAATTAGGTTGCTTTGCATCAAAGATATCCATACGACGTACTGCAAACGTTAAAATTTCAGCTTCAGAAACGTCAATTGCCTTTTGCTGTACGTCAAAATCAGGGAATTTACCTGTTCCTAATAAAAGTCTAGAATGAAATGAAAATGGTCCAATGTTCAACATAATCAACCGCCTCCTACGAAAGTTACAATCTCAATTTGGTCTCCATCAAAAACAGATGTATCTGTATGATCATCTTTTTGTAAAATATCTTTATTACGCTCTACTACAACAATTCTGTTATCTAGCTCTAAATGTGTAAGTAACTCAGCTACTGTTTTTACACTCGCTGGCACTTCAATTTGGTTACCATTAATTTTTAAATTCAAACTTCCATCCCCTTTCTAAACTCTTCTAGAAAGCAATGAATCTAGCAAATGATTCTCTTGCTTTCCTTCTATTAAATCAGCCATATATTGGCCAGAAATAGGACTTAATAAAATACCGTTTCGATAATGGCCCGTACAAGCATATAAACCTTTTATTTCTTCATGCTCTCCCATATAAGGAGCTTCATGATTCGATTGTGGTCGTAATCCTGCCCACGTGCTTTCCCATTCTGCTTCTTTTAAAGCTGGCAATATTGTATAAGCACGCTCTAATATAGAAGTTATACTTTCTGGCTGCACAGTTTTATTGAACGTATGTGGCTTCATTGTTGCCCCAATTACATAACGTCCACCGCGCTTTGGAGTAATGTAAAATCTTTCTTGAAAAATAGGTGCTTTTAAAAGTTGTTTTCTACTTCTTACCGCAACCACTTCTCCTTTAACTGGATATGTACCCCAATCACGGTGAAAATAACTGAGTAACTGCGTGCTCCATGAACCTCCTGCAATAACGACTTTCTCACATGTGACAATACCTTCACTTGTAATAACTCCAGTCACTTTATTATTTTCAATACGAATATCAAACACTTCTGTCTGTTCATATATATCAGCACCGGAAATTGCTGCAGAATGTGCGAATGCTTTCGTAAGCTCTGGTGCAATAACATGACCGTCTTTCGGATAATATACTGCTCCTATAATAGATTCGGATAGATATGGCTCTTTTTCCCGCACATGGTCTCCCGTTAGAAAATAAGAATCTTCACCTGTTTTCTGCTGCCAATCCATAATGTGAAGAATTCTTTCCTTCTCATCTGCATTTTGAGCAATACGATAAATTCCTTTTTCTTCATATCCAATATCAATACCCGTCTTTTCACGTAAAACTGCTGCAAGTTGTGGAAATATAGCTCGGCTTTCTCTAGCAAGTTCAAATAGCGGATCATACGCATCCCATTCTGCCTGAACCCCGAGTAAACCAGCAGCTGCTTTCGAAGCTTCCGATGCAATTTTTTGCTTCTCTACAATCGCTACTTTATGTCCTCTTTCTGCTAGAAAATGTGCAACTGAACTACCAATTACACCACCACCAATAATCGCTACATCATACTTCTCACACATGTTTTTCCGCCCACTTTCTTATTGATTCCTTATAAGACTTCGCTTTGCTATACGGGTTACTACTACTTACAATTCCAGACATAACTGCTATACCACTTACACCGTTAGTAAGAACATCCACTGTGTTTTCTGGGGTAATTCCTCCAATTGCTGTAATCGGTATAGATAAACACCTTGCAATGTCTGAAATTTCTTCAAGCCCTCTCGCTGGCACACCTTTTTTACAATCTGTCGGAAATACATGGCCATAAACGAGTGAATCCGCTCCATTTTTAAAAGCTACTATTGCTTCATCTAGCGAATGCACAGAATAACCGACATGCAAATACGAAAACTTTTCTTTCACTGACTTTACATCTGTACTTCGATATCCTAGTTGAACACGAGGAATATTTAATAAAATGGCGATATCAATTCGATCGTTTATGACAATTTTAGAAGCCGGAAAGCCCTCCATTAATAGACTTTCCACACCTTCATATAATTCCTTCGTACTCTTCTCACGCTCACGAATATGCAAATAATCAATCTCACTCTCAATTTGCATCGCTACATTCACTAACTCTTCGAATGGCATATGGCCATTTGAGATTACGTGGAGCTCATTTTTCATATTCATTCGCCTACTTTAAAATATTTTCGAATAGTTCATCGGCTGGGACGGTTTCTTTCGTCATTCCTTTGTCTTTCAGCCATTTATTTTGTTTTTCCCATGATTCTTTTGAATCTGATAAAAATGGCTCATCTTTCGTTTCCATCTTCTCTAATAAAATTTTCATACTTTCTTTTTCAACTTCTGGCACAAGCGGGAAGTTTTCTTTTTCTTGATGATTTAATAAAATATTTAATGCTTCATCTGGATTTTTCTTCATGAAATCATAGCCTTTTTTCGTACCACGTAAGAAGGCTTGCAACGCTTCTTTATCTTTTTTCAACGTTTTATCACCTGTTACAAATACAAGCTCATGATAATTCGGTACACCATAATCTGCTGGATTAAAGTACGCTGGTTCATGACCTTCATGACGCATAACAGGTACTTCATGGTTAATGTATGCCCCTGTTACCGCATCCACTTTTTTCGTAATTAATGCTGGTACTAAATCAAAGCCAACATCGACTACTTTCACTGTATCTGGATTACCACCAGCTTCTTTTACCATCGTTTTTAAATACATCTCACTTAAAGGTGTTCCAGAATAGCCAACTGTTTTCCCCTCTAAATCTTTTGGCGATTGAATGCCTGCTGATTTCAGCGATACAACATGATTTAATGGTGAACGTACGACAGCTCCAATTGATTTTACTGGAATTTGTTCATTTGCTTTTGCCATGACAACATCTGGCTGATAATATAAACCAACCGTTACTTTTCCTGCAGCTGCTAAAGTTAATGGATCAGTCGGATTAGAAGGGAATTTTATATTCACCTTTACTCCTTCTTCTTTAAAATAGCCTTTTTCAATTGCTGCATAAATAAAGCTATGTACCGCATTTGGGTACCAATCAAGCATGACCGTTATTTCTTTTTCCTTTTTACCCTTATCTGACGCTGAGTTACTAGAACATCCAGCAATCATTGCAACTAATAATGTCAACACAAAGATGCTTTTTAAAAATTTCATGAATACTTCCTCCAACTAATAAATTTCTTTTCTAATACTGAGATAAGTATGACGAAGAAAATAGCTAATAATGATAACAATACAATAGGTGCAAATACGCCAGCTCCATCTAACTGCGTCATCATTCTCTTACTGAAATATCCAAGCCCAGCTTGTGCACCGAGCCATTCTCCAATTGCTGCTCCGATAACACTAAGCGGAACTGCAATTTTTAAAGCTGAGAAAAAATAAGGAAGAGCAGATGGCAACTTTAATTTAAGAAAAACATCTTTTTTCGTTGCCCCATACGTAACTAATAGCTCCTCCCATTCTTTTTTCGTACTGCGTAGTCCATCATACGTATTGACCGCAATTGGGAAAAACGTAATTAAAACTGTGACAACAACCTTACTCCAAATTGTGTATCCAAACCATAAAACAAATAGCGGAGCAAGCGCAGTAATCGGAATCGTTTGTGAAGCAACTAATAATGGATAAAATGCTCTCTCCATCCATGTACTCACATTCATTAACATCGCTAGCCCTACACCTAATACGATAGAGATAACAACACCTATTAAAACGACGTATAACGTTGCAGGTAAATGAACTGTAAATAATATGTCTTTTAGTTTCCATATCTTCATTACAATCGCAGAAGGTGACGGTAAAATGTACATCTCATCTACAATTCTTGCTCCTATTTCCCACACAGCTAGTAAAGTACTAAAAAGTGTAATAGCAGGAACTAATTCTTTCAATCGGTTCATCACACAAGTACCTGCCTTTGTAACATACTAAGAAGCTCATCTTTCAGCGCTAATACTTCCGGTTTATATAAATCTTTTCGTGTTCTGTTATGATCAAGCGGTACAGTCCGCTCAGTCAAAGTCGTTATCGGCTGCTGTTCCACTACTAAAACTCGGTTTGAAAGAAATAACGCTTCTTCAACATCATGAGTAATGAATAAAATTGTTTTTTCCCACTCTTGCCATTGTTCAAACAACCATTCTTGCAAAGAGGTCTTCGTTAAAGCATCCAATGCACTAAATGGTTCATCTAACAGCAATATTTCCCCGCCTGTTAATAAAGTTCGAATAAAAGATACACGTTGTCTCATACCACCAGATAAATCTTTCGGATATTTTTTCTCATACCCTTGCAAACCAAATTTATGTAACAGTTCCTTTGCCTTTACTTGTGCTTCTTTCTTCTGTACACCTTGGCACTCTAGCGGCAGGGCAGCATTCTCAATAATTGTTCTCCACGGCAAAAGCATATCTTTTTGCGGCATATATCCTACAGGATGGTGCTTTGTTTCTGTCAGTTCTATCTGTCCAGTACTTACCTTTTCTAGACCTGTAATAAGGCGAAATAAAGTACTTTTCCCACATCCACTCGGTCCGATAATACTGACAAACTCTTTCTCATGTATAGAAGCATTTAATTCATGGATGATTGGTTTCTCATCATAATGAAAAGAAACATTATGAAACTGTAGTATGTTCTTGCTCCTCAAATCCCCACATCTCCTTACGATAGGACATATCCCAGAATAAATATTCAAATCGACTGGAATATAAGAAAATCTCCTCTAATCTTTCTAGTTCTGTCTCAGACTTTCCAACTGCCATTTCATTTAATAAATCTATTAACCAAATACACAGATTACCGTATTCTTCCGAACTATATCCTTGAATCCACTCACCAAAAAACTCATGATCTCTTGCTCCAGGAATATCATTTAAACGCTTTCCAATTTCCCAATAGCTCCACATACATGGAAGAAGCGCTGCTATTAATTCCGCAAGTGTGCCATTTTGAGATACAGACATCATGTAATTTGTATAAGCTAAATTTTTAGCAGATGGTTTCGCAGACTCTATCTCCTCTATAGAAATTCCAAGTCTTTTTGCATATTGTTTATGGATTGTCATTTCGCCATTTAATATTCCATCAATTTGTTCAGCGAACTTTCCCATTACTTGTGGATTCGTTGCTTTTACAACACCAATCGCATATAACTTTGCATAATCTAGCAGATATAAATAGTCTTGAATAATATAATACTGGAATTTATCTTTTTCTAACGTGCCATCTCCCATACCCACTACAAACGGATGATTATGACTCATCTCCCAAACCGGTTGCACAGTTTCTAATAATCTATCGCAAAATTTCATTTCTCTATCCCCTTTCAATATATGTATCTAAATAAAAAACCACTTCTATATATAAGAAGTGGTTACAGCAAATAAAGTTATACATTTATTCGATGTTCCACTTCCCTTCGCTAGTATTACCTAGATCAGGTGTTGTAAGGGTTAAGGATTATTCCTCTCTCAGCAAATCAAGCACCCCTAGTGGTTTCAATATGAAATTTTTAAATAAAAAAGCCCCGTTTCTATACGCAAAGAAACGGGGACTCATTGTTAGTGTCCGAATTGCTTCCCTACGCTAGCATAATCTAGATCAGGTAATAAAAAGGATCAAAGGCTTACGGCCTACTCTCAGCTGGCAACACCAGCTCTCCTAGCAAACTATAAAATTATCACTGTCAGTATAACACCCTAATAAGACATCATCAACTTTTTTAATTTTCTTAATTATTAACAGAATATCAAAGTTATACAATACATACATTCTATTTTAGAAAATAAAACCCCAATTAATTGCATAAGAAGGAATCATTATCCTCAAAAAATTTATTTTTATATTGATTTCATATTACATTTATGTGAATACACCCACTATATTATATCTTTATACTATAATAAAATTACAACTATACAACTAGAGGAGGTCTCTATTCCATGAATATGAAAGCTACTGCTTTAACAGCAACTACTGTAGCGATTGCTTCTTTACTTCCTTCTATGGGTGAAACAAATGTACAAAAAGCAAACGCTGAACAATTATCTAATATTAAAACTGGGTATGTCAAAGTCGATCAAGTAGCATTACATACAGAAGATAACGTAAAAAGCACATCAATTGATACAATTCGCTTTAATACAAAAGTGAACATCCTTGAAACAACTAATGAGTGGTATAAAGTATCTGTTCATAATAAAGTAGGTTATGTACAAAAAGATGCTATTTTACTAAAAAACAAACTTCATTCTAATGATCAATACATCGTTAATGCTAATGCATTAAACTTTCGCTCTGAACCTAATTTAGAATCTTCCATTTTAGATGTATTACCAAATGGCAAGTTTATTACCGTTCAAGAAGATCAAGGCGAATGGTATAAAATATCGCATAATGGCCAAACAGGTTACGTACAAAAAGCATTCATCTCTAATGGTTCACAACCCTTAGTAAAAGGAATCACCGTTCAAAATAATACAAAATATACTGTTGCAACACCTAATCTAAATGTACGTAGCAACGCTAGTACAAGTAGCGCTCTACTCGGTTCATTACAAAACGGTACACAAGTACAAGTAGTAGAAACTGTAGGAACTTGGTATAAAATTCGTTTTGGCACAGGATACGGGTATGTAGCAAAACACTATGTAGTACAAAATCAACCACAAGCTAAAACAGATCAACCTTCATCAATTCCAGCTGCTTTCAAATTCCCTGCTCAAGGAAGAATTAGCTCAACCTTTGATATACGCTGGGAACAAATGCATTATGGTATAGATATTGCCGCTCCAGGAAACGTCTCTATCCAAGCTGCTGCTGCAGGTAAAGTTGTGAAATCTTATTATTCAGCTAGCTATGGCAATGTTGTTTTCATTGCGCATCAAATCAATGGGAAATTATATACAACTGTTTATGCTCATATGAAGGATCGCACTGTACAAGCTGGTGATCAAGTACAAACTGGACAATTAATAGGTCATATGGGAAACACAGGTCATTCATACGGGCAACATCTTCATTTTGAATTACATAATGGAGAATGGAATTTTGAAAAAACAAATGCAGTAAATCCACTGCCATATTTAGTTAGGTAAATTGTATGCCACGCAATATACCTCTTATAATTGAATACGTAGCCTTTTTAGGTTTAATCTGTTGTTTAATCATTTACAATACAAACATTGTATTTTTATCTATTATTATTGCTTTTGTTGCATTAGAAATTATGATGGAATCATTTCAAGTGCAACTAAAACAAAAAATTGCCCATATTTATAATGCTATTTTTCTTTTGAGTGCTCTCATAACAAATATAATTAGTAATGGCTTTTATTTATCTACTGTATTTCCAGTATTCTTTATGGCTGTTTTATTATTTGTAGCTAGATATATTAATGTCCCTTATAAACAAAAACAAGAACAAGAACACGAAGCTTAGAAAGAGGAGACACTGTGTACCAATCTTTCAAAGATACTCCAATAAAATACATGTTGAATTTGTATAAGAAAGCCAATACTTTTTTTGGTATACAAGGAAGTTATACTGCACAACTTCTCCTATATGGAATGTTGTTTCTTGTCTTAATCATTTTCTCCTTGTTTTACTAACAAAAAAGGATCTCACATAAACTGGAGATCCTTTTTAATTTATATTAATTTTTCATATCGAAAATATTGTTTATCCACAAGCATATTTTTCATAAATAAAGCTCAGATTATATTTTTTCTCTAAGCTCATTCGTTGTTCATCATCGCACCAATAGAAAAGAATATCATGAATCGTTGCATAACGCTTATTTTTAAGAAATAGCCTAAAGAATGATGGTAAACAATCATGTAATTGTATAAATATATAATTGCGTAGTGTTTCTTCTTTATATTCAATGCCCTTACAAATATACAGTAATTCTTCACAATAATATGCATGCTGTGGAACTTGTATCATTTCGAAAAATGGCACATAAGATAGTAGCTTTCCAATAAAATGACCATATCGATCCATTACTCCTATCGTCATATGCTCCATCATTTCTTTCATCACATATAAATAATCATCTACATGCGTTGTCTTTAATGGGTCTAAGCGATCGGAAATTTGAGATAATACAGCTCTTTGACATGCTAAAACTGCCTGACTAGGTCCATAATATGATAGGAAATCTGTACACTTACGATATTTCCGTAATAAATCATGTGTATACAAATCATATACAAAAGTATTACAATACATTGCTAAACTCATCATATCACTATTTAATTGCTCTTTTGATAATGATTTCGCTCTCTTGCACATATAAAAGAATGTAAATTCCAATACTTCTTTATGAGATAATAAATGTTTACAATCGGTTATACACTTCTCATTAAATTTAACTCTATCCCAAATTTCAATATCCCTATCTGTCAATTCACCTATACGATATTTAATAATTAAATAATTTAAAGCAACTGATTGCGTCAAAAGATCCCATGTTTCATATTCCAATGAAGTATGAACAAACTCAGCTAATCCTTGCGCTATCATAAAATCATTTGCCTCTTCATACCAACCAATCTCTTGGCATAAGCGAAGAATACGCACTAAAGTTGGAATTTCATCTTTATGAAACTGCGGTAATTTCTTTGCTTTATTCATGCCATATACGATAAATGCCGCTAAATTTTCTTCTTTATAAAATTCTTTCTCTTTCCATACTAATATAGTTCGTTCTTTCCCCTCACCTTTTGGGTGACAAGGTACAAGCAAAGAAAATAATTCAGCGAAATTATTTGGTTCTATATATGTATCTGTAACCAAATTCCAATTTGGATCGCCCTGTACAGCCTTCATATAATTCCCCTTCCCTTTTCATCTATGTAGGAAATATTAATTTATTATCGCACCACTAAAAATTAATATTGTTATATTCAAAATCTATCATAATACTTATATCTATCAGTATATCATCTTTTCTCTTATTAAAAATTAAGAATAACAAATTTTAAAAAAATGTCGAAATTATTAACCGTATCCTTATTATATAATGTCTCAGATACATCACGCTAACATATTAGTTTAATCCATATATGCTAGAATAATGCATCTGAACTTTATATATAATTTAGCTCTTTATGAGTGACCATTAAACTCTCGGTTAATTAAAGTTTCAATTTACTCTGTACGCTCTGAGATTTCGCTCAAGGCAAATCCAGCTTGATCATCTGCTGATTCCCTTATAGCTAAATCTCCTAGTGCTAACATGCCAATAAGCTGACCACTATCAACTACTGGTAACCGTCTAATTTGATACTGTGCCATTAGCTCTGTAGCTTTTTCAATAGAATCATTTGGAGAAACTGAGATAATATTTGTTGTCATTACATTTGTAATTTTATTAGATCCAGGATGTTTTTCAGCAATCCCTCGAACAACTAAATCTCGATCAGTAACAAGCCCAACAACTTGCTCATTTTCAACAACAGGAATTAATCCAACCGATTCTTCCTTCATTTTTACAGCTGCCTCATATACATTGTCTAGCGGTGTACAATGTACAATATGGGTACTCATTAAGTCTCTAACTTGTGTCATTATTTATTTCCTCCTTTTTATACATACCATAGCTTTTCCAAAATTCCTTTATTTATTTCTGGAAAGTAACATTATAAAAAGGATTAACAAAATAAAAAAGAGCCAGCATAATGCTGACTCTTTTTTGTATGACCCGTACGGGATTCGAACCCGTGTTACCGCCGTGAAAGGGCGGTGTCTTAACCACTTGACCAACGGGCCATGGCTCCGCAGGTAGGACTCGAACCTACGACCGATCGGTTAACAGCCGATAGCTCTACCACTGAGCTACTGCGGAATAATATATGATGGGCCTAAATGGACTCGAACCATCGACCTCACGCTTATCAGGCGTGCGCTCTAACCAGCTGAGCTATAGGCCCATATACTTACAGGGGCAGTAGGAATCGAACCCACACTGGAGGTTTTGGAGACCTCAGTTCTACCTTTAAACTATGCCCCTAAATGATGCCGGCTAGAGGACTTGAACCCCCAACCTACTGATTACAAGTCAGTTGCTCTACCAATTGAGCTAAGCCGGCATAAAAAAAATGGTGGCTCGGGACGGAATCGAACCGCCGACACGAGGATTTTCAGTCCTCTGCTCTACCGACTGAGCTACCGAGCCAACATAAATGGCGGTCCCGACCGGGGTCGAACCGGCGATCTCCTGCGTGACAGGCAGGCATGTTAACCACTACACCACGGGACCATTTGGTTGCGGGGACAGGATTTGAACCTGCGACCTTCGGGTTATGAGCCCGACGAGCTACCGTACTGCTCCACCCCGCGACAATATTAAATTTAAAAAATGGAGGAGGTAGAGGGATTCGAACCCCCGCGCGACTCTCGCCGCCTGTCGGTTTTCAAGACCGATCCCTTCAGCCGAACTTGGGTATACCTCCATGAAGGAAAAATAAATATTTTATTATTATATGTCTAAACCATTTAAAAGAAAATGGAGGAGGTAGAGGGATTCGAACCCCCGCGCGATTCTCACCGCCTGTCGGTTTTCAAGACCGATCCCTTCAGCCGAACTTGGGTATACCTCCGAGACATATATTAAATAAAGTGGAGCCTAGCGGGATCGAACCGCTGACCTCCTGCGTGCAAGGCAGGCGCTCTCCCAGCTGAGCTAAGGCCCCATGTTTTTTGGAATATCGGGAAGACAGGATTTGAACCTGCGACCCCCTGGTCCCAAACCAGGTGCTCTACCAAGCTGAGCCACTTCCCGTTAATAAAAGCGCGCCCGAGAGGAGTCGAACCCCTAACCTCTTGATCCGTAGTCAAACGCTCTATCCAATTGAGCTACGGGCGCATATGGTGCCGAGGGCGGGGGTCGAACCCGCACGGTGGTCACCCACCGCAGGATTTTAAGTCCTGTGCGTCTGCCTGTTCCGCCACCCCGGCATGTCATATTGAAAATTGGAGCGGAAGACGGGATTCGAACCCGCGACCCCAACCTTGGCAAGGTTGTATTCTACCACTGAACTACTTCCGCAAGACATGTATGAGTTGTTTTATTAAAAGTGCGGGTGAAGGGAGTCGAACCCCCACGCCAAAGGCGCTAGATCCTAAGTCTAGTGCGTCTGCCAATTCCGCCACACCCGCATGTTTTATTAAAAATGGTGAGCCATGAAGGATTCGAACCTTCGACCCTCTGATTAAAAGTCAGATGCTCTACCAACTGAGCTAATGGCTCTTAATGGCTGGGCTAGCTGGATTCGAACCAGCGCATGACGGAGTCAAAGTCCGTTGCCTTACCGCTTGGCTATAGCCCAATAATTAAGAATGGTGGAGGGGGGCAGATTCGAACTGCCGAACCCGAAGGAGCGGATTTACAGTCCGCCGCGTTTAGCCACTTCGCTACCCCTCCGACATATATGGTGGAGGATGACGGGATCGAACCGCCGACCCCCTGCTTGTAAGGCAGGTGCTCTCCCAGCTGAGCTAATCCTCCATTTTGCCTGGCAACGTCCTACTCTCACAGGGACAAGGTCCCAACTACCATCGGCGCTAGAGAGCTTAACTTCCGTGTTCGGTATGGGAACGGGTGTGACCTCTCTGCCATCATTACCAGACTGTATTCATTTAAGACAAGAATCATTTTAACTTATTTACTTTTGAAAGTCAACAAGTTTTTATATTCTTTCAAAACTAGATAACATTGCTTCATATTATATGGTTAAGTCCTCGATCTATTAGTATTCGTCAGCTCCACATGTCACCATGCTTCCACCTCGAACCTATCAACCTGATCATCTTTCAGGGATCTTACTAGCTTACGCTATGGGAAATCT
>NZ_JBTWFK010000013.1:0-175101 GCF_054788175.1 Bacillus sp. NEAU-Y102 | reverse complement strand
TCATCACGAATGCGACGGTAACCATAACGACCTTCATTTTCCTCATAAATCGCTTTAATCTCAGCTTTCAAATCGGCATCTACATCTGGACGATTCATTTTCTTTACTAAATCATAATACGTGCTTCGAGGAATAGTAGCTAGCTCCACGAGTGCCTTCACCGAATATTTATGCCTTAATTCATAGACTACTTGCGCTTTGTCTTGTTTTGTGATTTTTCCTTGTTTTGAACTAAGGCATTTAACTTTTTTAAGTACTCATTTTCCATCTCAAGCTGTTTAATGCGTGCTTCAAGTGCTTCGACTGACCCTTCAGCTAAATGTTGTTTTAATTGTTTATTTGAATCTTTTTTCATGGATGGACGCCCCTTTTTCTTAGATTGAAGGGCATCAATTCCTTGTGTTTCGAGCTGTTTTTTCCAAACAGAAATCGTTGAAGGGGCAGGAATATTAAAGATAGCTGCCGTCTCAAATAAGGACATACCGTTTTCAATCATAAAGTTTAGTACGTCTAGTTTAAATTGTTGTGTGTAATTTGTACATCGTTTTAGAAAAGCTTCCAGACCATTCTGTTTATATTGGTTTACCCAATTCAAAATGATTGTGTCACTTATACCGAGCGATCTACCCATTTCTCGATAACTTTCATTTCCGTTCAAATAACGTAGAACGATTTGTATTTTTTCATCAGCTGTAAATTTAGCCATAGAAAAACTGCACCCCAATTGTTAGACTGTGTCTAACAATTGGGGTGCAGTTCATGAGTGGAAAGGTTCATAGCTCTTTTTGTAAGGGTAATGATTTTATAGGTAATAATCATCATGAAACCCTAAAAATGTAAAATTATAATTTTATAGAAAAAGAGCAGCTGACAACAGCAAACTGCTCGGCAGGTCCTTTAAGATAAAAAAGAAGAGAATATAGAGGTTCATTCTGATTGTTTGAAGGTAATTAAAGAAAGAATATCACATACTATCGATATTAATAAAAACTATGTTTATTTTTCATTTTATTCACAAATAGTTCCAGTTGCTATTCCTGTTGGAGCGACACCTACTGGGACATTAGTGATAACAGTATTCGTGGCAATATCAATAACAGAAACGGTATTACTACCTTGATTTGTAACATAGGCACGAGTGCCATCAGGTATGATAGTTACCTGATCAGGGGATAAAGCAACAGGAATTGTATCAATCACAGTATTTGTCGCCACATTTATTACCGAAACATTATTGCTAACCTTATTTACAACGTAAATAAGGTTTCCGCCTGGTGTAATATCTATACCAACGGGTTCGGTACCTACGCTAATTGTATTAATTACGGAATTGGTAGCGGTGTTAATAACAGAAACAGTATTGCTGTTCTGATTCGTGACATACGCACGAGTGCCATCTAGTGTGAAAACGATTATTCTAGGGCGAATGCCAACAGGAATGGTAGCGGTAACTGTGTTAGTAGCAGTATTAATAACAGAAATTGTGTTACTTAATTCGTTTGCAACATATGCAAAGGCTCCGTTTGGAGAAACAGTTATTCCTTGCGGAGCGATACCAACAGGGATGGTAGTGATAACTGTATTAGTAGCAGCATTAATAACAGAAACGTCATTACTCGCGTGGTTTCCAACATAAACAGTTGTGTTATTTGGAGAAACAGCTACGCCAATTGGATCAGCTCCAACGGGAATGGTAGCAATAACTGTATTAGTAGCAGTATCAATAACGGAAACGGTATCGGAAAAAATATTAGTAACATAAGCACGAGCCCCATTGGGTGAAACTGTTACTTCAAGAGGTGCATTATCTACAGTAATTGTAGCGACTACTGTATTTGTAGCGGTGTTAATCACTGATACTGTATCATCTGCAGGGTCATCGATTGCACCTGCGTTTGTAACATATACAAGGAAATTACATCCAGGTCCAGTTGGTCCGGTCGGTCCGGTCGGCCCAGTTGGTCCAGGTGGACACTCACAGTCTCCAGTCGGCCCAGGTGGTCCTTCAGGCCCCTGAATGCCTTGCACACCTTGAGGTCCAGTCGGTCCTTCTAATCCTTCAGGCCCTTGAATGCCTTGCACACCCTGAGGTCCAGTCGGCCCTTCTAATCCTTCAGGCCCTTGAATGCCTTGCACACCCTGAGGTCCAGTTGGCCCTTCTGGTCCTTCCGGTCCTTGAATGCCTTGTATACCCTGAGGTCCAGTCGGTCCAGGTGGTCCAGGAATTCCCATTCCGGTACCCGAACCAGTCGGCCCAGGTGGCCCTGGCGGTCCTTGAATGCCTTGCACACCTTGAGGTCCCTGAGGCCCTTCCGGCCCTTCCGGTCCCTGAATCCCTTCTACACCTTGAGGTCCTTCCGGTCCTTGAGGTCCTTCAGGCCCTTGAATGCCTTGCACACCTTGAGGCCCTTCCGGCCCTTCCGGTCCTTCAAGTCCCTGAATGCCTTGCACACCTTGAGACCCCTGAGCTCCTCTAGGGCCAGGAATTCCTCTAGGTCCTGTTGCTCCAGTCGGCCCGGGCGTTCCGATGTTACTCAATAACGAACTATTCAAGATTCCTTGTAAAATTAGGTTGAACGTTTGCTGTAATAAGGGATCTGATATATTTGAACAACTGATAAGTGAAGACAAGCTTTGGAATAGAAATTGGAATAATGCTGAGATTTGAGTGAGAGATGCAGTAGGTAAAGAATTGATTAATTGATTTATAGTTCTTATAACTAAATTTCTATTTGGTGTACTTGGTTGTACTGCTATTAATAAATTATTTAATGCCTGTAATGCAGATTGGAGTATTTCTATATTTGTTGAATTTGGTGTTGTAAAAAAAGAAAGAATAGCTTGATTTAATTGGCTTATTATTTGCAATAATTCTTGTTGTTGAGAACTTGAGAAAAAAACAGGAGTACAGCAATTACTTTGATTACAAGGGGATATAGAAATAAAGCAGGGCTGCTGGAATTTATCACACGGATTTGCGGAGTGTGATTTTTGATTATATCTCATAAGTACCTCCTTTTAAAAAAATAAATGTTAGGTAAGTCTAGATAAATTATTTTAGCAACTATGTTTAAAATGTTTGTGGGTATATGTTTAATGTTTTTTCCTTCAAAGTATATGTAAACAAAATGGAGATGTTCTTAGGGGACGTATAATCAATACTTAATTACTCATAAAGATTGTAATCATAGGAGAAGAAAAATATACAAGCTATTAAATTTATCCCGCATTAACGGTTAGTAAGATCCCCGCCTCAAAATTCAGCGGAAGCAAAGAAGCTAAGTGAGGGATCAACTGCCAGTAAAAGCCCGATTGGTTCAACTAATAATAAGTGGGGATAAACAAAACCCCCCACTTATTAAAGTTTCACTTTATAAAATCAACAAAAGCGTTATTTTAGAAAAATAGGTGACTCAGCAATTGTGTCAGCCGAGTCACCCAGTACTATCGATCCAAATAATATTTTTTTATATGTAGTTATAGCGGTTTCTTAGCGGCTAACCCAAAATGGCAGTCAAAGGACAAAGAATTTTATTTTAGAAAGTATTAGATTTTACTATGTTAATGCTACAACAGCAAGAGTTAAGCCCAACGTATTCAATGTATTAGAATATGGTCCTACATTAACAGTAAGAGTACTTGTTATACCTGGAGGTGTAGTGAAAATTGCGGGTGCTGATACAGAAGTGAATCCGGCTGTATATCCTAGAGAAGTACCTGAGCCAATGATAGGATTATTATTCAGATACATAGTTATACCTGCCGAATTACCTCCTAGTTGAATAATAACTTGCACTTCATAGATTGCCAAATAGGTTCTTCCACCTTCAAGTAAAACAGTTGTTGGTGGTGTGAATGAGATTGCCGTACCATTAGAATTTACCACGGTATCTAGTGGAATCGCAGAGTTTACAGAAACTATTGATGGGGTAGTTTGAACAACATTTAAACTGTTAGCCGTGGGAGATGGACAAGAACAAGGTTTGTGAATGTTAGAGTTGTTATCATTTTGGTAATTCACAAATAATCAAGCTCCTTTGCGTAAGATAATTTTTTATCTTATATAAAACGTAGCCTTTTTGTATCTAAGTTATTTTTAATAAGTTTTTAAAGATGAGTCGAATATTGTTGGTCAGTCGACTTTTGAAATTATTTGAAACTCTGGGATTTTAAAGTGCGTTTGATAAATATATATGAAAAATTTTTTAAGGACATTACTGTAAGTTAGGAAACATAATAAAAAACGGTAAAATGAGGGGAGTAAAAGGAAAAGAACCCTTTATATAAAGGGCTTTTCTGGTGATTTAATATATCAATTACATTCGTGGTAATATTCATCACATGAATCGTTATTATCGTTACAGCATATACAAAATGTTTTTTGAACAAATAAACTAACTACACTAGTAGAACCTTCCTGCTTTGTAAGAGTAAGACTTTGAAAATCTTCAACTTGAAATATTTTTGTTTGAACAGGTTGTAATGTAGTAGTAATTGGTACGTTAGATCTTCTTGTTAGAATAGTTACTTGAACGGGTGCACTCATACCGACAACGAATAACTGAATTAATGTTTTATTATGATTGTTTGTAAAATCCTCAAATACAGTTTGTGGAGCGGTGGTTTCAAGGAAAACTGACACAGGTATATTTCCATTTGCATTTTCTGCAGAACCAGCTATCGTATGAGTTTCAATAAAACAGTTATTTTTTTGATTGTTGGAATGTGATGGGTTTTTATAATATTTTTTACCATCTTTATAAAAGTAATCAGCCATATGAATTTAAAGCTCCCTTCTTTTAGATATCTATATAGTCTATTTAATAAAGTGAAGTAGTGCTTGTACAACATAATAAAATCCGCTCTCGTAATTATCTAAAAATGTTATTTGGAAATTAAAGAGCGCCATTCAAGGCGCTCTCGGATAAACATTAATATTGAAAAAGAATACCACATTATATTTTATGCATGTTCTTAATAAATGTGTAGTTTTTTAGCAAAATCCTTATTTGAAAACAAGAAGCCCTAGAGTTAGGGCTCTAAGGCTTCTTATTTTGGTATTCTCACATGGTTTTTCAAAAAGAATAGAACATATTGAAGATAACATGTGAATGTTTCATAAATGTATCAAAAAAGTGAACAAAATTGCTAGTGGAGAAGAAGCAGAAATGAAGTTTCTAATACGTAAGTACGTGAAAGGTATTATTTCCGGTGAATAAAATGCGCATGGAACACCTAATCATTATTTTATCGGGGGAAAAGAATATGTTATGAACTTGGTTGAATGAAAAAATGAAAATTTTACTTTTAGAGTGAAACTAAACAAAAACGCTATTTTATTAGAAAAGGAGAATGAAAATGGAGGTCCAGTTAATTCACGAACAAACATATAAAAGTCAGTATGATTTAGAAAGTGCAGTAGAAAAATTCTACGATAGTCTCCGAGAAGAATTCGGAATGGTTGAGGACGAGGATATCAAGCAATTTGACCATATAAGCAGAGTATTTGAAGCGACGGCCGCAATGGAGAATGGTTTGAAATTGAAGGTAGAAATATTCTTTGCGGATGATGCAGACGAAGATGAATCATGGGTTTGTAAAGCTTATCAAGTAGCTTAATAGAAACTTCATTTGAAAGGAAAGTGATCAGGGTGGAAGTTCAATATGATGCGCAGGGCCGAATGAAGTATCATCCTGATTACGATCCGAATCATAAGAAGCCGTATACAACGAAAGAATTAGCCTACATATGTAAGTATTATGGATTCGGAAAGGTGAAGGGAATTGCTTTAGCATTAGGAAGAACGGAATTAACGATAAGGCAGCTAGTAAATACTCTCCGGAAGAATGGAATGTTTGAAAAATATAAAACTATGGGTGAGTAATTACAATAAAAATTTCATTTTATAGAAATAAAAACCCTAGTTTCCTAGGGTAATGGTATAACTGCCAAATATATTTTATTCGTTTATATCGTAACTTAATATTACGTTAAATACATCAGGTAAATGAAACCAATTGTAGAAAATAAGAGCAGTTAGCAAAAGCTAACTGCTCATCTCCAAGGGGGAACAAGGAGAAAATCTAATGTCATGTATAGTATTGACGTAATATTTAGTTTTATTCGTGAAGAATTACATTTAACTTAATGCATAACCAACGATTAAAGTTAGTGTTAAAAACACTGATAATAACAATGTTAGCAGAACTGTTACTATGCTTCTAAGCATTGCTATCCAATTACCTGCTTTAGAGAATCCTTTAATACCAGCAAAAAATTTATATTATGCTTCATAGGTTGCTCCTTTGTTATCAAAATATTTCTATTAAATTTTAATGGAAAATATAAGAAAAAGATAGTGGTTATAAATTGGAATGAATTTTTTAACAAAATAATCCTTTTGTTTAAAGAAAAATAAGCTACCAAGTTACATTTATTAGAAATATTTTCTAAGGTATTCTTAAGAAGATGGGAATAGAAAGAATATCTTCGAGAGGAAAGGGATTAATTTATGTTAGGAAATTGGTTGGGTAAATTAAAAGAACCTAAATGTATACATAGATATAAACTTATTAATAGTCATGACAATGAAGATTTTAAAACTGGTAAGATGGGGATAGTTAGTTATTTCAAATGTGAAAAGTGTGGGAAAGAGAAGGAAATCAGCAAATATACTAATGATGTTAATAGTGACTATTGGGATATTTAAAACAACATTCGAATATCGTCCAGCTAGAAAACTAGAGGACACCAATTCATTAAAGCAGCAATTAAGGCTGTTTTACGAATGGGTGTCCTTTTTATTTTGAAAAGGGAGATGGGGTAATGGAGGGGTTAAAAAATCAGTTACATGAATGGAAAAAGAAATCCAAGCAAGAAAAGAAGAAAAAACCAAAAGAGAAATTAAGTACTCGTGAAATTGGGGATTTAATGGGGATGCATAGACCTTGTTATGAACGAAGACGTGGAGCAATAAGACAAAAATAATCTAAAAATAAAAAGGAGCGGTCTTATATGACTAAACAATTATCTTTCTTACCAAAAATTGATAGAACAGCGAAACAAGAGGAATTAGAAGGCGTGTTGGAAAGTGTACGTATACATAGGAAATGTGAAAATTAGAAACAGATTCTTTCTTCTAGTAGAAATTGAAGTGGAAGTTGGAAATGTAGCCATAGAGGAATTTGTTTTTATTCGAATATCTGAGCAAGAAGCTAGAACATTGTTAGTAGGGGGTATTCAACGTTGTACTATTTCTAATTGTATTCCTAGGTCTCATGATGATTTAGAAGTAGAATTCATTTGTGTTTTAATCGTGGGTGGGGAAGCATTTGCGGTTTTTGATGTAGAAGACGATGTTGATGAAGCTGTACTTGTTCCAATTTCATTAAGAGAAGCCGAGCGTTTAATCTGTAGAGGAGCAAGACGATGTAAAGTTATTAATAGATAAGAGTAAGCCTTTTTATGTTGTATATGTTGAAGATCTTTTAAATGAAAATACCCTAAATCACGGATACATAAATCATTTGGTGCTACAGTTGGAATACACAGAGAACCATAGGTTCGATTATGTTGTTTCCCTGGACCTGTATGGATATATAGGAATTGTCCGCTTAATAGGTCATATTCAAGTTGAATTTTCATCCCAGCAGTATGGCTACATCCTCCAGCCCAGGATAAATGGTTGAAAATATATCTGGAAGCTGAAATGCAGTGGAATCTAAAATGCGAATACGCTTGAAAACAGAGGTGTATGGAGAAGAAAGTGGTATAGATGAAGTTAATTTGTTATTTAGAAGGTTAGTCAATATATGTTGCAAAAACTGAACGGCTGATTTATTAAACCTTTGATTCAGTCCTTCCTGACTGATGAGTACTTCTGTGGATGATTCTAAACAGCTAGATAACTGAGCTAAAGAGGTTGTAGCGATATTTTGACTCATCCATATACATAAAGCGACTAAATCTTTTGCTTGGTATTTACTGGTTCGTTGCACGAAACCAACATCTCTAGCAAGATCCCGTAAGGTATTTGGAGATAAAAAACTTTGAATCTCTTGAGCAAATAGTTGTAATTCATCAGATACAGAAATAGACATACAAAAACGCCATCCTTTCCTATGATTCTACAAAAAGAATAGCGTATTTTTTCATTTTAGGGGAGATTTTGTTGAATTAGCTTGATAGCGATTAGTGGTACCCCTTATAGGATAATAGAAGTTTTGCATTTTCAATTTTTTTACACTCTATTAACAAGGCAGTTATAGCATCCTGGTTTAGCGTTAAGAATATGAATATATTCTACTTCTTTATTATCAAAAATTTCATCTATATTTTCTCTTAAATTTACACCTTCTGTAACCCTTGCTTCTACAATCATTGAGTCAGCATTGTAGCCGCGTACAGATAGATACCTATGATGTAACATATGCGGAATTTCATTTACATCTAGCTTAGCAGTAGTTGCTCCCTTTCGTATAAATATAGGACCACTTGCTTTATAAGGCGAATTAACACTATGATATTGGTAATTCAGTAAAATTACCTCTTCTCCTACCTCTGCATCCTTCAAACTTACCCTGCAAGGATATCCAGGATTTTTATTTGCTATTATTTTGACTGCCCCGATATTTTTTAATACTTCTTCATTCATTAGAACTAGGTTATTAAACTCCTTCTCTTGTAACGCAACGATTTGAAAGTTATTTCTCATATTCTATCCCTCCTTAATTAGTTGTTATAAAGCAATTCACTAATGATGCTACCACTAAAGTTCATAAAACTTGTTCAATAATGCTGCCCGTTTGTTGAGGATTGAATTAAAAAGCCTACAATTCTATAACAGAGAAAAAATTGCTTATTATTGTTCAATACAAAGTTGTTTACTTTTAATCAATCAGTAATGATTTATCGAAAAATACGATGAGTACAAAGCACTCTTGTTAATTCATGCTATCTTTTGTTAAAGAACGTGAATTCAGTCAAGTTCTTGGTTTACGGTATTTCCACTATGGAAAGCCCGGAATTGACTCGGTGAAAATCCTGTATTTCTTTTAAATGCATTATAAAAGCTAGATACACTTTGATAGCCTGTTTGATAACCAATCTCTGTACTATTAAAGACCGTTGTCAAGAGCAGTTCCTTTGCTTTCTTAACTCTGATCCTTTCTAGATATATTCGAGGAGTATACCCTGTTCTTTCTTTGAAACTCCGATTTAAATGAAAACGACTAACTCCTACCCTTGATGCAATTTCATTTAAAGACATGTTTTGAACATAATTATTTTTTATCAATCGCATAGTATCTTCTAAAACGCATTCGAACGGGTCGTATATTTTTATATTTAGATCTGATCGGCATCTTTTGCATGGGCGATAGCCTGCCCTTTGAGCTTCTTGCGCATTTGAAAAAAAGGATACATTTTCATAATTAGGAACCTTAGACTTGCAAGAAGGCCGGCAGAAAATTCCAGTTGTCTTGACTGCGTAAAAGAATATCCCGTCATACGCTGAATCACATGATACTGTTGCTTTCCACATGGTATCTCTAGAAAGGTTATTTTGATCTTTCATTAGATTTTAATCCTCCCTTGTAGGCGAAAATCTTATTACTTAAAATCATATAAATCACATATATAGCCACGACAATTAACGGAACAAATATATACAATTGAAAAAATGGAATCACCAGCAAACATAAAATGAAAGAGATTAACGATGCCCACCATGCCAGTGTGTTCTTCCTAAATAATTTAACGCCTGCCGCCATTGAAAGAACATAAACTAGAATCCCAAGAGAAGTCGGTATAAACAAAATATCATCAAACGTTAGTGACAAAGCTTTTGTCACTAACACACCTGCTACCGAAAAACAGATAACAAACAATACCATCTGTCTTGGAATTTGAGTAGTTGCATGCAGCCTTGAGAAAAATTTTGGGAAAGCACCATCTCTGCTTAATGAATATCCTAATTGCGTTAGGCTGGCTACAAAAGCATTCGCTGTCCCTGTACAAATAATTAAAGCTAAAACAGCTGTAACGACTTTGGCACCTCCGCCTACTGTACCTCCCATTATAACACCGATAGGAGACAGGTTGCTTTCTTGACTGCCATACGTGGCCGTTCCAATAGTGACAAGACTTAGCGCTAAAAATAATAATCCAATGACAACTGCACTAATAACTGCTCCTTTGATAATATCTTTTTCTGGCCTTTTAAAGTGCTCAGCCAGATTACAAATCGCCTCCCAACCAAAAAATGCCCAAAAGATAACCGTTATAGCGTTCCCGACAGAAAACCATCCATTTGGAACAAAGGGAGTAAAATTCCCCCATTGTATTCTTGGAAACGCCACAAATACAGCTGACGCTAAAAGAATCAGTAATAAGGAACTTAAAATCACTGCAACTTTACCACTAACATTTACGCCGTAATAATTGGAAACACCTGCAATTACCAAAATAAAGACGGCAATTATAATTGTTTCAAAATGCGAAAATCCAAATGCCTGACTGACGTAAAAAGCACCAGTTAAAGATACAATCGTTTGACCAACTGCTGCTGTTACAAAGTAAAACCACCCAACGATATTGCCAAGATGATATCCAAAAGAATTTCTAACAAAGGTTGCTGCTCCACCAGAATCAGGATATATCCGTGCCAAACTAGCAAAGGAATAAGCAAGCGGAAAACTAATTATAATAACGATAAACCAGGATACAATAGATGCAGGGCCCGCTATTGAGGCCGTTACCCCCGATAAAAAAAGGACACCTGATCCTAGAATAGCTGAAATGTATAACGCAATTCCTTGAAATAATCCAATGGCTTTATTGTTCATGATCTCCCCCCTTTTATAGGATTTAGTGTACTAGTAAAAAGGGGGGGATTCTTCTTGTTTTTTGCGGTTTAATTCGTTTAATAAAACAATCAAAAGCATTTTTATTATATTTCTTCTTCAACAATCGGGCCAGATTGTTGAAGAAAGTAGCCTGTTCCAATAAAGAACTTTATTGTTCAGTAAACAACTTGTCATGAAACCATAAAACGAACCGAAATTTTTCTTAAGGGTAGAAAATTCGGCTCGCTTTATGTTGGAATTTGCTTAGCTTATATTTTCGTTAAAATGTGGGCGGGATCCCATGCCCATCAAGCTAACATTTTGAGACATCTCCATTACGAGAAATCTTCAAGAAAACAGACTTTGAAGTAAGGATACTATATACACGTATAGTACTCGCTATCATTGGTGCTTTGGCTTTATGGATGCTTATAGTAATCTATATAAAATAATCTTTTTTTATAAATAAAAGGGCCTGATGTGAGAGAAAAGGCCTTTTCAAAAATTGCATATGAGGAAAATCAATGTCAATAGTTTAATACCAATAAATAAGAATTAATTCCAGGTATTAAGTATTGAGAAATAAAAAATATTTAACGCAACAAATTGGTTAACTTTATGAGCTAACCAATTGTTACACAAAAGAAAATTAGGCCCTCTAAGTAATAGATGTGTAACTTAAAGTTACAGTTATAGTGTAAGCGAGATTGAAAATGTTATACGAAAGTAATTCTGTTAAAAAGTTTCATTTTGTCATAAATAAAAGAGCAGTTAGCCCAGCCTAACTGCTCGATACAGAGGTAATAATCTAGCTACATAGATATTATATGCTGAGTTATTGATTTTATTTGTGTAAAAAACAAAAGAGCAGCTAACAAAACCTAGCCGCTCTAAACAGTGATGTGTCTCTAGATGTAGTTGTAGTATAAACAGAATGCTGAGTTTTATTCATGGGGAGATAGAAATGAGCTTGAAAATAGAATATAGTCCGGCTAGAAAACTAGAGGACACCAATTTTTAGAGCCGCGATAAAATTGTTTTAAGAAAGGGTGTTCTCTTTATTTTGAAAGGGGATTCGGGAAATGAAGGTATTAGAATAGAAATGTTTAAAAAACGCATAGATTGATAAAAAGTAAAGGGCGAATTCCTTATGAGAATAAGGAATATTATCATTTTTGTTACCATTTTCTTCTATCCTTATATAATTGATTTGTATTTTATATATAAATTAGGAGGGAATTTATGACTACAAATAAGGACTACATTCGTTATATCCGGGGAAAAGTAGGGCATGATTTAATATTTCTTAATTTTGCTGGAGGTATTGTTTATAACGAACGAAATGAAATTCTTTTACAAAAACGGGGAGATAGAAATGAGTGGGGTCTACCAGGTGGTGCTATGGAACTTGGAGAATCTCTTGAAGAAACCGCTAAACGAGAAATATTTGAGGAGACAGGATTAAATGTTGAGGTTGAACATCTTATAGGTGTCTACTCTAAATATTCTGGTGAGTTTCCGAACGGAGATAAAGCTCAGACTATCACTCATTGTTTTCAATGTAAGCCAATTGGCGGAGAACTTACTGTAGATGGTATTGAGACTTTGGATTTAAAATACTTCCCAATAGACCAAATACCAAAATTATTCACAAAACTACACGAAGATGCCTTAGAAGATTGGCTTTCCAAAAGAAAAGGTGTATTTAGATAAAACACTTTCAAATTAATTATCCATAATCTTTAACTAACGGGCGCTTTAATTGTGTAAGAAAATAAAAACTTTTAACTTCCGCTAAAGATAATTATGTTAATGATTTAGTGATGGCAGTCCTGTTAAGGACAAGAAGAGGAACGTATAAAAATAGAGTTGTAGAAATAGAAAGAGTGGATTCCATGTGAGAGAATAGGGATCCACTTTTTTTCTTGCAACTGATAAAGAGACACTATATCTGACTTACATAAATATCCTAGTTGTTCAAATTTGTCCTTGCTAATGGTACCATTAGAGTCATGGAGGGATATTATGTTTACTTTTAGATAATGCTTTAAGTTAAGTCTTTACAATTAAGCCCATTAAACGAAAGCCTTTAAATATAGAGCGTACAACTTTCATGAAGATGCGCCCTAAAAGAAATATTAAGTATGTATTATTTCTTTTCTTTAACTTCGTATTTAGCTTCAATAAAATTTAATAGTTTACCTTTTTGATCATCATTTTCTTATATTTCCTTATCGTGTTGTATAATTGATTACGAGTTACTCTTTCTATTTTGATGTTCCTCTACTTTCTTATCATATACCTTAGAGAAATCATCCTTGTTTTCTTTAGCTAATTGGTAAACTGCTTCTTTCCACTGTTCTCTATCCATGCCTAACAGGTGGGGAGAACTATTCGCAATAACTACACTAACTTCTTTTACATCTTTACCTTTAGCTTCTAATATTGGTTTTGTACCTTTTCTTGCATCCTCTACCCCTTCTAAGATGAGTTTATGCGTGTCTTTATACTTATCAGGTACTTTTACGTTCTCCATTCGATCTAAAGCTTCATCCAAAATACTTGCCGTTTTGAATACCTCTTTATACTTTTCATCACCTTTTAGTGCATAACCTAAACCTATTATTATGTCATCCTTATTAAAGTTAAAATCTAGTAATTGTTCATACATGTAACTTGGATACTGTTCCTCAGATATTGTAGTTTTCAACATTGCTTTACTAGTTTCTTCAGTCTTAGGAGTAGAATCTTTATCTCCTAGCCCACAACCGAACAATAATAGAACTGGCACTGTCAACGCTATGAGTTTCGTTGCTTTCATTATGTATTCCCCTTTTAGAAAGTATTGTAATTAATTAACATATTGTACCATAACATAAATTATGAATATTAGATATACAAATTCCCTATCTTTACCGTGAAATGCATTTATTGTAATAATGAAGAATATGATACACATGCTTGGAATTGAAAAAATTTATAGCTCGTGAAATAAACATATACAAAGAAAAAGACATATTTATATTGTCCTCACCCTTACCGTCCATTTTGTCTAAAATATGGGTAGTCAAACCCACACATTAGTACACAATTGGAAACATAATCAGTATATTAAGAAAAAATGTGTGAATTATTTAAACAAAAAAGTGTTAGCAAGTTTGCAAACGAACTTGCTAACACTTATACAGAATAGACATAACTTATTGCCGATATGTCGCCTTTGAAAATAGCTTTAATCAGTTACATCACACTTTATACGAAATACTCATAAAAACAGTCTTAATATACATGATAACAGTATAAACTCTATATTTCTTTTAATAATTTAAGGTTATATCCTTTCTGCATTCGCCGCGTTTAACCACGAATCATAGAATTCTGTAACTGATGCATACCGTTCTGCCCGATTTTCATTTACAGCACGATACGCTACCTCATATAATTCCTTACTTGCTTCCCATTTTATAAAGGAACGATCTTTTTCACCGCCTAGAAGTGAGAAAGCCATTGCTCCCATATTAAATACATTTGTTCTTTCATCAATTATAGCGTTTAGTTCAAATTCCTCTGGTGACATAAAACGGGAGGAACCCCATAGCCGGCCCATTCTATTTATGTAAGGTTTCTTACTGTATAAATCTATATCACAAATTTTTGTTTCGTTTGTATTAAAATTATATAAAATACTACCGTCATAAAAATCTATCGATACATAGTTTTTCTTTTCTACATAAGTATGGAAAGAAAAAATGGAATGTAAGGAATGAGTTCGTTTTATAGCAGACAAATGTCTAAATTTATAAAATGGAGAGTTTGGATTTTTATATTTCTCAGGAGGTGGGAAACGCCAATGCGAATGAAGACATTCACCATCAAACCAATCGAAAATTAATACATATCCAGATTGAACTGGAAAATGATCGATTAATCTTATAAGCGAGTCATGCTTTAAATCTTCATAGATAGTAACTGAATTTTTTAGCCTTTCAATAGCATCCCTTCTTGTTCCTTCATATGCAATTGTTTGTGCTCCTGCGTATTTAATAAATTTCTTATGACCATCTTTTTCTATACCAAAACTTATATTACCTGAATCTTGCTGGTCAAAAACTGCAAATACGGTCCCTAATTTAATAAGCCAATCAAAATTATGATATTCTTTCAATTGGAATGTTACGTTATTTAACTGAATTTCCACGGAATTATCTTTCATAGATTACCTCACATTTAATATAATTAAGTTGTACATTCCACTATTTCGACATATTTTATGGAAATCCTATGCTAATAATATAAAATTTTATAAATATAATGATAAACACTTATAAAGAGGTGAATATAATGGACCAACAAATTGTTATTAAAGCATATCAAAAAGACTGGGTTGAAGAGTATATAAAAGAAAAAGAGAAATTCTGTTCCTTGTTAGGACAAGAAATAATTGCTGTTGAACATATAGGAAGCACTGCAGTAAAAGGATTAGGAGCTAAACCTCTTATTGATATGATGATTGGCGTAACGGACTTGCAAATTACTGGAAACTGGATAGAAATTCTATCTGAAATTGGATATGAGTTTGTTCCAAAAGAAGCTACGAATTGGCGCTTTTTTAGAAAGGGAAAATGGAGAGCAGGTACTCATCATTTGCATGTTTATATTTATAATAGCGAAGAATGGAGAAACAATATTTTATTTCGGGACTTTCTAATAAGCCATGAATGGGCACGTGAAGAATATAGAGAATTAAAAGAGATGCTTGCTATTACATATACTTTTGATCGTGTGTCGTATACAAAGGCAAAAGCGCCGTTTATTCGAAAAATATTAGAATTAGCTAGAACTTAATAAATTTATAGATTCTTATCTAACTAGTTTTGAAACCTCTTCCTATACTTTTTATAGGGAGGGGATTTTTTGTTTTTTTCATGACAAAATATATAAGTTCTAATTATTGGAGGCAAACTATTTTATTTATTTTGATATTTCGAGTACATTGGAAATATTAAGGGGGAATTAAGCAATGAAAGCTATTGTACATCAATATAAAAAAGGATTAGAGGGATTAGAATATAAATTTTCACCTGAGATAAGTCCTAATGCAGGTGAAGTAAAAGTAAAGTTAAAAGCTGCAGGATTAAATCATAGGGATTTATTTATTATAAATAATAGAAAAGAAATGGATCTATCATTAGTAATAGGGTCAGATGGATCAGGAGTTGTTACAGAAATAGGAGAAGGAGTTTCAAATATTAAACTACATACAGAAGTTATTATTAATCCTAGTATTGGATGGGAACATGCTACTGAAGTACCGGAGTTACCGGAAGTGCTAGGTGGACCGAAAGATGGAACGTTTGCTGAATATGTAATTGTACCAGCTGAAAATGTAGTAGAAAAGCCTTCATATCTTACTTGGGAAGAATCAGGTGTTTTATCTTTATCCGCACTAACTGCATATAGAGCGCTTTTTACAAAAGGTAGACTGAAGTGCGGCGAACACGTTTTAATTCCGGGAATAGGCGGTGGTGTTGCTACATTTGCCATGTTATTCGCGAAAGCAATTGGCGCAAAAGTGAGTGTTACTTCTAGGGTAGAGAATAAAAGGGAACTTGCTGAGAAATATGGTGCAGATATTTCTTTTCATAGTGCTGGAAATTGGGAAGAGAGCTTACAAGGTGAAAAAGTAGATTTAATAATAGATAGTATAGGTCCGGCAACTTTTTTGAAATATTTTGATGTATTAAAACCAAATGGAAGAATCGTGAATTTTGGTGCAAGCTCAGGAGATAAAATTGAATTACCATTACGCGCGCTATTTTACAATCAAATTGATATTATGGGAACATCCATGGGTAGCGGTGAGGAATTTAATGAGATGATAAAGTTTATAGAAAAACATCAAATTAAACCAATTATTGATAAAGTTTACTCGTTAGAAGAAGCAATTCGAGCACTAAGCCGTATGGAACATGGAGAACAATTCGGAAATATTGTACTTCAAATGAATTAAAAAATATGATTTTGCAATTAGTATATTTAAATGAATATGTTATGTATCCCAAACATGAAAAAATACGAACCGCCTTATTATAAAGGCTTACCAGCTTTATACATAAATAGCGTATAAAATTTGTTTTATAATTGTCATATGAATAATAGTAAAATGAGAATTAGATGAAAAAAGTTTAAGCCTATTTTCATAATGGTATTGTATACTGTGTAAATCAAGAACACTTGTATGTAAGGAGAGAGTTTAATGAATTACACAGTATTTCAGTGGTTTAATAATTTTGCTGATTCATCCAAACTATTAGATACGTTAATGGTTGCTATTACAAATAGCGCTGCATACGTAGCCATTTTATTTATGCTTATCTTATGGTTTAATAATGGAAAGAAAGATAAGGCAATTAGAAAACAATATACAGTTTTATATACGACGCTTTCGGTTATTTTTGCATTATTAGTAAATGTTCTTATACACGCAGTATATTACCATCCGCGTCCGTTCGTATCACATGATGTACATCAATTAGTACCACATGCAGCAGATTCATCATTCGTTAGCGATCATTCTGTACTTGTATTTTCAATCGTCTTCGTATTTATTCTTAGAGGAGAAAAACTGAAATATATCGCGCTATTATGGGCAGTATTAGTCGGTATATCACGTATGTACGTAGGTGTTCATTATCCTTTAGATATACTTGGTGCAGCATTCTTAACACTTATTATGAGCGCATTAGTAATGCAAAGTGCACGTATGTTTGAACCAATAGCGAAACTTGTATTCAAAATGTATGCATTAGTAGCGAGACGAATTCCTTTCTTAGCGAAATATAACCATATCGCATAATTGTATTATAAAAAAGTTCCCCTTTGGACATCCAGAGGGGAACTTTTTTATAGGAAATAAGAAAAGAGTTTAGAGTGCTCTGTAATCAAGTTGTACTAATTAATATTTTGAAATTTCACGCACCGAATTTAAATTATATAAAATAATGACACAAAATAACAACAGTTAGTTTTGCATTGTTTTAAAGGAATTAAAAAGAAAACTTCGAAACATATAGTATCGCAAACAAAAATTACAAATTTAAAAACGTATCTTCGTACGAATCCATTCCAAAAGAGAGGAGATAAGTATGCAAAAACTCCAAACGAATAAAGGCGCTCGATATATGATGATTGCTTTTATTGTTTTGTTTCTTATTATGATTTTGCGTATATTCTATATTCAGGCAGTAGGAGTCGTGCATAATGTGAATGTAAAGGATCTAGCGAATGAACAACATAATAAAAAAGGTGTTTTAGAAGCGAATCGTGGCACTATCTATGACCAAACCGGGAAGGTGTTAGTACAAGATTCTACAACGTATCGAGTTGTTGTGAATTTAAAAGGAAAAGATAAAGTGAAAAATAAAGATGAAACCGCACAACAATTAGCCGATGCGCTTGAAATTGATAAAGAAGAAGTATTGAAAAACTTGCATGAAGGGCGTACACAAGTTGAAATTGGAAAAATTGGTCGGAACTTATCTAGGGAAACGAAGGAAAAAATTAATAATTTAAAAATACCAGGTGTATCTTTTATGACGGAAAAAGCAAGAGTGTATCCGAATGAAGACTTTGCATCCTATATACTTGGTTTTGCTAGACCAGATGATAAAGGGAATACAGAAGGAAAGTTTGGGCTTGAAAAGAGTTTGGATAAATATTTGCGCTCTACAAACGGGAATATAGAATATGTGGGTACACGAAGGGGGATTCCGCTTACGAATGATATAGGTAAAGTAGAACCTGCTAAAAATGGGAATAACGTATATTTAACCCTTGATAAACAAATTAATAGCTTTTTAGAAGAAGCGATGAACAAAGCACAAGAGCATTATGATCCTTCTATGTTAATTGGAATTATTGCTGATCCAAAAACAGGAAAGGTTTTAGCAATGTCTAGTAAACCTAGTTACAATCCTAATGTAGGTGATATCGAATACTTTTTAAATGATCCGATTGCAAATGCATATGAACCAGGTTCAACAATGAAAGTTTTTACGTTAGCAGCTGCCATTAATGAAGGTGTATATAACGGAAAAGAATATTTTCAATCTGGAAAATATTCCGTGGGTTCATCTGATATAAAAGATCATAATGGTGGATTTGGATGGGGATCAATTACGTTTGATGAAGGTTTTGAAAGGTCATCAAACGTAGCTTTCTCTATTTTAGAAGATCAGTTACTGAAACCAAATAAATTTAAGCAATATATGAATAAATTTGGATTCAATCAAAAAACAGGAATAGATTTACCTGGTGAAAGTAAAAATACTTTATTATTAAATACGCAAATTCAACAAGTTACAACTTCTTTCGGCCAAGGTTCTACAGTAACTCCTATTCAATTAATCCAAGCGGCTACTGCAATAGCAAATGACGGGAAAATGATGCAACCATATATCGTTGATAAAATTGTAAATCCAACAAACAAAGAAGTTATTATGGAAAATCAACCGAAAGAAATTGGGAATCCGATAAAAAAAGAAACAGCGGACAAGGTTAGAAGCTTAATGGAGCGTGTTATAACATCTTCAAAAGGAACTGGTACAATGTATAAAGTGGATGGTTATCCAATTGGAGGTAAGACAGGAACAGCACAAATCCCGAATCCTGAAAACGGCCGATATATGGAAGGGAAAGAGAATTACATTTTCTCCTTTTTAGGAATGGCTCCAATTGATGATCCGGAGTTAATCGTATACTTAGCTATTAAGCAGCCAAAGTTAAAAGGAGATGAGTATGGAGCTCAGCCTCTTGCTGAAATATTTAAACCTGTTATAAAAAACAGCCTTGAATATTTAAAAGTGAAACCGTATACAGAAAAACAAATAGCTGATGCAGCGAAACAATCTCAATTAAAAGTGCAAAATTATGTAAATAAATCGATGGATACAATAGAGAAAAGTGTAGAAAAAGAGAAGCTACAGCCGGTAATTTTAGGAGAAGGAAAAATAATAAAACAATACCCACAGTCTGGCGAGGTAATAAGTGAAGGAGATCGTATATTTTTATTAGGAAATAACGCACATATGCCAAATGTAAAAGGTTGGTCCATGCGTGATGTTATGTATTTCTCTAAGCTTTTGAAATTAGATTTGAAAACTTCTGGTACGGGTTATGTAACGAGCCAAAGTATTGAAAAAGGACAAGGTTTACAAGAAGGAGATACACTAGAAATAGAATTAGAACCGCCGTTACAACCGTTAACAGAGGCGAATACAAATTAATTCAGGTATTTGGAAGGAGCTATATGAAAATGGCTCTTTCTTTAGAGTTATAAGTAATTTCACGCACCGTAATTTTTAGAAAAAATAATAAATAAGCGAATTAATAATAATACGTTATTAAATATCTGATTATTTTTTATTTACAGTTAAAATCATTTGTGATAATATGGAAAAAATCAAATGCAGTGAAGAGAATAGTAAATAAAATGAATTTTTCACAGAGAGCTCCATTTAGCTGAAAAGGAGTAAAAATTCTTTATTGAATCAAGCCTCTGAGCAGTACACCGGAACCTGTTATGAAGGGGGTGGTGTGACGGGAGCTCCCGTTATAGAGCTATGGTATAAGCATGAATGAGAATGCAGTACCTGATAAGGTTAGTATGGTGACATATTAACAAACTAGGGTGGCACCGCGATGATAATCTCGTCCCTAAGATTAAAAGTCTTGGGGGTGGGATTTTTTTATTGTTGTAAAACAATTTGGAAAGCGGGGGCCAAAAATGAAAAACTTACTTAAAGATTGGAAATATCCTTTATTACTATTGTCCGGAGTTGGTATTGCGAATTTAGGGGCATGGATTTACTTAATAGCACTGAATGTACTTGTCTATAATATGGGTGGCTCAGCCTTAGCTGTTGCTACTTTATATGTAATAAAACCATTAGCCACTTTATTTACAAACGCTTGGTCTGGGAGTATGATTGATCGTTTAAATAAACGGAAGTTAATGATTCACCTCGATATATATCGTGCGTTATTTATCGCTATTTTACCTTTACTTCCGTCACTTTGGATTGTTTATGTATTCGTATTCTTTATAAGTATGGCCAGTGCAATTTATGAGTCAACTGCTATGACGTATATGACGAAATTAATTCCAGTAGAGCGAAGACAACGTTTCAACTCACTACGTAGTTTAATAGGATCTGGTGCATCACTAATTGGACCAGCAGTAGCGGGGGGATTATTAATTGCGGGTACACCAGAATTCGCTATATATATGAATGCTATAGCATTTCTCTTATCAGGATTAATTACATTACTTTTACCCAACCTTGATAAGAAAAAAGATTCGGATACAACTAGTAATACATTATCCCTTACAGTATTAAAAAAAGATTGGAGCACTGTTATAAATTTTAGTAGAAAACATGTGTATGTCGTATATGTGTATTTCTTATTTCAAAGTATGTTCGTATTAGCAACTGCTACTGATTCACTTGAACTATCGTTTGCGAAAGAGGTATTACTACTAACAGATAGTGAATACGGTTTTCTAGTTAGTATAGCTGGTGCAGGCTATATATTAGGTGCCATAACAAATACAATTTTGTCAAAGAAATTAGCACCTTCATTTCTAATTGGAATAGGATCATTATTCATCGCAATTGGTTATTTAATTTATGCCTTTTCAAATGTATTTTTAATAGCTGCTATTGGATTCTTTATTTTATCTTTTTCGATGGCATATGCAAATACAGGATTTTATACATTTTACCAAAATAACATCCCTGTTCATATGATGGGACGGATCGGGAGTATATATGGGCTTATTATTGCGTTAGTAACAATTTTTATTACAATATTATCTGGTGTTGCGACTCAGTTCATTTCTATACAACTTGTAGTTATTGTAGGGTCATTAATAATGTTATTTATCACTATCGTATTGTGTGTGTTTACTTTATTCCCATTGCAATCTAAGTTGTATTCTACTGAATCAATAAAGTGAAACTTTAATCAGTGGGGGTTTTGTTCATCCCCCGCTTAACTTCCACTGAATTTTGAGGTGGGGGTCTTACTGTCCGTTAATGCGGGATAAATTCGAAATAAACTTTGTGTTCTCATTAACAATTTATCGTATTCAATAAGAGGGTTCTTTCCCCTTTATATGGAAAAATTAATAAGGGGAAAGAACAATTTGGAAAGATAAGGGTGGTTGTCGTGATAAAAACAAAAGATGAGATTAATAAAATTGTAAAAGAAATACAAAAGGAAATAGATTTCTCTGGAGTAGTTTTAGTAAAAAAAGAAAAAAAACTAGTCTATGAAAAAGCATTGGGTTACGCAAACCAAAGTGAATGTATAAGCAATACGATACAAACAAGATTCGGCATTGCCTCAGGATGTAAAATTTTCACTGCAATTGGCATCTGTCAACTTGTTGAAAAAGGTGTTATTTCTTTTCATACAAAATTAAAAGATTGTCTAGAGATAAAATTTCCAAACTTTGATGAAGATATTACAATACATCAACTACTAACGCATAGCGCTGGTATACCAGATTATTTTGATGAAAGTATTATGGATAACTTCGAAGATCTTTGGAAACAAACACCTATGTATCTATTAAAGAGCTTAAAAGATTTTTTACCATTATTCCAAAACAGTAATATGATGTTTACACCTGGAAGTAAGTTTCACTACAACAATGCAGGTTTTATCATACTCGGATTAATAATAGAAGAACAGACGGGATTTAAATTTACGGAGTATATAGAAAAGAACATATTTAATCCAATTGGTATGAATGATTCTGGCTATTTTTCTTTAGATAGATTACCAAGACATACAGCACTAGGATATATAAAGGATGAAACTAACCAAAATTGGAGAACAAACGCCTACTCTATACCAATAAAAGGAGGAGCTGATGGAGGTGCATATGTTACTGCACCAGACATGCTGAAATTTTGGGCGGCACTATTTAATAATGAAATTTTAGGAAAGGAATATACAAAGTTACTTTTAACTCCCCACATTCAAGTAAATGATAAACAGTCTTACGGCTATGGAATATGGATTGAAACACGAGAAAACAAGGTATTCAAATATCATATAATGGGATATGATCCAGGCGTCAGTTTTCGCTCGTCTATATATCCAGAATTAGGAATCACTTTAGTTATTCCATCGAATAAAGGGGCAGGACCCGAAAAATTAATGACAGAAATAGAAAGAGCTTTTTAATTATATGGATATTAAAGAAGAGATACAAAAATAATTTAAACGGGTTCATGATAGTTTCTATTTTGAAAAATATTTTAGTTAACGAGAAACCCTTTATTTAGTAAATAAAGGGTTTTATAATTTCATAAAAATATATACAATTATATAGATTTTGGAATTCGAAAACATTACTATATAGTTGTAAATTTTAATTATTCATTCATATGAAAGGGCGTGTTAGCAATTTGTATATGATCAACGGTAGTTTGTTTATTATTTTAGGGGTTATTTGTTATTTAATTGTACGTGGAATATTAATTGGTACCAAAAATAAAAAACATGTGATTTGGTGGAAAGAAATAATAAGTTTTTTATTCGTGGTCTACATTTGTATGGTTGTTGCAGTAACTTTATTCCCTTTACCAATTGGTTTTCCTTCTAATGTTGAAAATCTGAATCGCTCGGTCAATATAATACCATTTGCATCAATTATTAAAGACATCAATCAAATTGGTAGTGCTTATGATGGGGATGCCCTGTTTATGATTGGTCTAATTGTAAGAAATGTAGGCGGGAATATTTTATTATTAATGCCTTTAGGATTTTCAGCACCAATCTTATGGGATAAATATACGAAATTCAAAAATAATATTTTATTAGGATTTGCTATATCAGTTAGTATTGAATTGCTACAATTAATTGAGTCTTTATTTAGTGGAGTGGGACGTATTACTGATATTGATGATGTGATCTGTAATGTTATAGGTTCTATTGTTGGATATTGTATTTATAATATCTTTTTAAAAGCTATTAATAAATTTAACATTCGATTGTTGGGTAAAACTAATTCTAAAGGTGTGGAATTAGTTGATAAATAGGAGTTTAAACGAGTTATTAAAAGCGTACGAGTAAAAAGTACGTCTTTTTATTTTTATAAATAATGCTTAAGGCTGATGAGAACTCACATTTTCCATCTTACACTTGAAAGTAGCTATTGTATTTCAATTATGGAATGAAAAGAGGAGAATATAATCTTTAAAGATAAACAAGTTTATAGGAGGATTCTAAATGGATATTTTACTTGTTGTTCTTATTATTGTTTTGATGCAAAGTAAAGAACGAAAAGTGAAAATAAACCGTATTTGGCTCATTCCGGCTTTGTTGTGCTTTGTAACAGTTCAGTCCATTATTCGTATGGGACAAATAACTTTGCTGCAAGGACTACTGTTTTTTGTAATGCTTGGAATTGGCTTAGGTATTGGAATTATACGGGGGAAAGCTTTAACATTTCGATTAGATAGTGAAACGGGTCATGTACTACGGAAAGGAAATTGGGTAAGTACAATAATTCTTCTTGTTATTTTAGGAGTAAAAATTATTATTAAACAAAGTATGTTTTCTGGTAGCACGCACCAGACACTAATGGTTGTAACAAATGCCTTTTTATGTATTACATTAGGCACCGTAATTAGTAGACGTTATTATATTTGGAAAAAATATAATGAATTAACACAAAAAGCGTAAATACATGCATCCCTTGTTTAACATTGTTGCGAACGGTAATACTAAATAACATTGAACTTTTACAACAAGGGATGATAATATGATATACATTTACACAGACTTCGGCGGTACACATACAACATCACTAGCTGCAGCGTATCATTTAAATAAATTACCAACGGATCGTAAGTTAACAAAAGAAGAAATTTTGAATGTAGATTACTTTAATAAATTGAAAACAGAAGATATGGGAAAAATTATTTTTCATGGAATAGACGAAAACGGTCATCCTGTATATACGATTGGATGTGGCGCATCAAAAGTTGTTGTACCAGCGATGAAGCATTTAGGAGAAATCTTGCAAAAACATTATCAAAGTCATGAAAAAATTATTTTTTCTAATACATCACCAACCGTACCTTTACCAATGACTTTTGGTGGTCTGTTTTCTAGAAGGTTCCATATCGATTTTATTGGCATACCGTTACTCGTATGGGGAGCAAAAATTTGCTGTGATAATATACAAAGGCTTGTTAGTTATACAAAAGAGGCAGGAAGATTAACGAATGATTATGTTGTAATTTTAGATAATGAAACTTTTAAATAGTATATGAATAAGAAGAAAATCGAGCAAATTCCTTGATTTTCTTTTTTATTTGTGGAATAGACAAGAAATAGTCACATTTAATATACATCTACTATAGCCAAAATAATAAAGTCCTGTTACTATTACAGGGATATTCTCTTTTTATAACATAAATATATAGAAAAATTAGAAAAGAGGAATTGAATTAAGGGAGGAACAACATGAAGCGTGTTGCTTGGATTACTGATAGTACAACTGCGAATTTTAAAACAGAAGGAGATAACTTTGTTATCCCAATCGAAGTTATTATTGATGGAATTTCGTACAAAGATTGTGAAGAAGGTGTACGTGAACGGGTTTATAATGCGTTAAACGAAGGTAAAATAGTCACTACTTCACAACCTAATATTGGGGAAATGGTAGAGTTGTTTACAAAATGCAAAGAAGGATATGAAGAAGGATTTGCAGTTGCTATTAGCGGAAAAGTAAGTGGAACCTATCAAAATATGAAGTTAGCTGCAGAAATGGCAGGTTTTCCATTAACTGTATTAGACAGTGAAACAACAAGTTATCCAATGGATGAATTAATTAGAAAAGCGAAATCGTTATACAATGATGGTATGACTTTACAAGATATACACAAAACATTAGTAGATGAAAAAAGAAGACCTTTTCATGTATTCCCAAAGAGTTTAAAAGGTTTATATGCGAGTGGTCGTGTAAAGGGTATTCAATTTTTACTTGGAAGTTTATTAAGTGTGAACTTAATACTAGAAGTAAAAGGTGGAGAGCTTTTACTTGAAAAGAAAGTTCGTAAAATCCAAAAATGTCGAGAATATATTAAAAATGAACTTGAAAAAGAATTACCAAAAGTACTTCATATGTTCCATGCTAACGATAAAGCTGGAGCGGAAGAATGGATTGCAGATATTAAACAAGCATTCCCCGAAATGGATTTCAAATTATATCCATTACCAATTTCATTTGCGGTTCATGCAGGTGAGGGAACAATAGCAATTAGTTATTAAAGTAAAACCCGTGAATCATTCACGGGTTTTTTCAGAGTGTTGGGAAAGACCTTATATACTATAAGGTCTTTTGTACCTCTTAAAATGACTTGAATAGCGTTTATTTGAGGTCATTAGGTAGTTAGAGTAGTTAGAGATTGATGACTATCTTTAACGAAAAAAGTTGAAGTCATATTTTTAAATGCTAATAAATCAGAATATTCTACCTTTTATTTCTACAGTTACAATCTATTTACATATAAGATTATTAGGATTATATTGACAATGAAAGAGAAAACAATAGATGGAAGGGGATGTTTTTTATGTTTAAAAAAGCAGCACTAGGGATTTCATCGTTAGCAATCACAGCGTTCGTCGGATTAGGGATGGCAACAGAAGCTTCAGCTGGACCAGCAGCACCACTTACTTCACTAAACGTCGTACAAGTAGAGTCTGAGCTGGGCGGAGTAGAAACAATTAACCAAAACAGCTTTAGCACAACACGTAACCACGGGGGAAAATACTTATATATTACAACGAAAGAGATGGGATACGGTCAAAATCCGTTTACTAAAATGAATGGTTCTAATGTAAAAAGTATTGGATCCACAATAATCGGCGGAAAACCAATCGTTGGCTGGTATTACAAATGGGATGCATCTGGACATCAACAAGGAACATTTGAATACCAAAAAACATCTATAAACGCGCCATTTAATACAATGCGTACGTCAATTTATATCCAATAATTTTTGAAAACGTTCGCACATATAGAATAGTTAAAAAGGTACTTCTAGGAGTACCTTTTTTTGATTTGAATCACGTTCATCTATATTTACAATTCCGATTCCATAGCAAGAACACTTCCCATAAAACAAAATCCTTAACGTCTATAAAATTTATATGAACGCGTAGTACAAGTCCTCTCCAGTTAAAGTACATAGGTTACTTAAATCATATTGAGATTAATCTTGTAAATCACTTAACCTATAATATATTATCTCAGCGAAAACAAATTAATACCGCTGATTTCCTAACACACTTTAATGAGTTGTTTAGTAAAATTTCATTTGAAAATTTATTACCTAGTGCAAAACCACTTGCTATATTCCATAGTTCAGAATATGTATCTGAAAATTATGATGTAGAAATTGCGATTCCCCTTGCAGAAGCCACTAATAAAACAAAAGTGTTTAATCCCGGTCTTTGCGCAATGGCTACGCTTATTGATTCTTACGAAGAATTACCTTTTATTCATACAAAGCTACATGTTTGGATTGAGGAAAATAACTATAAACTGAATGGCGCTCCGTTTGAGGTTTATAAAACGAATCCTTATAGCACACAGGAGGAGAATAACATCATAGAAGTATATTTTCCTATAAAATGAATAAAGGAAGGGGTGTATCACAATGTATGGTATAAACCGGCCAACAATAAAAGAAAAAATATTAATTTTAGTTACTGAGATTATCTATCTAATCATTGCGTTTTACTTGCTTTTCATTACTTATTTCAAACAAGGCATTTCAATAGGGTTGTTTATAGCTTTAATTATCACCGCTTTACGATTAACAGCTATGATGTTTATATGGTTGCCTAGAGGGATTTCATGGCAAGAAGCCATTATGAACAGTATTGCTTTTGGAATTTATTATTTAGGTTTTCCAATCTTAATGATTACTAGTAATCAGGATCCTAATTTAATATTACTTACAATAGGTTGGATATTATTTTTAGGAGGAAGTATGTTAAACACAGTTTCAGAGCTACTTAGAAAATCCTTTAAAGATAATCCTGTAAATCAAGGTAAGCTATATACAGGCGGTTTATTTAAATATGCGATTCATATTAATTATCTGGGAGATTGCCTTTGGGTGTTAGGTTTAGCATTTATCTCTAGCAATATTTATAGTTTGTTTATATCTCTAGGCCTGTTCTTTGTATTTATTTTTGAATATATTCCAAAATCTGATGCTTACTTACAGATAAAGTATGGAGAACAATTTACAGTGTATAAACAGAATACAAAAAAACTAATACCGTTTATTTGGTAAATCAGTTTCATAAATTATAAAAAGCGCAGGATCAGCATCCTGCGCTTTTCTATCGTAATTCAGCTGTTTTTCTAATAACAATTTTATCAATATCATCTTCTTCATCACCAATAAATAATCCTCGTTCTTTTAAATACGCTTCAAAATATAAATCAGCTTCAGCGCGTTCATCATATGGCTTTACAGAGAGAACGAAACCTAATTTGTTTTGTTCTTCTAAATGAGAAGTGGAGATGTAAGCCGGTACATTATGGCGTAAAAAGAGTTCTTTAACCGGAATAATCATATCTTTCATTAATTTCGTTAGCATACCCATTTCAAACTCGAAATTAAAGCGATCTATACTAGACAAATCAGCGAATACTACACCGATAAAACCTGTATTAAATACTTCTTGATATTCTACATCTTCGTCATGGTCGCCGTAAAAATTCTTTTCGATTAAATAATTTACAAAATAAGCAACGCCATCACTTTGTTCAAATGGTTTCGTTGAAAGAACAAAACCAATTTTCTTTTGTTTATGTAAATACACACATGACATGTATGCTGAAATGTTATGTTCTTTAAATAAAGCACTTGTTGCTCCAGAGAGACCATCTAATACGTGATGAACAATTTGAAGTTTTTTACGAGCGAAATAATAGGATTTCTTTTGTAACTCCAATGTATCAATAAAGACAGAGCCGATAAAGCCTGTATTTGAAATAATAGGTGCTTGCTTTTTTCTTCCTCTGCGCTTTAATGGAGCCATTGTTAAAATCATCCCTTCATGTACGTTTAAAATAAAAAGAACGTTTGTTCGTATATTTATATTTTACTATTAAAACGCTATAAAGTAAAGGGTTTTTGATGAAAATATAACAAAAAAGACACCTTATAAAAGGTGCCTTAAACGCTGTAAGGAATAGGGTTTACCCTAACTATTTATATTATGATACAGAAACAATCTCTTCTGTATCTTCTACATCTAAATGACAGTCCATAGTACGAACATCTTGATCTTCATGACTTCCGAAATAAATAGTAATTTTCATATGTATCGCTCCTTTATTCTAGGAATACCTAAAATAATTACTAGTAATGTTAATATTTATTATATACCACTTTTTTCATTCCGACAACGTTATATCATTTTTAATTATTTTAAACTATAGAGCACAATTTAAAGAGGTACTTTTTATAGAAAATGGTAAATTTCTAATATGTTATATTTAATATAGAAAAATTCGAGTGTTACTTTTTATGAAAAGGAGAACTATTGATGAATTATAAACAACTATTACTAGATAACTTTGCATTTAAAACTTCATATATTGCACAATTTGTGCCCGGAATGAGTATAAAAAAACGAAAGATTATATTGCTGTTGATTGTGGATTACCTGCCGATACATTTAATATCATCACTCTACTAAACAATAATTTAACGGAAGGGATCGAGAAATTATATAAAGAGGTAGAATACTATTATCAAAGAAATTTTCCAATGAGTGTTTGGTTATGGGATGAGGAGCAAGAGCGGGATATAAAAAGTGAGTTAATTAAAATCGGTTTAAAAGAAGTGGAACAGAATATTGCGATGGTAGCAGACTTAAAAACAATTTCCCCAACAATAAACATGCCAGTAAGTTTTACTATTCAACAAGCAGCTTCCCCTGGACAAATAAATAAATTTGGAGAAACGTTAGCTCATCTATTCGGCACATCAGAAGAAGGTATACATGTACAAGCATTCTATAATCAAATTTCTAATCTTGATATATGTAACAGTGAGAATCTGAAATTATTTTTAGGGTTATATGAAGGTGAAGTCGTAACTGTTGGTTCATTGATATGTTCAAAAGATAGTATTGGTATTTATGACATAGCAACTAAAGAAGGAATGAGAGGACGAGGGTTCGGATCTACTATGTTCAATTTCCTTCTGCAAGAAGCACAAAAATTTAAAAATACTTATTGTGTATTACAAGCTTCACACGATGGAATCAATATTTATAAAAAATCGGGATTTCAAGCTATCGGTAAAATGACTGTATTGGAAAATCGACATTTAATTGAGTAAATCATTCTAGTTAAATCGTCTTTATATAGGAGCTTATAAATCGTTATGAAAAAGATATATCTTGTTACAATAATTTGTGCCTTTATAGTAATAAGTATCTTTGTTTTTCAGAAAATAAATGAACATAAGTATACTAAAGCTATTAATCAATCAAATCATATAAAAAATATCGCACATAGAGGTGCTTCTGCGTACGCACCTGAACATACAATAGCAGCATATAAATTAGGACAACAAATGAATGGAGATTATATAGAAATTGACCTCCAAATGACAAAAGATGGACATTTAGTGGCTATGCATGACGAAACCTTAAATCGTACAACAAATGGTACTGGGCTAGTGAAAGAGCATACATTAGAAGAAATAAAGCAACTAAATGCAGGTTCTTTTTTTTATGAAAAATATCCGAACTTAGCAAAGAAAGAATTTGAAAATGCTAAAGTCCCAACATTAAAAGAAATTATTGAAACGTTTGGGCATAACGCGAACTATTATATCGAAACAAAATCACCTGATGAATATTTAGGAATGGAAGAAAAATTATTAGAAATTATTAATTACTACGAAATACAGGATAAAGTTATTATTCAATCGTTTAGTGAAGAAAGTCTACAAAAGATTCATAGCTTAAATAGTAATATATCCATAGTACAATTATTACCTTATAAAAAAGCAGTTCAATTAACAAAATTAGAGATAGAAAAGTATAAAATGTACTGCATAGGTCTTGGTATGAATTACAAATATATCGATTCAGATTATGTAAAGAAAATAAAGAAAAGTGGATTAGAAGTTCATCCATTTACAGTAGATAATGAAAATGATATGAAAAAGTTACTTGCATGGGGAGTCGACGGGATGTTTACCAATTATCCAGATCATTTACATTCAATATTGGATTTGAAAAATCATGAATAAGTAGTGTTATTCATAAAGGGAAAATTTACACAACCTGTATACTAGGATTATCAATGCAAGAAGGCATGTATCATATCAAAAGAAAATACCAAAAACCGCAACTGGAAGACCTAGGTTGTGGTTTTTTATTGCTTTGATTTCAGTTTACAAAGTTTGAAGCTAGAAGTGAAAACCTTTTTAGATGAATTGGCTTCTTATGTATTTGTACTTCGTATCGTTCTAGGTATATGTACAACCCATGAGACGAATTTTGCATATGATAATAGAAAAGGAGATGTTGCATATTGAAATACCACAATAGAAATGTAAGTAATCTGAATAAATTAGCGGATAATACGAAAGCTGCCGCTTTTAAGTGGTATCAGTACTGCATTGACAATGGTATTGAAGTGTTAATTTACGAAACAATCCGTACGGTCGAGCAACAACGTGAATATGTTCGTAAAGGAGCATCGCAAACGATGCGCTCATATCACTTAGTAGGACAAGCATTAGATTTTGTTCCAATTCAGTCGAATGGTACAGAAGATTGGAATGGCTATAATAAAGAACCGTGGGCATCAGCAATTCGTTATGCTAAACAAATTGGCTTTGAATGGGGCGGTGACTGGAAAGGATTTGTGGATAGCCCGCATTTGCAATATAACTACAAAGGGTATGGAACGGATACTTTTGGAAAAGGTTTTCAAAACGTAGCGACTCCTCCTCCAACGAATGATGGTGTAGGGGTAGCTTATATTAACGGTAGCAATGTAAATTTACGAAAAGGACCTGGTACTGGATATGGTGTTATTCGCCAATTAGGGAAAGGAGAGTCCTACAAAGTATTTGGGCAATCAAATGGCTGGTTAAATTTAGGTGGCGATCAGTGGATTTATAACGATCCATCATATATTCGTTATACGGGAGGAAATGTACCCGCAACTTCACAATCATCAAACGATGGTGTAGGCGTAGTTACTATAATAGCGGATGTATTGCGTGTTCGTACCGGACCAGGAACAAATTACGGTATTGTGAAAAATGTGTACCAAGGTGCAAAATATCAATCGTTTGGATATAAAGATGGTTGGTATAATGTTGGTGGAAATCAATGGGTTTCTGGTGAATATGTTACATTTGTAAAGTAAAAATAAGAGCCGTCCTGTTGGGCGGCATTTTATTATAGATGTTCATAGGACGAGTGCTCATAATATCATTCGTAATATATAGAGTATAATTTTTCATTCTAATAATCAGAAAGTAATCAAAATGTAATTAATTTTAACTACGCTTTTTATATTTTTTTGATACACTGGCTACGAGGGGGATACCAATTAATGTGGGTAAAAACCAAAACCATATTGGCGGAAGTAAATTTATAATGGGAATATGGATGCCGACATTTACTAAAAGTGCGGTGACTGCACCTATATAAGAACCTAACATACCTCTAATGTGGTGATGGAGCCAATTTTTCCAACGTTTTTTTCGTGCGAGGTATCCATAAATTGCAAATGAATAAGAGAAGATTGCTACATAAAATAAATATGCGATTTTATCCCAGTTGATAATGGATAATATTATTGCCGTAAGGGTAATGACAACATAGGATGCATGATATATCTCGCCCCATTCAGTATGTTTTCCTTTCTTCTTTTGAGCAACCATCGCTACAATACCAGTGATTAAGCATATTGTTCCAAATAGTATGTGTATGGTTAAAAGAATGTTAAAAATGCTCATAATAATTCCTCCTTTTTTATTTTTATAGTATTGCAGTATAGGAGAAAAGTTGAAACATATTGTTTGTTGGCCTTAATATATTGAAATAAAGGTAATCCTAGAACAAATTTAAACGGACAAATTTTTCTTGATTTTAGTGAGCCACGTATTACGTGAAATGAAGGAGAGACTTCCATGTTTACATCTATTACATATTTACAATCAGGGAATGACAAACAACAAAAGGTATATGATGTTTTAAATAAACTAAACATAATGGAGGATTTAGCTTTGTATAGTCCCGTTCTTTGCGGGACAATCCCTATAAGAATTGATACTCTCCAATCTGACTTAGATATAGTAATGGAAGTACATAACTTTGATGTTTTTGAGCAGGAAATGAGATCTTTATATGGTTCTTATAGAGGGTTCAATATAAAAAAGAAAAAAATGAAAGGTACTGAATCGATAAAGGTAAATTTTGAATTCGAAGGTTTTGAATTTGAATTATTTGCTCAGCCTAAGCCAGTGCGTAACCAAAATGCATATAGACATATGATAGTAGAGCACATGCTATTAATGCAGCATCCACATATAAGGGAAGAAATTCTTCGCTTGAAAGAGAACGGTATAAAAACAGAACCTGCTTTTGCTCAAGTATTAAACATTGAAGGAGATCCTTATGAAGGACTTATTGTGTTGGGGCAGGAAATGCGGTTGTGGTAAATAAGATACATAAAAACTCCTCTATAGAAAAAGAGGAGTTTTTATTATGCCATTAGCTTACGGATTAATTCACTCAGCAATTTAACCCCGTGAGTCATTTGTTCTGGAGAAGCATATCCATATGATAAACGAATGTACGGTTCTGATTCTTCTTCATAAATACGTCCTGGATTTAAAAGAATTCCCTTTGATAGTGCCTCTGAAAATAATTTCTTCATCGGAATGCTAGGTACAACCTTAAGCCATATAAAGAATCCGCCGTTAGGAATATCCCAAGTGGCAATATCTGCACAATACTTATTTAAAGCCCGTATCATGATTTGTCTTCGTTCTTTTAGTTGAATTCTTACGTTTGCAACATGTTCTTCATAAAAACCTTTTTTTATCCATTCAGCAGCAACTCTTTGGGATAACGAACTCGATCCATAGTCTGTTTGCATTTTTATATCTGACAATCTTTCAATAACTGGTTCAGGTCCAATAATCCATCCAATTCTAAGTCCTGGGCTAAGTGTTTTAGATAGACTACCAACATATAATACATGTCCATGTTTATCTATTGATTTTAAAGGAGCTGGAGGGGGTTCATCAATCCATAACTCACGATAAATATCATCTTCAATAATAGGTAACTGTTCCTTTTCACATATCTTTATTATTTCTTTTCTTCGTTCTTGAGACATTAATATCCCAGTTGGGTTTTGAAAACTAGGAATAGAATATAAAATGTTTTTCTTTTGACTGTATTTAATGCGTTTTAATAATTCGTTAGGTAAAATACCGTGATGATCCATAGCTATACCAGATAAATTTATATTTGCTGATTGAAATACATGAAGTGAATATAAGTAAGAAGGTTGTTCAAGTAAAACAGTTGATTCTCTATGCAAAAGACCAATTGATATTAATTGCAATGCTTGTAATGCACCAGAGACGATTAATATAGAACCCGGTGATACATGTATTCCGAATGATTTTACGTAGTTACTTATTGCCTCACGTAACGGTAAAAAACCTTTTTGTTCTTCGTATCCGAAATAATCTAATTCGTCACTTACGTTTTTCATAATGGACTGCATCGTTTTTAGCGGGAAAATTTGAGGTGCAAGTTCACCTTTACTAAGATGGATAAGTGTTTTATTTGCTTCTGCTTCATTTATTTCTCGTACCATTAACTTGCTAGGTTTATGAATACCAGCTTTTACATATTCACTCCAATCAGGCGGGGGATTCGTCGCTAATAATGACCATGTATTATTTGTTACAACTGTTCCTGCTCCGATTTTCCCTTGAATTAAGCCATCTGCCATAAGTTCATCGAGCGCAGTTATTACAGTACTTCGATTTACATGAAATAATTTTACTAACTGCCTTTGACTAGGGATCTTACTTCCGATCGGCCATTCTCCGTTTTCGATTTTTTCTTTCATATAATCTACTATCTGCCGATATTTAGGCAGTTTTTTATTCGTTGTCATAAAAAACTCCCTCGTTCAATTTAAAAATGCCAAGTGGTTGGTTTTTACGATAAATAACTGGTTGAAGACATTGTATCAACTATTAAATATGATGAAAAGAAATAATTGGTAATTTAAAAATGGTTGGTTTATTAGAAAGGGAGAGAAAACATGCATAATAAAAAATGGGATTTACGCATTATATATGCACACGCGTTTACGATTCTTATATGGGGAACTGCTTTTCCGGCAATTCGTATGGGGCTTGAATCTTATACACCTGAGCATCTTACTTTACTACGCTTATTAATCGCTTCATTTATACTTCTGTTGTTTTCTTTTATCTACAAGTTACGGCTACCGGATTTAAAGGATATCCCAGCAATTTTTATGTTCGGTGCTTTAGGATTCACTTTTTATCACATTGCATTAAACTACGGCGAAAAAACAGTAAATGCTGGTTCTGCAAGTTTAATTGTTTCGGTCACACCTATAGTAACGGCAATTCTTGCTTCTATATTTTTAAACGAAAAAATGAAATTAAATGGTTGGATCGGTGGTGTAATTAGTTTTATAGGAATTGCTCTCATATCATTTAGTCAAGGAGATGCTATTCAATTGAATAGTGGGGGATTATTTATATTATTAGCAGCGATTTCAGAAAGCCTATATTTTGTTTTTCAAACTTCTTACTTAAAAAAGTACGGCTTCTTACCATTTACCATATATACAATTTTATCTAGTACTGTATGTATGCTTATTTTCTTACCGGGAATGTATACAGAAATACTAGCAGCTCCTCTTGAAGTGAATGTGAGTGTTTTATATTTAGGCTTATTTCCAACAGTACTCCCATATATCGCATTGGCCTATATCATATCTCATGCTGGTGCTGCTGAGGCAACAAGTTCTCTATATTTAACGCCAGTAACTGCATGTTTTATTGCTTGGTTATGGTTAGGAGAAGTGCCAACTTTAGTTTCGATAATTGGCGGAGGGATTACTATACTTGGTATCGTGATTGCTCATATACCAGTATTAAGAAAAGAAAAACATAGGAATTTAGCAAATAATCAATCCGTATAACGTAATTCAATAATAATTTTATGATACTTTTTCATATAGTTTCTTTCTTATGTTGATAAATATAATATTTTGTATTTCAGTTAAATATTGTATGTTACATTTTATGTAGTAAGCATTTTAAAAGGAGATGACAACATAATGAATGGAAAAAGAAATATTTTCACATGTATTTCTATTATAGGAATCGGTCTAGCTAGTTTTTCTAATTCTAGTTTCGCAGCAAATGTAACGGACAATTCAGTACAAAATTCTATTCCCGTAGTTAATCAACAAGTAGCTGCTGCAAAGGAAATGAAACCATTTCCCCAGCAAGTTAATTATGCAGGTGTTATAAAACCTACTCATGTTACACAGGAAAGTTTAAATGCTTCTGTAAGAAGTTACTACGATAATTGGAAAAAGAAATATTTGAAAAATGATTTATCTTCTTTACCTGGTGGTTATTACGTAAAAGGAGAGATTACGGGTGATGCGGATGGGTTTAAGCCACTTGGAACTTCAGAAGGTCAAGGGTATGGGATGATAATTACAGTATTAATGGCTGGTTACGATTCGAATGCCCAAAAAATCTATGATGGTTTATTTAAAACAGCAAGAACTTTTAAAAGCTCTCAAAATCCTAATTTAATGGGATGGGTTGTCGCAGATAGTAAAAAAGCACAAGGTCATTTTGATTCTGCTACTGATGGGGATTTAGATATTGCGTATTCTCTTCTTCTTGCTCATAAGCAGTGGGGATCAAATGGAACAGTTAATTATTTAAAAGAAGCACAAGACATGATTACAAAAGGTATTAAAGCTAGTAATGTTACAAATAATAGCCGACTAAATTTAGGAGATTGGGATTCTAAAAATTCACTTGATACGAGGCCATCTGATTGGATGATGTCACACCTTAGAGCATTTTATGAATTTACAGGTGATAAAACTTGGCTTACTGTTATTAATAATTTGTACGATGTTTATACGCAATTTAGTAATAAGTACTCTCCAAATACAGGGCTTATTTCAGATTTCGTTGTAAAAAACCCACCACAACCCGCACCTAAAGACTTCTTAGATGAGTCAAAATATACAAATGCATATTATTATAATGCTAGTCGAGTACCTTTAAGAATTGTAATGGACTATGCGATGTACGGTGAGAAGCGAAGTAAAGTCATTTCTGATAAAGTCTCTTCGTGGATTCAAAATAAAACGAATGGAAATCCTTCTAAAATTGTGGATGGTTATCAATTAAACGGGTCTAATATTGGTAGTTATCCAACTGGTGTATTCGTTTCGCCATTTATTGCTGCAAGTATAACGGATAGCAATAATCAAAAGTGGGTAAATAGCGGTTGGGATTGGATGAAGAATAAGAAAGAAAGCTACTTTAGTGATAGTTATAATTTATTAACCATGTTATTTATTACAGGAAATTGGTGGAAACCTGTACCTGATGATAAAAAAATACAAAATCAAATAAATGATGCAATTTATGAAGGATACGATAATTAATTAAATTTGAGAATGGTTACTTAAGAAAGGAATTAGCATACGCTAGTTCCTTTTTAATATTTTGTAGAACATTATCCATTCTAAAATTCGCATAGATATACTTGCTTTTTTCATATACATAGTTATTGATGACTCTATGTTTTTATGAGGGGAGAGTATTTCTTGGAAAAAGTATTATTTTTCGGAGACCCAGGTATTGATGACTCATTTGCCATTATGTATGGTTTACTGCATCCCGAAATTGAAATTGTAGGTATTGTAACTGGATACGGAAATGTTGAGCATATACATGCTGCACATAATGCAGCGTATATTTTACAGTTAGCAAATAGACAAGACATTCCTGTCATTAGTGGTGCAACAAAACCACTTACAGAAGAAATTACTACGTACTACCCTGAAATTCACGGAGCAGAAGGATTAGGGCCCATCCATGTTCCAGAAAGCGTATTATCTATTCCAATATACAATTTTGGTAGTATCGCTGCGATTCTTGTAAAGTACGGAAAAGATTTAACGATTGTTGATGTAGGAAGATCTACCTCATTAGCAATTGCTTTTAATTTATGGAATGATTTAATGCTAAATGTAAAAGCAATATATTTCATGGGTGGTGTTTTTTTAGAAGTAGGAAACGTTACGCCGTTAGCAGAGGCAAATGTGTATGGAGATCCGATAGCAAGTAAAATTGTTTTCCATCAAGCAAAGAATTTATTAATATTCCCTTTAAATGTAACAAACAAAGCTGTGTTAACACCAAATGTATTTAGCTATATTCAAGCTAATACAAAGAATCCATTTCATATGATAATGAAACCAATGTATGACTACTATTTATCTGCATACCAAAAACTTAATCCATCTATCGAAGGACCTTTGCTACATGATGTGGTTGCAATAAGTGGATTAGTAAATCCAAGTTTTTTTGAATTTGTGCATCGTACAGTAAATGTAGATACATACGGAGGTACGAAAGGACAAACATTTGCTGATTTCCGCCCTAGCTCTATACCTGAAGGGGCCCATATAGCATTAGAAATAGATGAACAAAAATTCATTCAAGATTTTATAAAAATCATGTTATAAGTTGTTGTCGAAAAAGGGAATTATTTCAATGCGTTGAATATAAAAATACATCCCTCTAGATAAAGGAGCTTACAATATTGAATGTCCAGTTAAAGGTTGTTACGAGAGAAAATTGGGAAGAAGCATTAAAGCTACAAGTTAAAGAAAATCAGTTGAAATTTGTTCCATCCGTAGCAGTTTCGCTTGCTAAAGTATATATAAAACCAGATGGTGACAATGTAGAGTACATACCATTCTCTATATACGTTGGTGACCTTATGGTTGGTTTTGTAATGCATGCAGTTGTAAGAGAGACATCAGATATGTATTGGATTAACGGATTTATTATTGATCAAAAGCAGCAAGGAAATGGATATGGAAAAGCAGCATTACAAGAAAGTATTAATATAATAAAAAATACTTTTAAATCGTGTAAAGAAATTAGATTAACCGTACATAAAGATAATATCTCTGCAAAGAAACTATATGAACGATACAGTTTCAAATCATTAGAACAGGAGTATGATGGCGAGCAAGTATATCGTTTATTTGTTTAACTATTAGGAAGTAAAGGCGTGAAATGAAATATGCAATTTACTGAAGTGAAAATTGAAGTGTTCATTCCTGAAGAATATATTGAAACATTAAGGGATGAATTAAATAAAATTGGAGCATGTAAAACGGGCGAATATGACCATTGTCTTTCCTATAGTTCAGTGAAAGGATATTGGAGACCTTTAGACGAGGCATCTCCTTTTAATGGAGAAATTGGTCGAATATGCGAAGGGCAAGAATGTAAAGTTGAAATAAAGTGTAAACGAGAACTTGTAAAAGATGCTCTTGAAGTTATTAATGATATTCATCCGTATGAAACACCTATGATTTATATTATACCAATACTAAATGACTATTTTGAGCAACTATACATTGAATAACTAGGAGGAATATCAATTGAAAAGTAAATTTCATCATATTGTACGAGCAGTCATGATAAAAGATGAAAAATTATTAGTTGCTGAATATATTGGCCATCATTATTTTTTACCTGGTGGCCATGTTGAAATTGGAGAATCAGCAGAGAATGCATTAATAAGAGAGTTAAGAGAAGAACTTGGAGTAAACTGTAGTATACAACAATTTTTAGGAGTCATAGAAAATCAATGGCAAGATAAAGAAGTGCTTCATCATGAAATTAACCACATTTTTGAAGTAGAGTCACAAGATTTACATACGGACTTACCACCGAAATCTAGCGAGTCTCATTTAGCATTTCAATGGATAGATTGTAATAAAGAAGCCTTAAATCATTATGAAATCATGCCAATGCCTTTAGTGAAGGAATTACTAGAAAGAAAGTTAAGTGATGAACTACTAAATTGTTGGATTAGTAATTTTTAAATCACTTTATTTATAGTAAATACGTCCATCGAATGAATATAAAGAAAATAGGCTGAAAAACAAGGTACATCACCTAGTGTAAGTTCATATTTTGTTGATGTACGCATTTAGTCTATAGTCTTGTTTCTACTTTGTTCACAAGAATTTATTAACTTTAATATTTGGGCGGAATTTATATTTATAAATGGAGGGGTTCTTAATGAATCAGTTTCAACATGAACTACAAACATTAAATCTTAATGATTATCAAACTGGTAATGTTGTGTATTGGGATCAACAACAAAGTCAATATCCATACTACTACATTCAAGACGATGCACGTCGTTGCGGAGGATGCGGAGGTTGTGGTGGACGCTGTGGCGGTTGTGGCGGCGGTAGATGTGGTGGCTGTGGTGGACGTTGCGTAGGTTGCGCTGGTTGTTTTGGTTGCTTTAATTGCTGGAACTGGTGGATTATTTAAATATAGTACATCATTAATATTTTATATGAAAGAAAGGTGTAAATACTGTTTATACTTTTCTTTCATGCTATAATTTTGTATTAGTGTTAAGGGGGATTTATTTGTATACATACGAAAAGTTGATTTCTTGGGTAGAAAATATAAAAGAAAAAAATCAAAGTTCTGCTGCAGCACTTTGTATTATAAAAGATAATAAAATCGTGCTAGAGCATTATAGTGGTTATCACTCAAATACATCTACAAGCAAGAAAGTAACAGCACCTTCACAATTTAACGTTGCTTCTGCTAGAAAAAGTTATTTAGGATTAATAATAGCGTATGCGCTTTATGAGGGGAAAATAAACTCTATTGATGATGAAGCGATAAAATATTTTAAAGACTTTGATCCTGTATTGCTTGGTAAAACGACGATAAGACATTTAGTAACACATTCGCACGGATTAGAAGAAACGAATGACGGGACAATTTTTCGTGAATTTGAACCGGGACAATCATGGGCGTATAGAGATATTAATGTAAGAATGATGACACGTCTTATTTATCAGCTATATAACAAAAGTTTTCCTGAATTGTTAAAAGAGCGTGTTTTTAAACCTGCTAAATTTCAAGAAACAGGATGGAGAATACAGCAAGATGAAAATTTGGTTGAAATTATTAATAATCCAAATGAAGACCCGATAAGTGGAATTGGTACAGTAAATGATGGTACTGAAAAAAATCTATTTGTCTCAGCTAGAGAATTTGCGCAGTGGGGCAATCTTCATCTAAATCAAGGCATGATACATGATAAACAAATCGTTCCAAAAGAAGTTATAAAAATTGCTACGAGTTTGCAGAGTCCAACATTTATAAACAAAGAGCTACCACAAAATGGGGTGTTTTGGTTCATCCAAAATGAGCCTGCACAATTAAGCGAACTTGGTGAACGTATTCCAAAAGGGTCGTATCAAATATTAGGGATTACTGGACCGACTATTTTAGTAATACCTGAATATAATGTAGTTGTTGCAAAAATGTATAATAAAAGATATAACTACGGCGGTGATAATTACTTATATTATTTACGTGAATTTAGTAATTTAGTCGCTGATACATTTAGTAACCGTATTAGGGCATAATTACTCCTATAACAAAAAGGGGTGATTGAAAGTGAAAGATAAAGTGAACAAAAATAAAAAGCAAAATATAAAAGATGTAAATACAGAGCAAAATGCAATTTATAGCGATCCTAAAGATGCAGCTAATATGCAAACTGTACCGCAGCCGAAAGATTTTGATGAAATCGAATATTAATTTTTCATCCGACTATATGATGAATGAAAAATACGTCTTAAGTCTCATAACATTTAAGAAATTATTTGATAACATATATACATAAGCATTTGAAAATGTCTTATCTTAACAAAGCTTTCTTTAGAAATATCTGATATAACCTGCAAAAGGCACTTCTTTATGAAGTGTCTTTTTGTGTATATGAACTTAATTACCATTTTCCGTACAGTATCTTGTAATTTATGATGGATATACTAACTGTGAAAATTCATGTCAAGATAAAAGAAGGGGACAAGTTAGTATGAAACAAAGTTCTATAAATCCGTTACTAATTGTTCTAGGTACAATCATTGTTCAAATTGGCCTTGGAACAATTTATACATGGAGTTTATTTAATCAACCCCTTGTAAGTAAGTTTGGATGGAATCTTAATTCAGTAGCGATAACTTTCTCCATAACAAGTTTTTCTTTATCATTCTCAACTTTATTTGCAGCAAAGTTGCAGAAAAAATTAGGACTTCGAAAACTTATTGCTACTGCAGGAATTGTTTTAGGACTCGGCTTAATACTTAGTTCACAAGTTTCTTCTTTACCACTATTATATTTATTAGCTGGTGTCGTTGTTGGTTATGCGGATGGAACAGCTTATATTACATCACTATCTAATTTAATTAAATGGTTTCCAAATCGGAAAGGGCTTATTTCAGGTATATCTGTATCAGCGTATGGAATGGGCAGCTTAATCTTTAGATATATAAACGGAAATCTTATCGATAACCTTGGTGTATCACAAGCATTCTTATATTGGGGTATTATCGTGTTACTTTTAGTGTTAATCGGATCGTTCTTCTTACGTGAGGCAATTGTAAGTAATGCTGTAACTGAAACATTACACAATGACTATACTCCGCGTGAAATGATGCGAACGAAACAAGTATATCTGCTATTTTTTATGTTATTCACCTCGTGTATGGGTGGTTTGTATTTAATAAGTATGGTAAAAGATATCGGCGTACAACTCGTTGGACTTAGCGCAGCAACTGCTGCAAACGCCGTTGCTATGATTGCAATCTTTAATACAGTAGGTAGAATTATTCTTGGGACGCTATCAGATAAAATCGGCCGAATGAAAATTGTCTCTGCAACGTTTATTATTATAGGATTGTCAGTCTTTACTTTAAGTTTTATTCCGCTAAATTACGGAATCTATTTTGCTTGTGTAGCAAGTGTCGCCTTTTGCTTCGGTGGTAATATAACTATATTCCCAGCTATTGTCGGAGATTTCTTTGGATTAAAAAACCATAGTACAAATTACGGCATTGTCTACCAAGGTTTCGGATTTGGTGCGCTTGCAGGATCATTTATTGGAGCGATACTCGGGGGATTTCAACCAACTTTCATTATAATCGGTGTTTTAAGTGTTATTTCCTTCATTATTTCAATATTAATCCGTCCACCAACTGCAGAAAAGAAAAAGGAACTAAAACATTTACATCGGAAAGTTGCTTAATTTTAAAAAGAGTCCTCATGTTAGGGCTCTTTTTTATTCCATTAACTTTGCTTCTTTACTAACTCATTAAAGACAGGACAATATCATTATAAAATTGAATAGATAAGTAAAAAGGAGCGTGACACTTAAAATGAAAATAGTACAGCAGTGGGTACAAGAAGATAGTGATTACATAAGAGAGAAAGTAATTGAATATAATCAAAAATATCTCGCAGATGAAGAAAAAACACCTTCAGAAAAGGTTAGTTTCATAGTAAGAAATGAAAAAGAAGAAATCGTAGGTGGGGTAACAGCAATAATTTTTTGGCACCATGTACACGTTGACTTTCTATGGGTTTCTGAAGAATATAGGCATGAAGGTTACGGAAACAAGTTAATAAAGCTTATTGAAGAATTTGCAATTGAAAAAGGGTGTAGGTTAATTAATTTAGATACCTTTAGTTTCCAAGCTCCTGATTTTTATAAGAAACATGGATATAAAGTAATTGGAGTAAGTGAAGATCATCCGAAAGGACATAATCATTATTATTTAGAAAAACGGCTAAAAAGTATATAGAATTTGTTAACATTAGTATTTGGAATACAAATGTAATCAAGGCGAGGTTATTATTAATTTTAGTTTTAATTTAATCAATTTTCATGCTAAAACTTCAAGAACGTTCTTTGGATAATCTTCCTAAGATACGTTCTTTCTTTATATATCAGTGGCCCATTCTTATTAACTCCACCAATAGCGGTAAAGGCAAGACTTAACTAACTTATATATATTAAAAGGAGTTAATGGTAGAATGGATAGAAGACAGAAAATTCCTTTTATTAAAAATAGAGGAGGTACATATGAAAAAAGTTAATGTTACATACGCGATTTTGTACGATAAAACTAATGAAAAGATCTTAATGGTAAAAAACAAAGGGGAAAATGGTTCTTATTATACATTACCGGGTGGCGCAGTTAAATTAGGAGAAACCTTAGAAGAAGGAGTAATTCGGGAAGTAAAAGAAGAAACAGGGTTACATATAAACGTAAAAGGGATTTGTTCTATCAGCGAAGCCTTTTTCGAGGAAAGAGATCATCATGCAATTTTCTTTAATTTTCTAGGCGAAATAATCGGCGGGGAGACATATATATCAAGACCAAAAGAAATCGAAGAGATTACTTGGATGGAATTACATATAGCAGCACCGTATTTACGCATACCAGAACATTTACTAGATTTATTACAAAGGAAAGAAACAGTACCTTATTTTTTTAACGGAACAATCGTTCATCAATCTTCATAAAAATATTATCTCATGTAAGGCGGGGAAAACATGGAGTTCATCGTTAATCACAAACAATTTACTCAAGCACTTTCAGAAGTTAACAAAGCGATATCAACAAAATCTTTAATTCCTATATTATCTGGTATAAAAATAACTGCAGATCAATCTGGAATTACTTTAATTGCAAGTAACTCGAATATTTTTATTGAAAAATTCATTCCTGTTTCAATTGAAGGCGAAAAAATTGCAACTATTTTAAAGGCAGGAACTATTGTTGTACCTGCAAAGTATTTCATTGAAATAATAAAGAAAATGCCAAGTGATATAGCAATAAAAAGTAAGAATGAGCAAATTATTAAGATACAATCAGAAGAAATCACATTAAGTTTAAATGGATTTCCTGCAGATGAGTTTCCAAATGTACCGCTTATAGACAATCATGCAGAAATCAAGGTAGAGACAGAGCAATTGATTGAAGTATTTAAACAAACAGTCTTTGCGGTAGCGAAAAATGAATCTAGACCTGTTCTTACTGGGGTGCATATAGAGTTATCTAATAATAAGTTTATTTGTGCTGCAACTGACTCACATAGACTAGCGATACGTGAAACGCGACTTTCCTCAGATGTAAAAGCAAATTGTATTGTACCAAGCGCAACCATTAGTGAACTTCTAAAATTAATGAACAGCAATTCGGAATTCGTATATATTTACCTTTCAGAGAGTCATATTATATTTACGCTTGGAACAACTACATTATATTCAAGACTAATTGAAGGGAAATATCCTAATATTTCTAACCTTATTCCAAATGACTTTAAAACGATTATTAACATAGATAGAAAAAAGATATTACAAGGTGTAGACCGATCAAGTTTATTAGCAAGTGAATGGGCCAATAACAATGTTAACTTAGAAATCATAAACGAATCTACAATTAAAATTTCTTCAAACGCTTCTCAAATTGGGCAAATATCCGAAACGCAACAAATAGATGCGATTCAAGGTGAAAAACAATTAAATATATCTTTCGATGGGCGTTTTATGGTTGATGCTTTAAGAGCAATAAAAGAAGAAACGATTACTTTAAGCTTTGGCGGTTCTATGAGACCGATATTGATTGAAGCAGGAGAGCAATCTGTAGCAATCCATCTTATATCTCCAGTAAGAGCTTATTAAAAACGGAGGAAGGAATCACATTATGTACAAGCACACTTTATGTTTTATAAAAAGAAATGAAGAGATACTTATGTTAAATAGAGAATATGATCCAGTAAAAGGATTATGGAATGGGGTAGGAGGAAAGATAGAAAAGGGAGAAACACCTTTAGAAAATGCGATTCGTGAAATAAAGGAAGAGACTAATATAAAAGTTACGTATGACCAAATTCAATTTAAAGGCATTATTAAATGGGAGGATTCTTCATATTCTGGCGGTATTTATGTTTATCTAGTAGAGTTACTTCATGAATTTACATATCACACTCCAAAAAAAGTCTCAGAAGGAATTTTAGATTGGAAAGAGGTTTCTTGGATTCTTAGTGACTATAATTACGGTGTAGGAGAGATGATACCTAAATTTTTAGTTGAAGTGCTCCACAATGAATTAATATTAGAGCATAATTTTATTTTATCTAATCATAAATTAATAGATTATAGGAATAAAGAATTAGCTAAGCAGGACAACTCTATAGATAATATAATTCCATTATAAAAAGTAAGAATCGTAATCTATCATACACAGCAAAATAATTATCACCTAAATATAAAAGCCATAGATTATTCGAAGAGTAGCTAAGGAGAAAATTTATATGAGGATGAGTGTGATGAAGAAAATAATTATTTTACTCATAGGTATCGTTTTAATTACTATTGCTTTTTATCAATACAACAAAAAAGAAGGTTTAGCTAAAAATGATAAGGTGTATGTAGAAGACTTTAAAGGTAAAAATGATTCAAACAAAATACAATCTGCTATTAATAAAGCAGAATCTAGTAAAATTAAAACAGTATTGCTTGATGATAAGAAGTATAAAATTACGTCACCAATCGTAGTGAAACAGGGTGTAAAGTTATTATTTGGTTATGGAACACAATTTGTTGTTGAAGGTAATTTTAGAGTTCTAGAATTAGAAAAAAACGCTTCTATTGAAGGAGCTTATATAGCTATAGATGATCCTAAATTTAATTCTGAAGTTATATATTTAGACGGAAAAAATAAGTATTATAACACTTGGCACAAAACACAAATAAAAGATATAAATATTATCAATTGGACAGAAACGAATAAAGGTACCGGCATTTCTTTGTATTCTGGTGGGAAGGAAAATGAAATTTCATTTATTAATTTTGAAAATATAAAAGTTGTAGGCATGGAAACTGGGGTGAAATTAGTAGCAAAGAAACCACAATCTGGACATGCATGGATAAATGCCAACCGTTTTATGAACTTCTCTCTCGAAGATTGTGTAAATATGATTTTTATGGATAGTAATGTAACAACGCCAAATGAAATTAGTGGTAACCTATTTACAAACCTTCAAATACAACCTACAAATAAAACGAAAAGTATTGTAAAGGTAAGTGGACAGCATAACGAGTTCCATGGAATGGTGTGGGATTTACAGAAAATCAATCACGAAAACGAACTCATTGAACTAACTGATAAAAGTATGAATACAGTGATTGAAATGTCCAGTGTACCAGCAAATAGAATTTTAGATAGCGGGAAATCAAATATAGTGAAATAAGTTTAAATACAGAAAAAGAGCGAATTCCTTATAAGAGAGTTCGCTCTTTTTCTATTTATAATTAAATTTCTCTCCACCAAGCTGTTGAAGGATAGTTTGTAGATTTTAACGTAATAGATTCGCCAATTTGAGGCGTTGTAATTTTAACTTCTAAACGGTTAGCTTCTTTCGTAACACGCTCTATCGGATCACTCCATTCGTGTAATGCTAATGTAAAAGCACCCCAATGAATCGGAAGAAGTAATTCTCCTTGTACATCAATATGAGCTTGTACAGTTTCTTCAGGCAACATATGAATCGCAGACCACCTCGGATCATATTGTCCGCATTCCATCAATGTAAGATCGAATGGACCATATTTATCACCAATTTCCTTAAAGTGAGGGGCATAACCGCTATCGCCACTAAAGAAAATTTTAGTCTCTTGACCAAGGATAAGCCATGAACACCATAATGAACAATCTCTATCTGTCATACTTCGTCCAGAGAAATGCCTTGCAGGCGCACATACTAACTTAATATTATCAAACGTAATTTCGTCCCACCAATTATGCTCACTAATTTTACTAGGCGAAACACCCCATTTAATAAGATATTGTGCAACTCCAGTTGGAACATAAAAGTGCTTTGCGCGATCTTTTAACTGCATAATACTTTTGTAATTCAAATGATCATAGTGATTATGAGAAATGATAATCGCATCAATTTCTTGAAGGGCATCACGTTCTAAAGAAAAAGCACCACTATAGCGTTTACTATTAAACAAAGGAAATGGGGAAGAGGCATCTCCAAACATAGGGTCTAATAACAGTTTTTTACCTTCTATTTTCAAAAGAGAAGCAGAATGGCCAAACCATGTAACACTCTCTAACGGTTCATTATCTTTATTTGATAAAACGATAGGCAAACCCTTTATAGGACGCAGCTTTGATTTTATTTTAAAGTAATCCGTCATTAAACTTATAATATCTTTCGGTTTAAAACTCATATCAGTATGAATTTGATTTGTATATTTCTTATTCATTCGTTCTCCTTTTTACGATTAACAATTTACGTATGTTGTTATTGTAGCTATTTGTAGTTTAAACTATATTATTTTACCTTTCATCTAAAATGCCTTGTATTTCATAAATCCGTCAAATTCATTATTTGTATCTATAAAGTACAAATCGCACAGCAGCAGCTAAGACAAATATTAAGTACATGTAAATTGTTTTTATTTAGTAAATTCCTTCTTATACGCAACGGAGAACATATGTTTCGTTGTATGTTATAGAAGAAAATATGTCTCTAATAAAAGAAAGGAAGGAGAGGATGTAAGTGCACATAGAGCGAAAAAAGAAATCAAAATGTAAACTATCAAAATCTGAAATCATGCATTTGTATACTGAAGGGAAGAGCACCTCAGAAATCGCTGTGCTTGCTAATGTGTCTGCAAGGTATATTCGTATGGTTTTATCAGACAATAACGTACCAAGGCGCGCTATAGGGAGTTGGAAGAGAAAGTATGACATAACAGAAGATTACTTTAAAACGTGGTCAAACAATATGGCTTATATTTTAGGGTTTATAGCAGCAGATGGTGTTATACAGAAAGAAAATCAATGTGTCAGTATATCTCAAAAAGAAAGTTATATTTTAGAAAATATAAAAAAAGAACTAAAAACAAACCAGCCACTTTATCAAAACAAAAAAAACAAGCGTATACATGCTAAATATTAATAGCAAAACAATAAAAGACGACCTTATGAACATACACGGAATTATGCCATGTAAATCATTTAACATCGAATTTCCTTTTGTACCAGAAGAATATTTGCATCATTTTGTTCGTGGGTATTTTGATGGGGATGGTTACGTCAAGTATGAAACTTATACAGTTAATTTCGTAGGTGGATCATATAACTTTATGAATTCTTTACATCAAATTCTTCAAAATTGCAATTTACGAGCCGATTTACTAAATCAAAACAAACATTATCGCGTTATTTTATCTGGAAGAAAATCAATACAACTATTTTCAAATTGGATTTATAAAGACAAAGATATTTATTTGCATAGAAAATATGAAGTGTTTCAGAAAGAAAGTCTGAGTTTAGATCAATTACAAGATCGAAAATTAAAACAAACTCAAACTGCCGTTAAACAAAGAAAACAAAATTTCCTTGAAGAATATATGAAAAATAAATGTAATGCTACAACTTGTTCAAATTTAGAAATAAGCGAATCGGCTTTCAAACGTTGGCTAAAAAATGACAATCAATTTAAAAGAGATTATGAAAAGATTAATTTAACAATGTCCACTAGCGATAACTAAATATAAAATCCTAAAAAACCTTAGAATAGGTATGAAGATAGCTATTCTAAGGTTTTTTATTTTTAAACCATAAAGGATTCTTAATTTTATTGATTGAATATAGTGAATACAGAGATTTTACAATTTTCTTGATAAAAAAGGAGAGAGACACCTTGCAAAAGAAATTTATCAATCCAGAAACGATGCCACCAACTTTTGGATATTCACATGTAGTGGAAGTTAGTAACGCTAAACGAACAATTTACATATCTGGACAAGTAGCGATTAACACTGATGGTCAAATAGTTGGCATTGGTGATTTAGCTACACAAACGCGACAAGTTTTCGAAAATATTGAAAGTGCATTAGAAACTTCGGAATTAAGATTTAATGATGTAGTAAAATTAACATTTTTCCTAACAGATATTTCTCAAATGGCCATTGTTAGAGATATACGAGATCAATACGTTGACACTAAGAATCCACCAGCAAGTTCAGCTGTCGAAGTTAGAAAGTTAATTAACGATAACTTATTAATTGAAATTGAAGCAATTGCTATAGCAAACTAATTTTAAGAACTTATCCGTAATCATATCAATGCAATTCGTTTAATGCGTTCAGTTAAAACGAATTGCATTTTTTATTGTCTTAAATATAATTTATATCTGGAGACATTTTCATCAACAACTTATAAAACAAACAACTAAACAATCCATCACACAGAATGATTAAAAAGAACGAGAGGAGGCTAATCACAAAAACTGACTTATTTATAATAAGTTTATAATTTAAAGTTAGTTAACATAATATATATTATAGGCAGTTATAGAGACGAAGCGATTACAGGTATCAAAAACCAAGTAAACTATACTTAATGAGACGGAACGGAGATTTTTAGTGAGATTCATATGAAATCTTATCTAAACAAATTTCTTCGGTTTTTATCGTTTTTATTTGTTATAAATTCATCACAGCAAATCTTAATCAATAATCGCTTAAGATTTAACGAATTAAAAACATTTTTGATCGGCAAGAAATTTTTATACAGAAAAATTATTTCTATACAAAATATAAATTAGTAATTTTATTTTATGTTTTACTTAAATGAATTGATTGCTATTTGCACACGTTTTACAACTTTACATTATTTGTTGTTATTTCTGTTATTTAGGCTTGCCTTTCATTACACTCATTGTTTTTTATTCTAGTTAACATAACGCTTATTTTTAACATAAAAAATCCTCCTCACCTTCAGGAAGATTTTTTGTTTGCTATTAATTTATTTATATCTTCTAGTAACAATCCCAATTGTAAATGACATTGGAAAAATCTAGATTTAACAGCTCTTCCTTACGTATAAAGAAATTAGCAACCCCAGAATCGCCCCACATAATATTTAATGAATCGTCTGTATCGATTTGCAGCAATAATATGTCATGCTGTTGGTATTTTTCTTCCCATTCTCTCGGATCTGTCTGTGTGAAAAATGGATATCCACCAATTTTATGTCTTTGATCTTTACATAAATCATCATACAGTTCGCCTAATTCTATATTATTTTCTTCATCAACAATCTCTTCCCAATCAATGTTATCACTAAAAATCATTTCAAATCGATAATCTCTTGGTGTTACTGGTTGATATGCCAACTCAAACTTTAGTTTTGCTGCTTCGGGTATGATAAAATTCTCTAAATGTAAAGTGTTTAAATAACTAAAATCAGTAATTACCTTAGTTAAATCCGCTGTGATTGTAGAATGATAAACAATTCGAAAGTCTTTTTGGCTTGTGGGATGATCAAAATCTGCTCCAAAAAGATCTTCTTCAGCACTTATGAAAAACTGTAACATTCCATGTTGAGGCATATGTTCAATGTTTGGTATTTCTTCAAGGTTTAACTGCGCAAGTAGCATCATAGGTTGTCCGTTTGAGTCTTTTGGATGCTCTTGATCTATAGGTAAATACGGATAACCACCAAACTTACTTTCAAAAAGCGTTGTCTCTGCTAATGTTCCAGACACTTTAACATACGGTTTCACACTTTCTTCTAAAATACTACGATACTGTTCTAGTTCTTTCGGAATTTGAAGTTGATACGTATTCTTCACTACATTTGCCTCCCTTTAGTAACGAATTGAAAATGCCTAACTTAATTATATAGTAAGCGATAGCTTAATTGAAAATCGTTAAAAATCCATTTTCACCCTCATTTTTTGCGCGCTTGTCGGACAAAGTAAATTATGCTCTAAAACCTTTTTATTGATAGTTCGAATTAATTCCGCTGCTTCTGCCGTATTTGTATTTTCTTTTAGTCTTTCTTTTAAATCTTCAATTTCTTTTGAAAGCTCAATCCACCTAGGCAAAATATGATTATTTGCTAAAGTTCTATAAAGTTGCTTTTCAGGATTGTAAGAAAGATCTTTATCGAGATTAAGAGGTTTACCTTTACCAGGTAAATTATCAAAAGCTCCTTTCTGTTCTGCTTGTTTAACGATAGAACTAATATGATCCTCATACGTATACGACCAAACTTTTTCATCTTTTACTAAAATCTCTTGTTTCTTTAATTTTTTATCGAGTTCTTCCTGATTCATAGATTTTCTCTCCTTTTTATTTTATAGTGTGGTTTTTATCTATTTCAAAGCTTTCAATCCATCAAATAACTTTTTTCACCCTCACACGCTATCATGACCGTCTTGAAACTCTTCATAAGTGGTTTTGTACCCTTTATCTTTTAAAGCTCTATACAAGTGATTATTGGCCGTTAAAAGAGGTTTGTTTTCAAGTTGTCCTGCTACCATATAAAAGTGAAATTGAGTTGCATTAGAATTTATAGATGAAATTTGATTTTCAATCCGAGGAATATCGTTTTCAAAAGTTAGTTCTTCTAGCTGATTAACAGGATCTACAGCAATACATGGCGGTATTCCATTTTCGTAAATTAAATAATTGAGTGTTTTTGCGATTGAAGATTACTTAATGCATGGATTTTTATTAAAGACAATGAAATGTTCTTGAAGATGTGAAGTTTGAGAATAATTATGAGGTAGATCAAGATGTTTTGCCTTTGCTGCAATGTGGCAGTAAGGATATTTAATTTTGATAGAATGATATAAGAGTCTTGCTACACTTTTGTAATAAGACTCTTTAAATAAGTTATTTACTAGAATAATTGTCTATTGCTTGAATAGAAAGTTCAAACGATTTTATTCTTCTTTCTAAAAGCGTTCTTTGAGGACTCCCAAGCTTTGACTTAACGTAAATCTTTTCAATTGATGGAAGCAAACCAATCAGAACATTACGAGCTTCTGCTAAATCTTCCTGAGTATAATGATGAGTTTCTTGCTTCCAAACACTTTCTAACATAGCTAAGCCGATACTAGCTGCTTTGAGTCTTTTTTTCACTAAAGTAGTATTTGATCCTTTTTGAGTCATCTGTGATAAGGCATTTTCAAGTTTACTAATTGTTGACTGTAAAGATTTTATTGATTCTACTTTATCTATATTTGATACGTTTTTCATGTTAATGTTATCCCTTCTACGTTGCTAACTTGTTTTGTTTAATGTTCAATGAAATCCTTAAAAGCTTGATTTCACTCGAAATATTTTAACATAAATAACTAACTGTATTCGAGTTGGACAATAACTTAAAGCAAAACAGCTATTCCTCTCTCCTCCCCTGTATCATTCTATTATATGTACTTCTTTCTTCTCATTAGAATTCCTATATAAACTAATTGTTAATATTGAATGTTTTATGAACAAAAAACGTACAAGTAATGTAACCTGTACGTTTTCGCTTTTATTCAGTAAGGTAATAAAGTAATAGCTTCCTGGTCTTCTCATAACTTATGAAATCTCTATACAAAATGGGATAATTCACAATTTCTGTTTCTAGAAAACGATATTGCGGAAACCACTCAAAAAACGATTTTCTTAACCACTTTATTTGTTGAAACGTAATGTTCTGTTCGTTTCCATTTAGTACAGAATTTAAAGTAGCTGCTGTATGCATCCAATGATGATTAAAATCAGCGTTTATACAATTATCTTCGGTAAATCTACTTTCTAAGTTTCGCTGCAATTTTGCTGTAGCGCGATAAGGAAACGGTTTGTACAGCGGACTAGGCATTTTCTGCAATTCATTAAAAATAACCCTTTTTCCTAACTTCAACTTTCTCCTCCTTTATTTCTCTATCCAATTTAATAAGTTTTCATAATGATATTGAGCATCTATATAGCCAAGGTTATATAAATTAACAAGTTTCTCTTTATTTCTTTCTATTCCACTTATTGGAAGTTGTACGCTAGGCTGAATGACATAAAAGTTGTCTTTTTGTTCTATTTGATTCATATAAGATATCGTCTCATTATAAAAACGATAATGTTCTACTAAAGATTCTGCGATATTCGGATATTTTCTATATAAAATTTTAGCCAGTCTAGAAAATTTATTCCGCTGCTTTTCGTATCCTTCTGGTTTTGTCATGATAACTACATTCTTTTCATAACCATCAGTTTGAGCTTTTAGAACTGGAATAGGATCTATAATTCCTCCATCTAACAACTTACGATTATCGTATTCTACAGCAGGTGCTATAAACGGAACTGAGCTAGATGCACGGATGATTTTTAAAATATCATTTCCATGTTCTATTTTATTATAATAAACAGCTCGTCCTGATTCGCAATCAGTCGTCCCTATAACAAATTGTTCATTACAGTTTAAGAAAGTTTGAAAATCAAACGGGACGATTTTATTAGGTACTTCATCAAATAAAAAGTCCATCCCAAATAATTCACGTTTTCGAATTAAATTTCGATAAGATATATACCTGTAATCTGATACTAGTTCTGTATTTACTTTCTTATTTCTCCCTTTTTGACGTGACAAATAGGTTGCCCCCATACAGGCTCCAGCTGATACGCCGACTACATACGGAAAGAATAAGTTCTTTTCCATGAAATATTCGAGTACACCTGCAGTATATAAACCTTTCATTCCTCCGCCCTCTAATACTAAACCGATATTCTTCATGTTATATCCCTCTGCTTCTTTTTTCTTAATTTCATATTAGCACAAGATTTTAAGATGAGGTTATATAAACTGATTACAACAATAACCAGAAACTACTAAAGTAATGTCATAATATCTTTGTGAGTAACATGTTACAATATAAGTAATTCATTCCACATATATTAAAGGAGGAATTTAATATGGGTTTATTTAGCGGTATTTTAGGAAATGCATCAAATACGAGTTCTGAAAGTGTAGAACGTGATTTAGAGAAGATTATGCTAGACGATGAAAAAGTAGAGCATGCTTATAAATTAATTCGTGATCTAATCGTATTTACAAATCGTCGACTTATTTTAGTAGATAAACAAGGAGTAACCGGCAAAAAAACAGAATACCATTCTATTCCTTATAAAAGTATTACACAATATAGCATCGAAACGGCTGGGCATTTTGATTTAGATGCAGAACTTAAAATTTGGGTGTCTAGTATGGAGGATCCAATTACGAAAGAATTTAAAGGTGACGATAGTATTTTAAGCATTCAAAAAGCGTTAGTGACATATACGACAAAGTAGTGGTTTCTTGTATTTTTATTCATTTCAGAAATTACTAACCCGGGTATTTCGGAAGAAAATACATCATTTTTGTATATTTAATCTAAAATAACATAAAAAGGTAAAGCGTGTTTTATATGCTTTACCTTTCTTTTTTGTAATAAATAAGTGTAGTTTTATCATTTAATTTCTTTATAACTTCTGTTCTTTTATACTCCATCTTTTCATACAAAAAACAATTTTTCTCTTCTTCTAAAATAGTAGCAAGTTCCCAGCTCGTTGCTTCAGGAAACATTTCCTCAATTAATGTAATCACCTTTTGAGCAATTCCTTTTCCTTGATAACCCGGATGAATAAACATTGGACTGATCCAAAATTTAGAGGGTGTTTCTTTTTGTGAAATGCATATCGCTCCAACAAGATTCATATCCACTATTATTTTATAGAAGCCACCGTTTACTTGATTTATTCTACAAATAGTTTTTTCGATAGTTTCATTTGCTGGATTTGTTTCATAGTCTTTATATTTATGTAATAAAGGGCTAAATGAGTCTATTTGCATTTGAAATATAACTTCTGCATCAGTTTCTGTCGCCTTCTCTAATATAATATCCATGTTACCAATTTAGACGCTTTCTTAAAGAAGTAATATGAGCGGTATGATGACGACCATGCCATGCGTATAGTCCTATTGCAACAGCAAGTTTTGTTTCACCAGTTTCAGGATGGTTAAATGTCTTTTCTAAATCTTCAATTTCTAGAGAATATAAAAGGTTAACCCATCTTTTATGTAATGAATCTAGCATTACTAGTGAAACATCTACCGGTAATTTTGAATCGGGTAACTCTGCCCACTTCTCTTCTTTATACGGCTTAATAGTTGGATTCTTTTCTGTCAGTGCTAATTTAAAGCGTATGTAGCTATTCATATGGCTATCAACGACGTGATGAACTACTTGACGTACAGTCCAACCTCCAACGCGATATGGTGTATCTAACTGCTTCTGATCTAAATCTTTAATTGCCTTTGTTAGTTCATTAGGTAAATCTTCAATTTCTTGAATCCATGTATCAATCATTTCTTCCGTTATAGGACGTTTGTATGTAAATTGGCCAATTGGATAACGCAAATCATTCATGAATAAGTCCTCCTTATTATAAGCGCGAAGTATTTCTCCAAATATAATGTACAAACTTCACATGTTCTCCATTTAATTCTACAGATGTTGTATCTGATTCGTTTTGATAAGAAGAAAATCCGCTTTTTTCTAGTACAATTTGTGATGCGAGATTATTAGTCGTTGTTTTAGCATAAATGTCAGTAATTTCATTATTTTTCGCTACATCTAAAATTAATTTTACGGCTGCTGTTGCAACTCCTTTTTTAGTAAATTTTTCTCCGACCCGATACCCTAGTGAACTAATTCGAGTTTCCGTATCTATATCTACTAAATTGATTCGCCCTACAATTTCTTTTTCTTCATTACGAATTAAATAAAAATAAGAATCTCCATCCGCTTGTTCTATTAATAAATCGTCTAGTAGTTTTTGGAAATATTCAAATTCAAAATATTTCGAGCCACGATTTGGTACCATTGTTTCAAAAAAAGATTTATTCGTAAGTTCAAACGTAAATAAATCCTTAACATCTTGTTTCTTTAGTTGCTCTATGTATATTTCCATCTCGTATTCTCCTTCTTGATTTACTAACTGTTATACATTCTTTTTTAATCAATTATATTCCTGCTATTTCTTTCGATTAAGCAATACAGATAGTAGCACTTTCGGATGAAAAAGATGAAATGGACTACGAATTAAATTCATCACTCGTACTAACCGAATATAAACATCAGAATTACTTGCGGATAGTCGATATATTTGTTTCGTATACCATAGCTGAAATTTTTGTTTTGTAGTTAATTCTCTCTTTAGCTGCGGGTGACGTGATATTTCTGTCGTTGTCATATCCCAAGGGGTTTCTATTATATTAGCTGTCTTTTTATAAAATTGTTGTGTAAATGTTTTATCAAGCTGTTTTCTGCCTTGCAGAAGTAATTGCAACTGGTGAGCCTCCATAGCAGCAACTGATACGCCTTGGCCGAAAACGGGATCAAAACGACATTGCGCATCTCCAACAACTAATAAGCCTTCTGGTACATTATTCACTAAATCAAATCGCCGGCGTACTTGATAAGGAATTTTGTATGTCTTTATATCAGTAATTCCCTCAGCCTTGTTTAGGAAGTCTGTAACATTAGAAATTGATAGGTTTTCAGCAAAATCATAAAACTCATCATCTGTTTGTGGTGCTTTCTCATTTGCGTATCCACTGAAAGTAACAAAATAACGATTATCTTCTATCGTTTGAATAAGAACGCCATAAGGGTTATCAGGGAAACTCGGAGACATTAGCATATTACAACAGTCTAACTCCTCATTTTCTTTAAGTTTGAACATTTTCGTTGCGTAAAATAAATCAATACGAACTTTCTCTTCTTTTACTTCAATTTCGTATTCTCGTAGCCATTCTATACTTTTTGAGCCAAATCCACTCGCATCAACTACAAGATCTGCATGAACTTCTTCTTGTGTGTCTGTCTCTAAATATTTAACTTTTACTCCACACACTTTGTTAAGCTTTGCATCTACCAATAACCCTTTAACCAATGTTTCATATTTAATAGTAATATTTGAAATTTGATGTATTCGTTTTTGAATATGCCATTCTAGCAAAGGACGACTTTGTTGAATCATATGTACTTCCCCTATGAACGGTTGTTTCCATAGACCGAATTGATGCCATTTCAAATCACGCGTAAAGTTGTTTATAATACTACCCGCTTCTATTAATTCGTTCGTAATATTAGGAAACAATTCTTCAATTGCGTTTTCTCCACCTTTTAATAACACGTGAGGATGATTACTTTGTGGAACTCTTTTTCTCGAAGACTTTCCATCCCATCTTTCACCAGCTTCTATAATGATTACTTCTTTAAAAGAAGTTGATAATGCTTTTGCTGCAAACTTTCCTGCCATACTTCCACCAATAACGATAGCCGTATTAAGCATATTTTCCCCCTTAATAAAAAGAGATCCTGCCTTGTATGAATGAAACAGGATCTTAAACTAATTAACTTCTTTATCATTATACTTAAAATACATCAGTAAATTGCAACATTAAAATTAAAATACCTAATCCCCATACGTAATACGCGAATACTTTTAAGGAGTGACGTTTTAAATATTGAATCATCCATGAAACGGCTATGTATCCAAAAAACGCTGCTGATAACGTTCCGACAATTAAAGATGTACTAGAAATAGATTCTGCTTTCCCTTGAAAAACGTCTACAAATTGCAAAATAATGGCTCCGACAATGGCTGGCGTTGATAATAAAAAAGAAAAGTAAGCAGCAGTTTCACGGTCTAACTGCCTCCATAATGCAGCGACGATTGTCATACCAGAACGAGAAATCGCTGGGAAAATAGCAGCCGCTTGAAATGAACCGATAATTAATGCGTCTTTATATGTGATGTCATCCATTTTTTTACGACCATTCTTTTGTTTATCTGCCATGTAGAGAAAGAATCCGGTCACTAAAAACTCCCAACCGATCGTGATTCCTGTTTTTGAAATATCTTCAAAGAAGTCTTTAAACAATAAACCAATAACAACTGCAGGTATCGTCCCAACAATAAGTAATAACATGAGCTTTGAAAATGGGTTTTTAATTAAATATATAAATTCTTTTTTGTAATAAATAAACACTGCAAGTAAAGTCCCAATATGCAACATCGTATCTAAAAATAAGCCTGCTTTATCTAATTGAAATAAATGCCTTCCTAAATAAAGATGTCCGGTACTACTGATTGGTAAAAATTCTGTTAAACCTTGAATTATACCTAATATGAAAGCTTCTAACCAATTCATGATGGTCTCCTTTCTCTTTTGCTTGTACCAATATATGAGGGTTAAATTTTCGATATGAAAAAAACTATATTTCTCTATGAATTTACTTTTAAGTTATGGATATATATGTAAAGAGAATTAAGGAGGGTTATTATGTGGAAGCACACAAAATTCGGTAATGTATTACTTTGGGTGGGCCCTATCCTTGTATTTTTAGGACTATGTATGACAAATGTTATTTCAGATATTCCTTTCTTTGAGGGAAAACATAAAACGGTTGGTATTGTACTTATATTTATAGGGATATTCTGTTTTATTGTGGCTAATCATTTGAAAAAAGGAGAAAGATATGAAGAATAAATCTAAATAAAAAACAATCCTGGCATATTAGCTAGGATTGTTTTTTATTAATGTTGATTATTTGTAAAATACTTTATCAACGTTATATTTCGCTTTATATTCATTAATGATATATGTTTCGTAAATTTCTCTTTCTGTTGGATCTTCTACGATACATGCATCAATGCGGTATACTTCATCACGGTGATTTTTAATTGGTGAAACATTATCTTCAAAATGCTTCTTAATACGTTGTCTAATTTTACGAGCTTTACCTACGAAAAGAAGTTCGTCATTAATATTATAAAACATAAAAATGCCGCCTTTATCTCTAGGGAACAAGTGGAAATCGATAAAGCCATTAATTGGAGTAATGATTGGCTCGTCTCCTTTAATAACTTGTTTACGTTCAGTAATTGAAACATCAGCTTCAGGAATTTTAATTTTAATCAAGTTCATTCACGTCCTCTTTTATTATAAAGATAAATAATAGCATACATAAGTAAGAAAAGCTATGTTCAGAGGCATATTTCATTTTATAATTCAAATATTATAGGTGTATCATGTAAATTGTTCTTCCAAATCATATGATCACTGGATTCGCCCCAGTAATCTTTCAATACATAGCTAGGTTTTCCAAACTTTTTCGTCCATATACTTTGCGCATTTTTATATCCACTATCTAAACAATATTCTGTTATCCCTCTGCTAAGTAATGTAAGAAACATTGTATGTAGTAATAAACTCCCTATTCCCTTTCTTTGATACTCCGGAAGTATGAATACAGTTCCTATTTCATACAAATTTTTAAGTACACCACCTGTACAACTATTAATCAATGTACTTGCTGGACCAATTTCGATTGTTCCAATGATTTTATCGTTACTTGTATCAATTGCTAATAAAAAGTAACGACTTTCTCCGTTACTATCAAAATCACTTTTCAAATACTGCTTTTTTGAGTTAATTTCATTTTCTATGTCATCCAATAATTGTGACAATCCTTCATTTTTGTATGTATTCGTAATAACTATCCGGAAAAATAAATATAGTTCATCTACATCATTCAAATTTGGTCTTCTAACTGCAACGTTAGTCATGAATGCATTCTCCAATCTTCATTATGCCATTGTCAATACAACACTTTACATAATCTATTCATCATTATTCTGCAAAAACCTGCATAAATCCAGCAGTATAGAAAGCTCAGTATAAATATTGATAAAATAATTTTTATGTCCATAGTTGTATGAACAGTAGGACCAAGTACCGGAAAACGGAAAACATCGAGAACGATCATAATCCCTATAAGTAGACAAGTCGCTGAAAAGGAAACAATCCAAATTCTCCTCTTGAATTTTAAAAAGGCTAGTCCTAAGGCTAGACCTAATAAGCCTGTAGTAAAAGGAAAGACAATTAGTTCACTTGGCTCAATAATAAATAATAGAAAAATAGTAAGAATATAAGAAAGTATTCCCTCACGAATAGAATAGAGAATAGCAAAAAAAAATCGGCAATGTCGAAAATGGACTAATGAGCAAACCTATACCAGGAATTAAGTTCCCCGCCGCTTGAAACATGGTGGCCAATGCACTCATCAAAGCTGTAAGTACTAACTTATTCGCAAGGGACAATTTTCTTTTATGAACAAAGCTTATATCATGCTCTATCATCAGTTGATACCAATAACGTACAAAACGATTCATTAAAATACCCCCTAAAGATACCTCATTCATTACTTTCTATATTATTCGTACACATATGGTTTATGAGTTACTTTCTCCAAGTTAATAGATGCTAATACATTGAAGATTTTTAGGGGGACAAGTTAAGTCTTGCGTTTTGAAAACAGAATAAATTCCTTATGTTTTTAGACTGAGCATTTGTATCGTATCAAGGAATAATTTCAAAAATGGTACCTTTGTTAAAATCAGTTACTTTCATAGAACCGTAAACTCCTAAATATAACCTAGTTTGAGCCGAATTTGTTCCTAAACTCATATAATAAGCTGCTTGCGTACCAAAATCATAATTGGTTTCAATAGCATGAAAGTCAGCATGTTTACCGTCTGTACCGGCTCTAGTATAAGCTAAAACACCCTTAACTGGCGGTCGAGAATCTTCTTTCTTAGCAAGGTCGGTAAAAACAACGCTACCCGTTAAATTTGAAATTGCATTTCCCATATATGGCTGAACTCCTGTAAGTGAAGTTCCTCCAAACTTATCGGTTCTAAAATCTTTATGAAAATAACTAAGTAGAGGCAGAATACGCTTCACTGAAGTTTGTATTGTTTCATCATAATAAACTATTGTTCTCTCATCCAAAGTCTGATTTTCGGAACAATGTCGTATAAAAGAAGTAGGTAAATCCCCTTCCCATCCTCGCCACCCAAAATTGATAAAACCATCTTGATTGGGAGTTAACCTCATAAAATGCATTTGAACAAGTTCTGTAACTGGTATAGGTTTATATTGAACAAATGAAAAAATAGACTCTACAATATCCTGTCCGACATTTCCGGTGTATTTGATATATTGATTATAAAACCTTTGAAATGAAATGCCGGTTATATTACGTACTCCTTTTGCAATTACTGTAAGTGTTTCTTGTATAGATAAAGGAAGGTCATTAAAGCGTGTAACTACAGGAGGGTTATTTATAAATGTATTTTTATTTACATCGATTTCAATTATTTTTCCTGCTATTTCTAAATCATCTTGGCTTAAATTAAATGGATCATAACCTGATCCGCCATCTCCATTTGTAAAAACAAGTTTTCCAGTCTCAGGTGAAAAGTTTAAACTATTGACTCCGTTATGATTAAAAAATGGTCTTCTTACATTCAGTAATGTTCGTCGCTTTTGAGCTTGGCCGTTAGATTGTAAAGTCCATTCTTCCACTGTATCAATGTGATCATATTGCGTATTTCTATTAACCCACTTTAAATTTAACGTTTTAGGGTCACAAGGATTCGGTTTAAATTGTTCAGAAAGTGCACCTGGACCTTGAGTTCCGGCTACTGAATAATGAAGATAAAATAAACCGTTTTGATAAAATTGCGGATGAAATGCAAGTCCTAGTAATCCTCGTTCATCATAACCGCTACTAGAAACACCTTCTTCAGATGTACCTAATTTAATAATTAGGTGACGCATATCTAAAAATTTTTTTATAACTCCGTCCCCTATGTAAAAAATCTCTCCTAATTGAGTTGCGATAAATAGTCTTTCGGTCGATTCACCTGGAAGTATCGTTGTTTTCAATACGGTTGGTAAATTTACGTTATGAACAATGGGTCGTAAATTAACTTTAACTTTTGTCAATTAACTGTACACCCCTTTTTCTTCTTTTTTATAGAAGAATATGATTAGAGTAGTTCTGTTAGTATTAAATAAGTCGCATTCCTTTTTATTACAATTTTGTATATAATATAAGTATCAATATACCGGGGGGACTAATTATGACACTCTTATTACAAATCATCGTACCACTTATATGTGCAATATACTTATTTACCCTCTATCATAACGGGACGTATGGATCAGCTTCATTTATTTTAGCAGTCATGATAGGAATTTTCGGTTTAGAGAATATTTTTCAATATGCTAGTCTAACAGATCATACTATTTATCCATATTGGGGAAGTTTGAAGGCTGTTGTTATCGTTTTATCAGTCGTATTTCTATTTAAAAAAGGTGGTTTAACAGGGAAATATTGATTTTTAATGAGGTACATGTTTTCTTGTTAAATTGCTTTTATTTTATAAAAGAAGAAATATTTATGTAAAAACAAGAAGGGATGTGATACATATGTCTATAAATATTATTTCAATAGTCTCTATCATAATATGGATTGTGTTAATTACAGAACTTATAAAACCTTCAAAAGAACAGAATGGACGAAAAATAGTAACTTTAGTAACTGCCGGTTCCGTATCAACACTTATTTTGACGGTTTCATTTATTCAAAATATCCCGTTTTGGAATTGATAGTGATATAACTAACAATAATATGTATAAATAAAAAGATTAGGATTCACTCCTAATCTTTTTATTTTGGGGTAGCACCACATGCCCATCAACCTAAGGAAAGCAAATACCCCAAAACGAGAAAATGTACATTTCCAGATGAAAATGTACATTTTTTTTGTTTTGGGGATGCTTCAAAATATTAGTTTGATAGCAATGTGTCTCTATCCATATAGGTTCGTGAATTACGGTACTATGACCATATCGTACAGCTAGTTGAGTGTTCAAATGTTTTTGGTCAAAGCTTTTCTCCTAATATCATATGAACTCACTTCATCACTCCATAATTTTTAGGTAGTGAACGATTTTAGATTACCTAAAATCACTATGATATCCTAAATAATATTTAAAAAGCTAAGTCCATACATCGCAGCAACTGTAAAAATGACTGTCCATACTGCTAGACTGACCGTCATCCAACTTATGACGTGTGTCCGGTTAGATCCAAATGTTAAAGCTAATACGGCTGCAATATCAGTTCCTACGAGAATTGGAGCTAGAAGAGCCAAACCTGGAATACCATATCGATCCCATATTTTTCTTGATCGGGTTTCTTTTTTAGAAGGTGTTGTTATACCTTTTTTTTGTTTTCTTGCTGCTTGCCATTTTGCATACTGTTTAAAGAAAAAACCGAGTAATAGAACCAAGATAAGATTTCCTGCAAATGCTGTTACTCCTACTGCAAATGGTTGTAATCCCCATGCGATACCAAGTGGTACAACAATTGATACATCCATCCATGGGGCAAATGCTAAAAGAAATAACACTACATATTGCCATAATGCCCCCGCATTTTGAGCCCACTCCACCATATTGTTTCATCCCCTTTGTTAAATACGATTTAAAATAAAAATAGTGGTTAACCAATAGACAATATATTGACCTGCACCTAGTAAACCAATGCACAATAATGGAACAAAATTATGTTGAGAAAAGAGAAAGCAAATCCCTGCCGTTACTGGAAGCGCAATGCTATAGTAAATATACACATTTCGGCAAGCCTTATAGGTTACCCACTGCTGCCCTTCATCTATTTCACGAAATTCGGATGGTATAAAACCAAATAGCCTAATCTTATCATGAGGATTCTTTCGGTTATAAATCCTTGTGAGAATGAGCCATAAAAAAGTAACCGTCACTAAAATCCCGAAACATAACTTAGCTAAAATGACTTGTGTATTCATAAGAGAAAATAGTAAAAATGCAATAATCAACACAAATATACTGGCCCCTATAAGTGGAGATCTTAAAACCTGTTTTATCATAATCGTTCCTCTCCCTTTAAATAAAAAACCTCTTCTACGGTAACTTGAAATACAGCAGCTAATTTTAACGCCATAGTGACAGATGGAGAATAATCACCTTTTTCTATTAATCCAATTGTCTGCCTTGTGACCCCAATTGCATCGGCCAAGTCTTGCTGAGTCCATCTAAATCGTGCTCGTAATTCTCTAACTCTGTTTTCTAGTATCATAATTCCCCTTTCCTCATTTACAATTACTGTAATTGTAAATGATTACTAACAAAATGTAAACAATCATTTGCATTATGTAATGAATAATTGCTAAACACGACATAAATTACCCTTATGTTAAAAAGGGAGTCCACCCCATCGCTATCAAGATACCAAAACAAAATACCCCATAAAATGAAAAAATACGCTATTCTTTCTGTAGAATCATAGGAAAGGATGGCGTTTTTGTATGTCTATTTCTGTATCTGATGAATTACAACTATTTGCTCAAGAAATTCAAAAATTCTTATCTCCAAATATCTTACGAGATCTTGCTAGAGATGTTGGTTTTGTACAAAGAACTAGTAAATACCAAGCAAAAGATTTAGTCGCTTTATGTGTATGGATGAGTCAAAATGTCGCTACAACTTCTTTAACCCAGTTATCTAGCTGTTTAGAAGCATCGACAGAAGTGCTCATCAGTCCTGAGGGACTGAATCAACGATTTAATAAAGCGGCTGTCCAATTTTTACAACACATATTATCTAAACTACTAAACCAAAAATTGGCCTCATCTATACCTATTCCTTCTCCATATACTTCTGTTTTCAAGCGTATTCGTATTTTAGATTCAACTGCATTTCAACTTCCAGATCCCTTTTCATTTGTTTATCCAGGTGCAGGAGGATGCAGCCATACAGCGGGGGTGAAGATTCAGCTAGAGTATGATCTATTAAGTGGCCAGTTCCTGCATATCCATACAGGTCCAGGTAAACAACATGATCGAACCTACGGTTCCCTGCGTGTTCCAACTGTGACAGCGAATGATTTATGTATCCGAGATTTAGGGTATTTTCATTTGAAAGATCTTAAACATATACAAGACCAAAAGGCTTACTATATCTCTCGTATCAAGTCGAATACACGTATTTATCAAAAAAATCCCAATCCTGATTATTTTCAAGATGGAAGAATTAAGAAAGGTACAGAGTATATTCAAATAGATATGGAGGGTTTAATGAGCTCTCTTCAACCAGGACAAACATGTGAAATAGCTGACGCTTATGTAGGAATGACTGATAAAGTGCCGACTCGTGTGATTGTTCATCGACTAACAAAAGAACAACAACAAAAACGATTACACGATCAAACTGTAAGAGAAAAAAAGAAAGGAATGAAGTATTCTGCTCGTAGTAAACGACTTAGCGGTATCAATGTATATATGACAAATACCTCTATAGATATTGTCCCGATGGGACAATATCTATAGAGGTATTCTTTACGTTGGCAAATCGAGCTTTTATTTAAAACGTGGAAATCATTCTTTCATATTCATCATTGTAAAAAGATAAAACGAGAACTGAGTGAATATAAGGCCATATATATGATTAAAGATTACTTTCTTCTTATTTTCCAAGCTATACAGAAAGACACCCAAGAGCTATCAAAGATTTTAATTCGCCTGTTCAACCTCCTACAGCAAAACGGGAGAAAATCTCATCGATATGAGAAGAAAACAGTCTTTGATATATTAGGTGTCATTTACAATTGTACCATGTTTGATAATCAAGCGGCTTAAATCAAAAAATTGAAACCCATTAGGGTTTATTTCGTATGCAAATCTTTAAATTCCCTACACGTAGCTTTTAAAAAAAAGAAACAACCTCTATTATAATTAACGTTTTATGGTCTTAGCTTGATAGCGATGGGGTAGCACCACACATCCATCAACTTAAGAATAAACGCCACCAAAACAAAAAAAGCCCCAACTTATTTTTCTTGAAAATAAGTTGGGGCTTTTGAAACAGTAAAGTATATTTTTAACTATGAAAACTACGATAAATTTTTCCTTTTTTCCTACTTGCTAAATTCAGCAAGTAAAATTTTTTTAAAAGGATTAGGACTGCCAATTCTACCCAAACTATTCCAATTGACGACCAACGTATGCTTGCCTCCAAGTGTACCTCCAACTAGAGTTGTAAACCCTAGAATGCCACCTGTGTGTCCCCATATCGAGACACCGCTTGGAAGCTTAGTTTCATAGATTCCAAGACCATATCCATCGATTCCTTCTTTTCCTGTAGGAACTGTAGTAAGCATTTGTTTTAGTTGCTGTTCTTTCAGTAATTTGCCACCGAGCAAGTAAGAGAAGAATTTGTTTAAGTCTTCAGCCGTAGAAATCATATCTCCAGCAGAGCTAGCTGCACTTGGGTTATAATAAGTAACGTCTTTTAGCTCACTTGCTCCGTCTGGTTGGACATACCCACGGGCATGGTTAGTGCCTGGAATAACACTTGAGTTGCCTGGTAGGAATGTATTCGACAATTCAAGTGGTTCAATAATTCGATTTTCAACCTCTTCCGCATAGCTGTTTCCAGTTACTTTTTCAATAAGGATACCCAGTAATACGTATCCTGTGTTTGAATAAGACCAGCCCTTTCCTGGAGCAAAATCTGGGGGAAGAGAAATCGCCATCTTCACTAACTCCTCAGCCGTATACGATTTTTTTGTATCCGTAAAATCAGCGTCTTTTGACCTTGAGTATTCAGCGATACCACTTGTATGGTTCAATATGTGCCGGATAGTAATCTTGTTACCATCATATCCATTTCCTTGAATGACACCAGGCAACCAGTCTTCGATGTAGTCGTCTAGCTTCAAGCGATTCTCTCCAACTAATTGAAGTACAACTGTTGCGGTGAACGTCTTCGTCACACTCCCAATGCGAAAGCGAAAATCTGTTTTCATTGGTTTCTTGGTTCTCAGATCCGCTATTCCAGCGGCATATCCCCACGTTTTTCCACCCTCAGAAGTTTTAGCAAGTATCCCTGGGTATCCAAGTTGCAATGTATCCCGCATTGCTTGCTTGACGGAAGTATGATCTCGTTGCGTATTTGTTTGTAACGAACTAGATACATTTTGAGTGGGCTCTGCTTTTACAATTGAGGTTGGTGTTGTATATGACAGGGAACTTCCAGCTATTAAAAGGGCCAGACTTGCACATGTAATTTGACTACGTATTTTCATAAGGCATTCCTCTCCTCTATTCATATTGTATAAGTGCTTGCTGTTCCTTACTTCCTAACAAGACTTAGGGAAAGGCCCTCACGCATATAGATTAAAGCCCCAGTACAAAGGTATATATCAATACCAACAATTTGAGCCATTTAAATCTCCATCCCTTCTATAACAAAATTATTCAAAGGTATGAAAGCATATTATGTACCCTTAGTTATTGTTAGGATTAACACAACATGAGACATAACCCTAACCCATATTTTACTTTATTTATCCATAATATGTATTGAGAAAGAATGTAAATTCGAATCCTTTCCGTAACCCAACTATTGATTGTTTTTTCACCTATTATAATTAGTTATTTTGAATTCCATAATAAAAAAACTGTAAAAAAATAACGATTCCCTTAACGTACAGGAAGCGGTTGAAAAATATGTCTATACGCACAATTTTCTTGTTTTGATATGGTGAACCCATCGCCATCAAGTTATCTAAATAAAACACCCTCTAAAAATTAAGAATATTCAAAAATGAAAATAGACATTTATTCACTTCGTTCGTTATAATTCAAACAAAATAAAAAATCGTTTACATTTTACGATATCAAATTTACTGGAGGGGATAAAGATGAAAAAAGCACTTTACATCAATATAGGTGGAGAAGGACACTTAAATCCAACATTAGGATTAGTACATGATTTAGTACAACGTGGAGACAACATTGTCTATTATTCATCAAATGATTTTGAAGAAAAAATCAAAAAAGCAGGTGCACAATTCCGTCCCATCAATCAAGAGGCACAAAGAGAGCTTTCGGAAACTATGAATCTTATGACTTCCCATCCTCAAGAGTACTTATTACACTTCCTTCATGCTATGGAAAGAATTACTGATTCCATTTTTGAAGAAATCTCCAAAGAAACATACGATTACATCCTCTATGATGCACAGTCTTTACCTGGAAAATGGGTTGCTCACCATAGAGGTTTAGCATCTATTGCAACTTGGACCACGTTTGCTTTTTCACAAGAACTAAAAGAAAATATGAATCTGACAGGAACAAGAAACATAGAACAAAAACAGGAACGTTTAGCCATGCTACAAGCATTTTTGCAATTAGAAGAAATAGCAAAAAGGAAACAATATTTAGAAGGAAAATATGAAGTATCCCTATCTGATAATTTTTTACTTTGTCCGGGTTCAGGCGATTTGAATATTGTCTTTACTTCTCGCTATTTCCAAAGAAACAGCAAGGATTTTAAGGCTGGCTATATTTTTATCGGTCCTTCCATTGCTGAAAATGAAACTCTAAATGATTTTTCGGTTGATGAATTAAAAGGAGAACGTGTGATTTATATTTCTATGGGAACCATAATTAATAATCAGCCTGAATTCTATCAAAAATGTTTCGTCGGTTTAAAAGATCTCAATGCGAAAGTAGTACTTAGTATAGGCAAACAATTAATAGTGGAGCAGCTAGGAGATATACCTGATAATTTTATTGTTGGTAACTATCTTCCACAATTAGATATACTGCGTCAAGCGGATGTATTTATTAGTCATTGTGGAATGAATAGCACAAGTGAATCACTTTATTTTGAAGTACCTCTAGTTATGCTCCCATTTATAAATGATCAGCATACGATTGCTGAGCGAGTATACGAACTTGGCGCAGGATTTATGTTAAATATCCAGCAATTATCGGCCGAGGATTTAAAACATGCCGTTAATGAAGTGTTGCAGCATTCGATTTACAAAGAGAATGCCAAAAAAATTAGTCAATCATTCCGTGAGGCAGGTGGTTATATCAAAGCTGTTGATGAGATTGTTACATTTACTCGTTAATTCTGCTATGTATGCCACTCAAGGCCTATTAACTTAAGAATTTTATAACACCCTACAACAAGAATATAGAAGATAGAAGAAATGCTGGCAGTATCCCATACTCATCAAGATAAGAAATTAAATACCCCATTACTATCAATTCTTAAGTTGATAGTAATGGGGGTAGCACCACATACTCAGCAAGCTAAGGTCTTGAAGTAGCCCCTAAACAAAATTTTTAATTTTTCTACAGTAATTTATGTGAATTCAACTCATTTTTGAGAACAATGCATTTCTCAAGTTTATGGCGATGTAGCGGCCCACCCATTTGTTCAACTGATTACTTCATGATGTTATAAAATTAGTACCGTACATATTAGACATATCTAAAATTTACGGTACTTTTGTTTACTATTGGCTCGCTGATTTAACTTAAAGATAAGTATGTGGTCCTTTTACAATTTGAATTTCTTTTTAAGCTTCTTATATTTTCTGTACGAACGTCTAACAATGTTTAACATAAAATACGGTATTTTAACAGGGAAAGGCAATTTATAAATGAAAGGAAAATAAAAGGTGAAATATGCCTTTTCTAGGTCTCTCCACTTACTATCTTCTTTTGTTTTTAAGAAATCAGATACATCGACCACATATCCCCTTCCTTTTTCCATCATCACATTTTTCCCGTGAACATCACAAGGAGTTAACCCTTGTTCCCTCGCATACTCCAAAGCCTCATTGATATCAAGTATTACCTGCTTAGGAATTTTAATCCCCTTATGAATAGCATCGTATAAAGTAATTTCTTTTAAACGTTTCAATACTATGAAATTTTCTCCTTTATATATAAGCTTTGAATAAGAAGGATGATTTCCAATTCTTCGGTATGCTTCTGACTCTTTTTCAATTCCTTCTCCTTCTCGCACGTAAACTTTCACTACCCAATCTTTGTATTCTCTGTGCATGAATACTGCGGCATAATTACCTGTCCCTAAACACTTCCAAAGTCTAGGAATATCTTTAACTACTACAGGCTCGAATTCATCTTCACTTCGTATGCTTACCTCTTTTAATAATTCGTCCTTTATTAATCCCACAAAACTATTTATACTCATCATTCCCACTCCGGTTTTGCTAAAAGGGGCCCACCCACATTTTAACGAAAATATACACTAAGCGAATATTAGCATAAAACGAGTCATCTTTCTTCTTAAAATAAAAAGATGACTCGTTCTATTTGAACTGTTGAATACTTAATATTTATTCCGCTATTCATAGCCAAAAACTGTACAACATAAAAATATTTCTAACTATTTTCATTTTTTCACAGGCAACTGTATAGGGCTTTTCTTAGTGCAAGTTCTCTTAGTTCATTACCCATGCCAAATCTATATTACCCTATTTTATAATCTAAAACACTGTTTAGAAGTGTAGCAAGATTTTTTTAATTGTTCAAATTCTTGTTCCACTAATATCTTTGTTAGCTAAAACTTTTATTGTTTTAATAGCCTTTTGTTTAATTCCCACAATGCTGTTTTGTTGCTATCCCATTTCAAAAACGTTACTGCTTCCTCGAAGCATAACCATTTATAATTGAAGTGTTCTTTAGATAATGATATGTTTTTTGTAGGGACTTTAACTCCAAAAGAAAATTCTTTTATTACATAAACCTCTTCTCCCCAAAGGAATCCTCCAACTACATCCTCTACTGGTAGTGAAGACACAGAATCTAATTGTATATATGGACATTCTCTTGTAATACCAGCCTCTTCAAACGCTTCCCGTTTTGCTGATTCAATAGGAATTTCACCGTCTTCTCCGCCACCAGCTATTCCTTGCCAATAACCATAATCACTTCGGTTAAAAATACCATATTGAATAGAATCGTCAGTTTTTATATAAGGAAATATCAATACTTGATATGGTGCTCTCATTACTTAACCTCCTCTCGAAAATAAGTTTTAAATCAATATGAATAAAGAGCCGACATCACAATTCTACATTATTAATGCAGGTTTATAATGTCGGCCCTCTATTTTTAAAGAATTTTATTTTTCATAAACAGGCATACTCTTAACAGAGGAAAAACTGTTTATTCCTTGTCAAATTTGTTTAGCATGGTTTTCCTAAATGTTAGCAGTACCCCATATTATTCAATTGCTCCAGCAACGTCATAATCATTTAAATCTAATTCAATCGGTTGTCCGAGCGCTAGTTTAGCAAGTTCCGCTCCTAAGTATGGACCAGCTGTTAAACCCGAAGCTCCTAATCCATTCGCAACGAGAATTCCTTCAAAGTTAGGTAGCGGTCCGATAACAGGTAAGAACCCTGGTGTGAATGGTCTGAATCCAACTCTCGTTTCAAGCATTGTAGCATTTTCTAAGCCAGGTGCAACTGCTAATGCTTTATGGAATACTTCATGTAGACCACCTGCTGTTACACGATGATCGAAACCCGTATCATTCTCATGTGTTGCACCAATTACGACATGACCATTGTCGAACGTTAAAATATATTGATCGTTTGGTGGCATAACAACTGGCATATTTTCTGTTGCTGTATTTTCAATTTGCAGATGAACAATTTGTCCTTTTTGGAATGTAACTAAGAAATTAATTCCTAATGGGTTCAAGATTTCATTCGCCCATGCACCTGCAGTTACAAGAACCTTTTCTGCTAAAATTGTTTCATCGTTTACTATAACTCCAGTAATATGATTTCCTTCACGGACTAATATGGCATCGCCTTTTATAAAAGTTGCACCATGTTTTTTCGCAGCACTTATTAATGCATTGCGTAATAATCTTCCATTTACTCGTGCAGCACCACTAATATGAACAGAACTATATTCGTCTGATAATGCTGGGAATAATTTTTTTGTTTCTTCAGCTGATAAGCGAGTGATTTCACCAATCTCTGGGGCATCTTCACGTCGTTTATAAGCTCGCTCTTCTATTTGATCTAACTTTTTTTCGTCAGTATGTAAACTAATTGCACCTACACGATTATATCCTGTGTCAGTTTCACCGTCTTCTTCTAATTGCTGAATTAACGAAGAATAGTAACGTGCACCGCCTTTAACGATTTTATACCATGCTTTATTACGACGCTGTGATAGCCATGGACATACAATACCTGCTCCTGCATCAGTTGCTTGCCCTAATTGTTGGCGATCCACGATAGTAACATTCGCACCTGCTTTAGCAAGATGATAAGCAGTAGACGCTCCTAAAATTCCAGATCCAACTACAATATACGATTTCATTTCAAACACCTTTTCTCTTTTTGCTAATTATATAAATATAAGAACATTCCTTAGTATAATGGAAAGAATACTTTTTTCAATGTACTCATCACAATTAATTGTTGCAGCATTGTGACTTTCTTAGTCATTATTTTTTCTTCTTACGGAATAATTCAATTGTTTTATAGCCTTGTGAAAGGATTTCTATCATTTTCTCTAGACGTTTTTCACGTGTTTTTTCTTGTTTCACAGAAAAAAGATTACGTGCCCAATCTTTTTGGTATCCAGGCGTTAAACTTTGATAAAACTTAAGTTCATTCGGATGATTAGCTAATAATGCTTCAACATCTTTAATTCGATCTGCATAATCGGCAACACATTGACTCATAGCAGATGTTTTCATTGTTTTTTTCTTTTCACGTTTTAAACCTACAACAGTAAAGACTTCATCCATACTTACCATTCGTGCAAATTTAATATTGCTTTCTCCCACATAACCATCTTCTCCAACGTTTAATGCCGGAAACATCTCATCACGGTGAATAAACGTACTATAACGAGCATTACCTTTTTTCGGATATGCGAAGAACACGTAACCTTTTTCAATTAGTAATTCTTCATTACTAATAATAAAATTCGTTTGTTTCACCATTTCATCAAGCGTTTCTACAAATATAAAGATAGCATCGTGTTCTTTTGAGAATACAGTTTCTTTACCTGTAAAAATGTCATAATTACTTGGTTCGTTAATTACGACCATATTTGTATACTTATTAAGTTTCAATTTATCAATAACTGACATAATAATCTTCCTTTACATTCAAAATTCATTGTACATACTTTTTCGTACTGTTCTAGTGTATTATATGTATTAAGAAAATCAAACTTTAAATCATATTATTCTGCTGCAAAAGAACCAGTTTTTCATACATATGAAGAAACTGAGGAAACATTAACTATACCGCAGTTTCCGAAACATATTAGACGAAAACCATTTACACCAAAAAATAATAAAGATAGCCGCCTCTGATTAAGTACCGGCTATCTTTATTATTCATTACTTAATAGCAAATAAAGTATATAAAAGCTCTCTATATTGCTCTTCTGTAACCTCACGCTTAGTTTTTGCTCCATAAATAATTTCAGTTACACTATTATTCGTTAAAGAGACATGCCCAGAGTCCGTCAATTTCACTGCAATTGGTCCCTTATTAAAAATAGATTTCTCATCTTCTATTACTCTTCTTTGAACATCGTTTACTACTATCTCATCAATAATATGTTTATAAAAGGCATGACAAACTTTCCATTCTCCTTCAGCATCTATTCTTTCTAAAACATAATTTCCTTTACTCGTATCTTTTCGTCTCACCCGGTACGAACCATTCTTTGAAGAAACAGACTCATCAGTAAAAGGTACAGGAACAAGAGGTACTAATGAAGCTATACCTACATCAATTAAATACTGTACATTAGCATAAGTTAAAATAATTGTTATATGGCCATCCTCAAGTGCCCATGCATTTATATCATTTTTATAAACCGTACCTAATGCCAGTTGTACATCATAGCCACAGTCTTTTAAGAAATAGTAAAAAAGGGTGTTTAATTCGTAGCAAAGTCCACCACGGGAACTAGTTAAAATTTTCTCTCGTAAGTTTTCCAGAGAGATTTGATTCGTATTTCGTGCTATAACGTCTAAATTCTCAAATGGTATAGTATGTGCAAATGAAAAGAGTATAGTAGGTAATTCTTCAAACGTTACTTCATTACGTTTTTTAAGATTTAATCTTGCGAAAAGCTGATCTTGTAAACTTGTCATATTTAGCACCCCTTAAAATTTTATAAGTTTAAATAATATATGCTGATTGTAAGTTTTAAGGGGTACTGTAACAACGTACATTTTATGTAACTGTACCGGTACAAAAAGTCTAACCGACAAGATCACTAAAGATAAGAAGCTACAAATACAAATTTAATAGTTTGTCTATAGGTAAATTATTACAATCGCTTAAATCAACAAAATACTGAAGTTGCCACATTTGGCTCTTTTTAGCTTGATTGCTGACAGGCTTATCCCATATAGGATAAATCCTCATAGCCATCTTGCCTTTTTGATTTTGTGTTCTCAAGATTTTTTCCTTAAGAAGAATCTCTTTAGGCAAAATGAATTGTCCTAGTTTATGATCATCTATACAAGTAATAACTAATAAGTCAGGAGCAGCGTCATAAGAAAATGCTTGATTTTGCATATTGTCATCTTTCTCCCAAAAAGAAACAAATTGCCCAATTTTATTAGGAGTAACTTTTGATTTTCTAAAACGAATGGTTTTGTTATTTAAGTGGAATAAACATCCTGCATATTCTGCGTTTTGCTTTTCTTCTTTTAGATTCGTAATCATTAAATTGTTAGGTTGGTAAACTATATTATTTAAATTTCGGATCGTATCATTAAAATTGTTCAAAAAAACTCCCCCTTTATTCATCTCTTAGTTTACCACAAACATCAGTTCTTCTATATCGTATATAATCATGAACTAAGTGAAATGGGGGAATTTAGCAGGATATAATTTTTACTTTAATGTACTTAGTTTTTCAATTGCTTGTTGCTCAGTTGCTAAGTAAAAAATGTCATTCCCTTTATTACATTCATAAATAAAGTCTTTTAAGCTTTTACTAGTGTAAATAGAGAACTCCCCAATGATAGCAATCTTTACCTTGTAGTTTATAAACTTTTGAAGGATATCACCCGCAAGACGTGTTTTTAAATCAAAGAAGCTTTCACTTATTAATGACTTGTGGATAATAATATGCTTCGCATCTACCTCGTATTGAACTGTTGCCATAGTATCTAATGCAGACTGAACATCCGATATTAATACCTTATCGTTTCTAATGACCGCAATATTGATTCCATCGATTACTACTTTCTTTATGTCCATAGTCCCACCCCTTTATAATGTGCACCGTATGAGTAAAATTGTTTTACAAAACTTCGTATTAATCATAGATTAAATTAGCCGCAGCTATTAAAATTGCCTCTATTCTTTATTACTAATACGGTCAATGAAATTAATGATAGTTTCTCTTTTTTATATTTTTGAATATATATATGAAATTGCTTTTACTTGTTATAAAAATATTGTGGAGTAACATAACTTAACAAACTATCCAAAGTGTTAATCTCGGCATATGGTTGTATTTTGGTAGTATTCTTGATTTTTTGAGGGTTAAACCACACATCTTTTATATTTACATTTTGAGGACCAGCAATATCCTTTTCTAAGTCATCCCCAACAAATAAAGTATTTTCCGGCTGTAAATTTAGCTTATTTAATGCTAGTTCGAATATACGTTTATCAGGTTTACTAAATCCCACTTCTTCAGAAATAATGATTGTTTCAAAATACCTATTTAAATTCGTGTTAAATATTTTAGCTTTTTGCCTCTGAGTTGAGCCATTTGTTATAATTCCAACTTTAAAGTGCTTCTTTATTTGATTTAAGAAATGAATAGTATTTTGGTCTATTGAAAAACATCTAGGGAAATTATTATTCCAAAAATCTTGGATATAATTGCGTGGCAATCTATACTTCGGCGTGAATTCATCAAACAATGATTCTAAAACTGTCGTTTTATTACTTATGCCATATTCTCTTTTATCGTATTCTTTGAATTTCTGTAACATGTTGCTTTTAGCCGCACCATCTACATTTTCATAACACTTTTCTAAAACAATTAAAAATAATGCCGCTACTGCCTTATCCCTATCAAGTAACGTATCATCTAAATCAAACAGCATACCTTTATAACACTTCAAATCATTTCACAACCTTTCTAGTATTATGTAAACCTCTTCAAGTTCGTACCCTTAAACTTTTGGTTTAGCAAGAGCATTGTTATGTAGTGATTAACGACTAAACAGAAACTAGATGAAAGAAATCCAAAGTTCTTGGCACACACTCTAGTATTATTGTAGCTTCTTCTATATTAAAATTCCTTTCCCTCTTTTGGTAAAGAAGCACAAGTATATTTTCACAAACTTTAAGAAATTACATACAATTCACATTATTATACATTAGTTTTTCGTAAATATTATTCATACATCAATTCATACGATAAGTTTTTTAATCAATTATTTCTCCATAAAAAAGTAATATAGCTAATAATACTTTTTGGTAGTAAACGTCCTATGAAGTTTACTACTGTATCTCCACATAAACTCCAGATAGTACGGCTATAATGACTACCAGAGGTGATATTATGAAAAACTATCATATTCTCGTGGTAGAGGACGATCAAGAAATTCAGGAATTAATTAAACAATTTTTAATGACACAGCATTATACAGTGGTAGTCGCTTCAGATGGACTAGAGGGTATGACACAATTTAATAAGCAATCCTTTGATTTAATTCTCCTAGATGTCATGATGCCCAATCTTAATGGGTTTGAAGTTTCTAAAATGATTCGAAGTCAGTCAAACGTACCAATTATTATGCTAACTGCGTTGGAAGAAGAGGAAGATCAAATGAAAGGATTCGATCTTGGGATCGATGATTATATAACAAAACCCTTTTCATTTCATGTTTTGATTAGACGAGTCGAAGCTGTACTTAGAAGAAGTTATGATAAAAATGTAAATAATCATTTGATATTTAAAGAAGTTCGTATCGATGTGGATGCATATAGAGTCTATGTAAATGATGTTGAAATTATATTAACGACAAAAGAGTTTGAAATTCTACAACTACTATTTCAAAATGAGAGAAAAGTACTTACAAGAGAAAATATCGTAGAGAAGGTTTGGGGGTACGATTATTTTGGAGAAACACGAATAATTGATACACATATTAAAAACCTACGCAAAAAATTAGCTATCCCTTATATTAAAACAATAAAGGGTATTGGTTATAAAATTGATGAATAGTATTGTGAAACTCATGAAGATGAAGCAAATTACTTATAAACTCTTTATGACTACATCTCTCATTTTGTTATCCTTTGCAGTATTGATTTATTTAACTTTATACTTCTTTCTCCCTACGTTTTATGAGCAATATAAAACAGATCAACTTCAAACAGGGATAAACGAAATCATTGATAAGTCTAAAAATCTTACGTTTCAAGATGCGATACCACTTTTTGATGAATACGCAAAAAAAAATAATGCGATGCTTTACCTTCAAAATAAAGAAGGAGTAATTATTTACTCTCCTTCATTTTCTTTTATTCAAAGTGGTACGCAAAAAACAGTAGTTACTAAAGCAACACGATTCGAGAATGCAAGTACCCTTAGCAATTCATATAACGTTACGAAACCAATTCAATTCCAAGATGGTAGTTTAACGCTTATAGTCTTTGCTACATTTCAACCGATTGATGAAGCTTCACAGGTTTTAGTACGATTTCTCCCCTATATTAGTATCATTGTGCTCATTATTGGTATAGGAAGTGCTTATTTTTATTCCAGGTTTATTACAAAGCCACTTATTTATATTAATGAAGGTGCACAAAAGATGGCAAATTTAGATTTCTCCGAAAAAATTGAGGTTCGCTCTACAGATGAGTTAGGAGAATTGTCTAATAGTTTGAATGACATGTCTATTAACTTACAACAAGCTATGTTTGATTTAAAAAAAGCAAATGAACAATTAAAAAATGATATTGAAAAAGAAAGAGAAATAGAAACAAAACGCAGAGAGTTTTTTGCGATTGTAGCACATGAATTAAAGTCCCCTCTTACTGTAATGAAAGGATACTTAGAAGGGATGATATACAATATTGGCCCTTATCAAAATCGCGATCAATATTTAAAGAAAAATCATCAAATTATTGAAAGTATGGAACAATTAGTTCGTGAAATTTTAAGCGTATCGAAATTAGAACAACACACCTTCAAACTAAAAGTAGAGGAAGTTAATCCTTCAAAGTTAATAGGTACAATCACAAAAGATCTCGAATTTTTTGCTTCTCAAAAAAGTATCGAAATAATAAAAGAATTTGATTCTGACCTTTCTATTTATACAGATTGTGCTCTTTTAGAAAAAGCATGCAAAAATATTATCCACAATGCGGTTATGTATTCACCACATAATGAAAAAGTCTATATAAAGTTAAGAGAGAATTCTAAACAAGATCAAATCGAAATGAAAATTATAAATACAGGTATCAATATTAAAGATGAAGATATTCAACAAATTTTCAAACCATTTTATCGAATTGAAAAATCAAGGAATCGAAATACTGGAGGAAGTGGTTTGGGGCTATATATTGTTAAACAAATTCTTGAAACGTTAGATATAAAGTATTCAATAAAAAATATGGAACATAGTGTGCAATTTTGCATGAGTATTCCGCTATCTAAACATAAAAACAAATAAACTCTCCTTTAAATAGGACGAGTTTATTTGTTTTTGTAGTAAGTATAAACTTATTAACAGGCTTTTCGTTTAATGACGTATGCTACTTTTTAAATGGCGATTGTCATAAGTAGTGACAAACTGTATTCAACTTAAATGTTTACCTATAACAGCAAAAAAAGCGAAATTACGCTTAGCAGCAAATTAGATTCTCTTATTTGAGATACATTTCATCTATGAAACTGAAAAGGAGGATGAAAAATGTTTATTCACCTCCATTTTTCAGATTAATTTGGAATTCTTTTATGATAAGCTATATGTAAAGATTAAACATAAAGGATGATTCGTATGGAAATAAGACCAAAGGTAAGTGAATATAACTCCTATTATGCAACGTATACCAACTTGGTATCAGACGGAAATATCATACATATTCTAGAACAACAAATGAAGGAAACGAATCTTTTATTAAAGGGAATTTCTAATAGTAAGGGACTTTTCCGGTATGCTCCTACTAAATGGAGTATAAAAGAAGTAATCGGTCATATAGCAGATACAGAACGTATTATGGCGTATCGATTGCTATCTATCGCTCGAGGCGAGACAGCAGAACTTCCAGGCTATAATGATGATATGTATGTTCTTAGAGCTGCTTTTGATAAGCAATCTATGCAAGATCTTCTTGAGAATTTAATAGTTGTTCGCCAATCTACCCTGTATTTACTTAGAAGCTTAGATAAAGAAGCCTGGTCACAAAGAGGAAATGCGAATAATTCTGAAGTTACAGTTCGTGCATTAGCATACATCATTGCCGGTCATGAGCTTCATCATCTTCAAATTATAAAAGAACGTTATCTTGGTTCTGATGCATATCCAGCAAGTTAATATTTGAAGAACAAGAGTCCTATTTATGTAGGGCTCTTGTTCAGTATTTATAACGTATTAGCACTTAGAATCATGGCAATTAAATGCATTTATTTATAAAATTCACCACATAATATATATGCTATCCTCTTTTATTCTGTACATAATTTTCTTTAGGTTGATATACTATAAACACAATAGTTCTGGAAAGGTGATGATATTATGTATGAACAACAAAATAATAGAGATAGAGATCAAAAAATGATGTTTTCGATGCAAGGAGTTCCCACAAATAAAATTAACATGAATCAATTACCTAAATGGATTAAAATTTTTGGATATTGTGCGTTTGGTTGGATGATAGTATTTAGTTTAATTATGATTGTAGGTTTAATTCTGCAATAACTATACAGATACATAGATAGGTAAACGGGACGATATTTAGATTATACATCTAGGTAATGTTCCGTTTTTTATGTATGATTATCCCATGATATAGGTAACCAATTATACTAAAAAGAACTTGTAGAATATCCTACAAGTTCTTTTTCAAATATTATTAAAACGGGAACAACAAACTATTTTAACATTCAGTACAGGGAGACCATTTTGATTATGGCTTGATTTTATTATAAAACAAATATAAGCTTTTGAAAGGTCTAGATTTTGAAAATTATGTGAATTGAACAGCTACGATGTTTATATTAGATTTCATTTACAACCAACTTCTTCTTACTTAAATACACTGCACGATCTGATTTTTTAGCAACCTCCTGTGAGTGCGTCACAACAATAATACATTTATTCTCTTTATGTGCAAGTTCTTGAAACAGTTCTATAATATCCATTGCGGTTTCCTCATCAAGGTTTCCTGTTGGCTCATCCGCAATCAATAAATCAACATTACAAGATAGTGCTCGAGCAATTGCTACACGCTGTTGTTGCCCACCGCTTAGTTGCAGGACGTTTCGTTTCGCTTCAGCTTCTGAGAGTCCTACCCTCTCTAATAACTGTAATGCTCTTGCTGTTTTATTTTGCACTTTAACACCTGTAATTTCCATTGCTGTTAAGACATTTTGAAGAGCTGTCATATAGGTTATTAAGTTATAAGATTGGAAAATTACAGATACATTTTGATTACGGTATCGATCCAAACCAATTTTTCTAATATCTTTGCCATTATACAGTACATAACCATTTTTAGGGACATCTAGTCCACAACCTAAGCTTAGAGTTGTGGTTTTACCAGATCCAGATGGTCCTAAAATCGTGTAGAAATGTCCTTTTTGAAAAGAAAAGTTAACATTTTCTAGTATCGCTACATTTTTTCCATTACTTTCATAATAATAATCCAAATTTTTAAACTGTAAAATTGTCTCCATATCGAGCCTCCTCATTCATCTTTTAAAAGAATTTGTTTTGGGTTTAAACGTAGAATAGATAATGCCGGAAGAAGCGTTGCTATTATAGCAATAGCTAGTCCAATTCCACCCATTTTTCCTACATCTTCTCCTGTTACACTTACATCAATTTTATTAATCGGATCTTCTTTTTGATTTTGTAGAGTACCACCAGGTCCAGCCATCATTACAGTACCATGTTGCGAGGTATCTGTTTCTTCGCTTGAAGTAGCAATTTCATTCGAAAGTAAATTATCCCCGATATATTGAGAAACTTTAGCTCCTGTTGTTATGGATAATCCAAATGCTAAAATAGCGACACACACTACTTCTACTACGAATTGCGCCATCAGCTTCCACTTTTTCTCTCCAATGGACAATAGAATTCCCATTTCTTTACGACGCCCTTTAATTGATAGCATTATGATTAATCCTAAAATGATCGCACCTGCAATCGATACAATATAAATAATCATTTGAGAAGTCGAAGAGATATTTTCGATAGGACCAATCATTTGCTTGTACAATGAATCATGCGCATCTAATTTATAATAATTAAAATCAATATTAAATTTTCTTGCTTCTTTTTTAAATGCATCAATATATTGTGGATCATTCAAGAAATACACGACTTGAACACTACTTATACCTTGGTCTACTTCTAATTTTTTCATAGTTGAATGCGGCATATATAGTTTATTAGCTGGATCCATAATAGGAGGAGCCTGTTGACCCATTGCTTGCTCATTTGTTTCGTAAATACCGATAATTTCAACCTCAAGGGTTTCCTTCTTATCCCCTGATTGCACTTTAACTTTGTCTCCTACTTTCAAATTGTTTAATTCCGCTAATCGTTTTTCCATTAAAGCTACATTCTGATCCTTCATTTGCTCTGTTATTGGTTTTCCATCAATGATTTTACTTTTTCCGTTTTTAAAGCTTTCTTGTAATGCAGTCTTGCGAACTCCCTCAATCATAAAAGAAGCGTTCATATCGATTTCTGTACCAGAGCTTGAACCGCCTCGCGCAGCCGCCATTCCCACTTTACCTTTTCCTTCTTCTTCTGAAGCTCCTACTAGTTTAAGCCCATCAGAAATACCGAAAGTGTTAGCTATGTAATTATAATCTTTTACATACTTGGACTTCGCTAATTGATCTGTTTCTTTTGCATCGAGCTGCGGCGGATTTGGCATTTCTCCAGTTTCCTTAGCTTTTTGACCTAATTTGTCGAAATCAAGACCTAAAGTAACATCTGCACCAAGTTTTTTTCTTGCAGCATCCGCTGCTTTTTTTGATGCATTTTGGATTGTGAAACCTGAAAGAACCAAATTTGTAACAATCAGAAAAACTGCCATCAAAATTAATGATGTTCCTATCCTTTTTTTCATACTGAGAATTGCTCGTTTCATAAAATTCATTTTTTCTTACCTCCTTGATAACTTGTATTCTATATAGGTTATCTAGAGTTTATATGGAGCTAATCGGTAGTTTAACTAGAGATATAAGGAGTTTATGTGTAGTTATTCATTTACCTGTTCAAGAAAAGCTAGAACACAAATTCAAAAATACAGTCGTTTTTGAATATTGGTAAGGAGTTATTCCGTTTAATAAATTTATATAAGATTAAGATTAATTTAATGTATGTAGCACAAAAAATATTTACTGTGTAATTTCTATACAATAAATATAGAGAAACCTATTTGGATATCTATAATAGGGATTTTAATATAGTTACTGTATCTCATACAAATCACGTCGCTTTAAAAGGTGCATCTTTTAATACGAAAATAAGCAAGTTAATATTCTCTTATATGAATAAGAATATTAACTTGCTTTTTAGATTTTAGTATAATTTATTTATAGTTTTATTTTATTGCAAACTTTATAATATGATATATAAATTTATCACCTACTATTAGGAAAAGAGAATATTTTATAATTAATTTACAACATAAATTTTGTCCATGTTTTAAACAATATGTATTTTGGAGGAGGTTAATTTGATTTTTTCAAAACTCATTGATCGGTACGCCTTATATGATTTACATAAAAAAAGAAGTGTAGCATTTCAGTTTACTTCCCTTTCTAACACTTCATTAAATATAAAGAACATAGAATCTTTTTATAAAGTACAACCATCACATTTTCATTTTGACATTAAGCATTCAAAGCAGGAAAATGAATACATGGTTGGGCAATTCAACTATAAAAGTTCGGTTCAATCCGGTGATTCACGCAACGACTCTGTAACTGGGGAATTATTCTTACATAAAAATGAAAATGCACCTCATGTTATCTTTGTTCACGGTTGGAGAATGGATTCTAACGAACGTGTGAAAAAATATTCCACTATCATATGACCAGCCTGAAGTGGAATATGTATTATTTCACTCTACCCTATCATTTTGAAAGAAAACCCGATCAATCCTTATTCAGTGGAGAGTATATGGTAAGTGCAAATATTGAACGAACATTACAAGCAACTAGACAAGCGGTAGCTGATTTACGAGCTTTGATTAAATGGATTAAAGCAAATAAAAATGGGCCCCTGATTCTAATAGGAATTAGTTTAGGCGGATTTATTACTAACTTAACCTCTCTTGTTGAAGAAGAAATTGATGTGTTAGCATCCATTTTCTATGCAAATCGACTTTCTTATTCTATTTGGAATACAACTCCAGGTAAATTTATTAGAGAAGACTTGGAACATCATGGTGTTACGTATGATGATTTAATAGATTATTGGAAAATCACTGAACCGAGTCAAGCATTGCCAAAAGTAAAAAAAGAAAATATTTTATTAATTTCAGGTAAGCATGATCTATATGTGCATTCTGAGGATACAGATTACTTGTGGGAATCTTGGGAAAGACCTCCACGATATATTTATAAATGTGGGCATGCCGGGATCGTTCTTAAACGTAAAAAAATTGCAACTGATACTATTGATTTTATTCAAAATCGATTGAACTCCCCGCACTTATCCAATGTCATGCCTTAAATCGCGAGATTACTAAGTACAAAATCTTATACTTATATTGTTATATTTTTTACTAGTCACCTTTGTAAATCTTCGCCCCTAGCCTTACACGATTGAAAATGAAATAAAATAAATAACTAAGGAACTAATTTACCATATGGAAAAACATTGCTCAACATTTTCACTAGTAGTCCCTGTATATGCAATATTACATATAAAAATCTTTATGTATTCCGTTATTAATTTAAAAGGAAATTATTCATCCATTAATCTATACCATCCGTATTTGCAGTTAAGGATACCCTAATTACATATGAAAAAGAGAGAAGAACATTGGTTAGTTCTTCTCTCTTTGTTTATTTTTAAGATAACTATCTATAAAATTTTGCTTTTCATAATTCTTCATGAGTCTAGAAAAGAATCTAATCCTTTTCTAGACTCAAAAAGAAATTTTTCTAATGTACATAATTACAACGACATTAAACCACTTTGCTCTTAAATCCAATACTTGTATTATTAATTGCATGAAAGTCCTTCTTGAGAAAGGTTTTAATTCCTGAATATTCTGTTGACCGTTATAACATATCCAATTTACAATTTAATTGTGGTGTTCTTTCACAATTAAACTACTTAGAATACACTTCATTTATTTGAAAACAATTACAAATAGAGGTGCTAAAATGAAAACTAGAGTAAATCCAGAATTATTACAAGGGTTAGAGATGTTTCCGGATCTCGATTTACGCCCGGAAAACTTGCAATCAATCAGAGAAGGGATAGCTCAAATGAGACCACCTACCGTTGTTGATGACTCCCTTTCGTTAACAGATAAAGTCATTGTTGGACCTGATGATAATCCGTTACCATTAAGAATTTATCGTCCAAAATCAAATCATGAATCTTTACCTGTCTTATTATGGATACATGGTGGTGGTTATATCTTAGGTTCTATAGATGATAACGATGATACTTGTATGAGGTTTGCAAAAGAAGCTGGCTGTGTGGTTGTATCTGTAGACTACCGCTTAGCACCTGAACACCCTTACCCAGCACCAATTGAGGATTGTTATTCAGCTTTAAAATGGATTGCTGATAATGCAAAGTCATTAAACATTGATTCAAATCGTATTGGGGTTGCAGGAGTAAGTGCCGGCGGTGGACTAACAGCAGCATTATCATTATTAGCCCGAGATCGAAAATATCCTTCAATTTGTTTACAAATGCCACTATATCCAATGATTGATGACAGAAATGATACACCTTCAGCGAATGAAATTAAAGAGGGATTTGTTTGGAATCAAAAGGCAAATGAAGCTGGCTGGAAAATGTATTTAGGAGAAATGTATGGAACGGATCAAATCCCTGCCTATGCAGCACCTTCTCGAGCTGAGGATTATAGTGACTTACCGTATACTTACACATTTGTTGGTCAATTAGATCCATTCCGCAGCGAAACATTAACCTATGTAAGCAAACTAGCGCAAGCTGGTGTTGATGTGGAGTTTCATTTATATCCAAATGCCTATCACTGGTTTGAAGGGTTAAATCCAAATGCCGATGTATCTATTTATGCTGTGAACGAAATAGTACAAGCAATAAAGACTGGTTTCAAACGAGTATCCAAGGTTGAGGCTTAATCCCATTACAAGATAAATACTTATAAATAGTATATATGTTATCATTTAAACATAATAGCCGATTCTAAATGAGAATCGGCTATTAATATGTAAAATCCGCCTAATATATCAAGGTTGAGAAACAGATATAAGATGTTTAGGCGATGTGTTTATTTCCTCTGCCAATGCTTTTATGTTCATCATGATTTGAAGTATTTCTTCTTTTGTTGTCCTTGGGTTGATAGAGCAAAGTCGAATTACTACTTTTTCTTTTAATTTAGTAGTACTTAGCATAGCAAATCCTCTTTGATTAATTTCTTCCACCAATTTTTTGTTTATTTCATGAATTGTATCTGTAGATGTTAGCTCACATGGAATATAACGAAAAGTAACAATTCCTAATTGGGCGGGTGTTACTACTTCCCAATCTTTTTCTTTCCTTAAAAACTCTTCAACTTGTTCAGCTAGCATAATGCCATGATCAATTGCCTCACGAAAAGCTGTAACTCCGAATGCTTTAAAAGAAAGCCATACCTTTAATGCTCTAAATCTACGAGAAAGTTCAATTCCACGCTCCCCAAAATTCACTTTTTCTTCTATATTAGTTTCTGTATCCTTAATATACTCTGGGATCATACGGAATGTTTCACTTAAATATTGGCTATTTCGAATGAGTACACAACCAACATCATAAGGCTGAAAAAGCCATTTGTGCGGGTCTAACGTTAAAGAATCGGCACGATGAATTCCACTTAATAACTCCCTTCCTTTTTCACTGAGAATTGCTGCAGCCCCATAAGCTCCATCCACGTGTAGCCATATATCTTCATCATTACAAAGATCAGCCAATTCGTTGAGGGAATCAACCGCTCCGCAATTCGTTGTCCCTGCATTAGCAATAACACAGAATGGTTTTTTCCCTTTTAGTCGATCTTCTTTTATTTGCTTTCTTAAAGTACTAACTGAAATTTTTAAATCTTCATCTGTCTCAATTCGGCAAATTTGATGCTGTTTAAAACCTAATACTTTAAGTGCTCGATCTACAGAAAAATGAGTTTGGTTAGAAAAATAAACAATCGCCTTTTCTACGTCATTATTCAGCTTGACCTGTCTCGCTACAGTAAGTGCAGTCAAATTAGCCATGGAACCGCCACTGACAAATAGGCCCTCAGCTGAATCAGGGAATCCTAGCATTGATTTTAACCAGTTAATTGTCGTTAATTCAATTTGTTCAGCACCTGCACCTACTATCCAAGCTGTAGGAAATACATTAAACCCACTTGCTAAAAAATCTGCTAATACACCAACATAATTGTTAGGACCTGGCACAAAAGCCATAAAATGAGGATGATCCACATGAGTAATTTGATTAAACACATTGTTATTAAGAAAATGAAGTAATTCTTTTGGATTAGATCCGTTTTCCGGAATCGTTTCAATTAGCTTGTCTCTAAAAATATTACTATCAATCGTTTCTGAAACTGGTTTACTTTTTAAATGATTCATATGATCAACAATCAAGTCAACCGCTTGATATCCTAACTGACGCATCTCTTCGGCTGATAGCTGCAAGTTTTTCGTCATTTGATTTACCCCTATTCTATTTAAAAAGGCGAGTTCTTGCTCGCCTTTTCATTTTTTATAATTTGTAATCACAAATTGTTTGTATTGGATTTTGAAGAATCGTGTTGATTAACCCATGGATGTGATTTAATATTTCCTGTATTTTCTCTGCTTCATATACGGTTTGATCATATCCAAACTTTATTGTAAGTCTTTCTTCAGGGAAGCACATAATTCCATACTTTACATGTGGCTCATCAACAACTTCGTAATCCGTGATGGCAAAATGTCTGTTTTCATTTGAAGAAAAGATTGCTGGATTAGTTGGATAGTTTTCAAAAACCCAAAGATGGTCAGTCAACTCAGTTTTTAATTCACTTTGCTTTTGTATATCAATAAATGAATAGTATGCATACTCATTACATTTTAATGTTTCTAGTTGAACTTTTTGCAGGAAGTCCACAAAAGACTGCGTTTCTGTCCATGCTAATCGGATAGGCAAAACATTTGTGAACAGACCGAACATACTTTCAATTCCTTCTACTTCGGGAGGTCTGACTGATACGAGATTAGGCAATACTACTTCTCTCGTTCCGTTGAATTTGCCAAGTAATATTCCCCATACAGCTAGTAGTGCTGTATTCATAGTTATATTGTTTTTAGTTACAAATGTCTGTAACTGATTAGTCAAATCCTTGTCTAATGTTAAATCCATAAAAGTGAAGTTTAACCCTTCACTTTTAGATGGGACTTTCTTTTTAGGAATACTAATTTTCTGATTGTATCCTGATAAATAATCCCTCCAAAAATGACGTGCTTTCTCATGATCTTGTACCAAAGTCCAGTCTATGAATGTTTCAAAAGGTTTTACTATAGGTAACCCCGCCGTAGTTCCCGCATTTGTTGTTTCATAGAGCTGGAATAATTCGTCTATCAAAATGCTGACGCTCCAACCATCACATAATAGATGATGGGAACTCCAAATTACCTTATGCTCGTTATTACCTAGTTGGAATATACAGAGACGTGTCATAAGTTCATCATTTTTAAATCCTCGACTTAAATTTTCATTCATCCACTGTTTTAGGAATTCTTGCTGTTCTTGTTTCGTCATCTCAATCAAGTTTTTTATTTCTGAATTTATTTGAACATCATATAGAACAGCTTGCCAAGGTTTTGCTTGTTCATCTTGCACAATTATTGTTCTTAAAGAATCATGACGATCAACTAATTGTTGGAAACACTGAATAAAGAGTTTAATATCCAACTCCCCCTCAAGTGCCCAAATTGTTTGTTCAAAATATGCATTTGTATCAGGTTCATTCGTAGCATGTTCATAAATAACTTCTTGGAAAGGTGCTAACGGGTAAATACGTTCTATTTTTATATCCGGCATTTTTTCTTGTATTTTGGTAAGTGTTTGTTGATTAAGTTGTTTATCTTTAATATTTAGTAATGTAGCTTTATTATCGTTCATTATGTTTACATCATTTGTTTGTGAACTTGAAAAATGGTCTAGCTTTTTAACAAATTGAACCATGTCCCTTAATATAGGAAATGAAAATAGATTTTTTGGTTCAAGCTCAAATCCTTGTCGATACAGTCTGACGGACACTTGAATCGCTTTTATCGAATCTCCACCTAAGGCGAAGAAATGATCATTTACTCCAACTTGATCTATTTTGAGTACTTCTTGCCAAATACTAGTTAATATTTTTTCCATTTCAGTTTTTGGAGCAATAAATACTTCATTTGTTTGTTTCTCGGGAGTAGGGAGCGCTTTTCTATCTAATTTACCGTTTGGAGTCAAGGGTAATTGATCCAAATAAACAAAATAAGAAGGAATCATGTAATCTGGCAAGTGATCTCGCAAATGCTTTCGTAGTTCTGTTGTACTAATATTTTGCTCAGTTACCACATATGCAACTAAAAATTTTATTCCGTTCTCATCTGTTTGATCAATTACGACAGCATGTTCGACTTGTTTATAAGTTAGAAGACAATGAGCGATTTCTTCTAACTCTACTCGATACCCTTGAATTTTTACTTGGTAATCTTGGCGGCCTAAAAATTCAATATATCCCTCAGAATGCATTTTTCCACAATCTCCTGTTTTGTATATAAGACCAAAATCAGGATGTGACACAAACGCTTCATTTGTTTTCTTTTCATCATTTAAATATCCTTTAGCAAGGCCCACTCCCCCGATATATAAATCTCCAATTACACCAACAGGGCACATTTTCTTTTCATAGTTCAACACATAATACGTTTGGTTTGCCAAGGGCATCCCGTATGGAATACTATTCCAATGTGATTCCACCTGTTTGACCGGATAATAAATTGACCAAATCGATGCTTCTGTTGCCCCTCCTAGTGAAACTACTTCTGCAATCGGAAAATGTCGTTTTATTTTTTCTGGTAAAGAAAGCGGAATCCAATCTCCACTATGTAAAACTAAACGTAAAGAAGAATGTTCAAAATGAGAACCTACTTGATCCAATGCCAAATCCATGATTGCAGGCACTGTATTCCAAATTGTAATCCCTCTACGTTCGACAGTGCGGATTAATTCTTGCATGTCTCTCGGATCACGAATCATTACTAACATTGCACCTGTGCTTAAAGCTCCGAAAATATCGTATACAGATAGGTCAAAACACATGGAAGAGATACCAATAATACGATCATCTTCATTTACCTCATATTTTTGATTTATGTCTTGAATCGTATTTGTAACCGCTTGGTGAGTAATAATTACTCCTTTTGGTTTTCCTGTACTTCCTGAAGTGTATATAATATAGGCAATATCTTCTGGACCAGCAATAGCGGGCATGTCTTCTGTTGTATAAAATGACAAATCATTTTCTTCATAAAGACTAGGTTCTAATAAAAGCTTGCATAAGCTATTTTTTAAAATATATGTTTGGCGATCTAAAGGATGATCGGGATCAATCGGAACATAAGCAGCACCTACTTTTAAAATACCTAGCATATTAACAATTGTGTCAACTCGTCTTTTGGCTAAAAGACCCACTTTGTCACCAAGACCAATGCCCTGCTCTTTTAAGAAGTGGGCAATTTGATTGGAGCGTTTATGAAGTTCCGAGTATGTTAACCATTTTTGCTCAAATACCACCGCTACTTCATTCGGTGTACGTTTTACTTGGTCTGTAAATAATTGATACAGAGTAGTTGAAGGTATTTTTTCTGTTGTTTCATTATATTGTTCAATTAAAGTTTGATCCGATTCTTTCATCTGCAAAGATGTTATATCGCTTTGTTTCACCAATTGTTCCAATAAGTCAACAAATTGGGAAAACATTGCTTCTATCACATCAATATCAAACAACTCTTCAACATAATTCCAGCTAATTAATAACTCACCATTTTTTTCAATTACTACATTATCCAAATACACTTGTGGAGTCCGAGCATGAATATAGCGAAGAGAACCAAGTTGTTCCCAAGAGAAAGCACCTGCACCTGCTAACATCGAGGTGAAAACGATTGGCATAACTGCTTTTGGCGTCATTTGATGATATCGAGTAAAATCTCGAATAAAGTTAACTCCATCGTAATGACGATGTTCAAGGCCATCTAATAAAGTAGATTGCGTTTCTTTTACTCTAGTAAAGAAAGTTTGCTCTGGTTTTACATCAACATCCAACAAAATAAGCGATGTGAAATCTCCTACAATCTGTTCTACTTCATCATGAACAGGATAACGGTTAAATACAGTCAAATTAATTGCTAATCGACGTTGATTACTCCAATATGCCAACACATCACCATATATTGTACAAAGTAGAGCGGAAGGCGTTACCTCTTTCTCTTGTGCTAACTTTCGTAGCTTTGTCCATTTTTCATTGTCCAGGATTTTTGTAAGTGATTGGAATTTAGGAGTAGCAATCTCTGCTGGATCCTTTTTTAACAGCAAAGAAGGTGCAAACGGAAAGTCAGGAAGCTTACTTGTCCAATAATCTTTTGCTGTTTTATATTCTCCGATTTGTTTCATTTCATCATAGATAAACATATAATCTTGAAAATCAAAAGATAAAGATTCTAATCTTTGATTTGGTTTATAATAATAATGCAACAAATCCTGTCCAACAATGTTCATGCTTGCTCCGTCCATTAATAAAGCATCGTATCGAAAACATAATAAATACGTGTCTTCTTTTAAAAGAAAAGCTTTCAATTCAAACAAAGGCCATTGCCCCAAAGGGAATACATGGTTAGTCATTCGAGAACGCTCTTCTTGCAAGCGAGCATTTTGATTCCTATCATCTAAATCTATGAGACTCACTATTTCAATCTGGTAATCAGGAACGCTTTGTAATATTTGCTGTTTTCCCTCTGGTAAAATTACAGCTCGCAACATTGGATGACGATGGATTACCTTTTGAAAACTTTTTGAAAGACGATTGATATCCAATGTTGTTTCATATTCAAAATATGTTTGAGGTGAAATACCACTTAATTCAAACTGTGAATTCCTTCCTAACATATACGCTGTCTGAACTTCTGTTAAGGAAAATGGATTAGATAAATCTTTAACATGAGTTGGTCTACTTTCAAAGTTTTCCTCTTTATGCTCTAACTTTACACAAGAACTCAGTTGAGCGATTGTAGGGTGCTTAAAAAAATCTGTTGTACTTATTTTTAAGCAGTCTTTTCTTAGTAAATTAATTACTTGAAGTGCTTTAATGGATTCTCCTTTTAATGCAAAAAAATTATCATGAATACCGATTCCCTCAATCTCCATAACTTTTTCCCATGCACACACTAATTTTTGTTCAATTTCATTGCGCGGGGCAACGTATGGGATTGATACATAATCCGTTTGTGTTATATCCAATAACCTTTTTCTATCCACTTTTCCATTTGGATTCAATGGAATCTCTTCTACCTGAATCATTTTTTCAGGAATCATAAACTCAGGTAATTTATCACTTAAATATTTTCTGATTTCACCAAAAGACACCTTGTTATCCGATACATAGTAGGCAGCTAATAATTTCCTATTTCCATACACTTGATCAACAACGATAGCCTGGTTTATTTCTGGATATTCCCTTAATTGAGTTTCGATTTCTCTTAATTCAATCCGATACCCCCGAATTTTCACTTGATGATCCATTCGACCTAAATACTCAAGTTCTCCATTAGGCAACCAACGAACGAGATCACCTGTATGATACATCATTTCTCCTGCCGTAAAAGGACTCGGTACAAATTTTTCATCTGTCAGTTTACTTTTACCAAGATACCCTCGTGCTACTGCTACTCCAGCAATGCAGAGTTCACCGGGAATTCCAAATGGTTTTAATTGGCCATACTTATTCAATATATAGGAATGATAATTCGGATTTGGTTTACCGATCGTAACTTCTTTGGAAGTGCTCAAGTCTTTTACTGTTGCGCAAATGGTTGTTTCTGTGGGACCATAAATATTTAAAATTGTTGCTTCACTGATACAACGAATTTTTTCAACCAAATCAATAGAAAATGCTTCTCCTGCTAATAAAATAGATTTTAAATCTTTTAGAAAATTTGCCCCTTCTGGATCACTCAAAATCACTTCCATTCGCGATGGCGTTGATTCCCATAAATCCACCTTATGTTTTTTGACCAAATGAGCCAATTCTTTTGTTGCAAACTGGTCCTCTGTAGCAATTACTACTTTTGAACCTTGCGTTAAAGGAAGACATATTTCTAACAAGGAAATATCAAAAGATACACTAGCAAGAAACAAGAATGATCGATTATCCTTTACTTTTTCTCTCATTACATTTAAAAAATGAACTAGAGATTTTTGTTCTATCATTACCCCTTTTGGATTTCCTGTCGATCCTGATGTGTAAATAACATAAGCCAAATCATTAGGATTATGTTCTCGTACTAAATTACTTTCTTCACCTTGAAAAAGATATTCTTTATCAAGATACAGTACTTCACCCGCAAATTGTGGCAATACTTCTTCTGTTCGCTTACTAAGTAAATATTTTGCTTGACTATCTTGTAACATATATTCAATTCGTTCAGTTGGGTAGTTAGGGTCGATTGGTAAATAGGCTGCTCCTGCTTTTAAAATCCCCATCATACCAATAATCATTTCTAATGACCGATCTACCATAACGCCAATAATACTTTCTTTTGAAACACCTTTACTTTGAAGAATAGAAGCCAATTGATTCGCTTTCTTATTCAATTCTCTATATGTCAAAGATTGATCATTACAAACAACAGCAATTTGATCTGGAGTTTTTAATACTTGCGCTTCAAACAAATCTTGAAATGATTGAAACAAGTCTATGCCCGTTTGAAAAGTATTCAATCCTTCTAGCAACTCTTTTTCTTCTTCTTCTGCAATAATACAAATATCTTTCACTGCCAAATTCGGATTTTGTGAAACTTGCTTTAAAACATAACAATACGAATTTGCAAACTGTTGCAAAGAAGAGAATGAACGGGACTTGCAAGAAATTTGAAATTCAAATTCATTATGTATTTCATTCCATTTTCTTCGTATCCATAGGACTAAATTATTCTCTGCGTATTCTTCTAGTGAATTTTCATTATGTAATCCTTCCATCCCAATAACAATTTGAAAAGGAGTTAAATTGTGTTTAACTAATAATTCAGAGAGCGGATACTCCTGATTTTCATACCCGAATAAAGTCGTTTGTTCAATCTCATTTACTAATTGTTTAAAGGGGTGATGCGGATGGATTTCACTTCCTAAAGGAATCAACTTATTAAGATTCTCACTTTGTTCAAGATTCTTTTCAATTATAGGAATACCAATGGTAATTCTTTCTTGATCTGTATAATGTGCCAAACAAACCCTTAAAGCGGCTTGAAACCAGCTAAATAATAATAAATCTTGAGACTTACTTATTTTTTGTATACTTTTACTAAATTCTACATTCACTCTGACTTGAACGTACTCACAAGGTGTTTCTTTATTTAGTTGGTAATCGCTATTAAATTTAAATACAGAAAAATCGAGAATCTCGGAAGATAATTGCTCCTTCCAAAACGCTTCTACTTCTTTATTTTCATGAATTGAACTTCGATCTTTAATGTGCATTTTTATCTTTATCCCCCTAATATTCATTTCTTCTACTCGTTAATTTTTAAGCCAACTTCAAGCCCATGGAGAAACACTTGATGATTATCCAAACATAAAAATTGCTGAATATCTTCAAATTTCATATGACCAACTGAACAAACCCCTAAATTTAATGTTTCAGCAACCATATTTAAGGTAGCAGTGATAATGCCTGACTCAATACAAGCAAATAAATATCCATCTGAACCGTATTTCGGGATAGAAGCGTTCGCATTATAAATCAAATAAACTGAGAATGCAGATTGAGTAAATAAATCCTGATTAATTAACTCATGATCACTTTTGATCACTTGATCAATGTTGTTTACAATCACAAGACTGTTTTTTGATGGGTTATAATAATAAAATCCAGCTTTCATACCCTCTATACGTTTTGGTTTTATATAAACAAAGATATCAATGGGATAGAGCCCGCCTGCACTTGCGTAATGATAGTATATTTTTTCTTCCTTAACCTGTTTTAGAGTTGATAAGAATTGAGAAAATTCCGAAAAACTAATATGTTTTTCCATATCAAATTGACGACAAGATCTACGTTCCTTAATTATAGTAGGTAGCTCATTTGTTGTTTCAAGTTGAATTTCGGTCGACCGTGCAGCAACGTGCGTGCGATTTAATTGTTCACTCATATACTTATCTAACTTTTCTTTAGAAAAGCGAATCTGGTTGCTATATGGATTTGAAAAAATCTTTTCTTGTGAAGAAAATACTTCTCTTGGGTGTAATATGTTACTTACTAACACACGATTTTTTATCATGAGCTCTATGTTTTTTTGTGTCTCTTCTACATTTCCTAATGAAAAGCGCTCTACTAGTTCACTGATTTTCACACCTTTTTGAGCCATAAAATAAAGATCAGGAAACCACTCAGACAGAATACCTGTAAATCTCATTTCCCCTATCAAAACTTCATTATGCAACTTCTCCCAATGCTTAATCGGAGACCAGTAATAAATTTTCTCGCTCATATAACCCTCCATAAACGTTTAACTTATTTTTGAAATGCAATTTTCTAATCTACAAAAATTTTTTTAGATTCTGTTCCTTGTCTCATAGTGATTATAAATACATGCACTTTAACGAAACTTGAAAATAATGAAATAACTTTTTCTTCATTAAAATTTTTTATTTCATCATAAAAAATGATTTTTTTTTGGATATTTCACATCCTTTCCCATAGTAATCCTATAAGGTATAAACCATTTATAACATTAGGAATATTCATTTATTTCCAATGTGAAATTATTGTAATGGATTGGAGAGCGGTTGAATATAGTTATTAAATCAAATAATGTTGAGAAAGTTTTATTTATTATATCGATAAAATTTTATGATGTAATTTATTACAAATAGATTAAGAAAAGGGTTTTAAATTTTTCTTAATCAGTTAGTGTGAAAATATCACATACTATTACATAGAATCGAGTTACTTACATTTCATATTCAAAATAGAGAAAAGACACCTTGAATGGTGTCTTTTCTCTATTTTAATTCCATATACTTTTTACGCCTTTGTTATTTTTAAACGATTTGTAGGAATTAATACAACTCAAATATCTAGTTCGTTATATGTTCGAATATATAATAAACATTATCTGAATTACGAATGTATTTCAGATAATTTTATAAATAAACTCAAAGATATCTTCTTCTCCTACTGCCACAAAAGAAATAATCTATTGCTTATTTCTTTTATTAAATTGTAATATAATTACAGTATGTGAAATTATATTACATTAACTTTAAAAACGAAGTGAGAATAATCTTCACTTCGCTTTTTTCATTTGCAATCCTTATTAAATTTGCTCAATGCAGTATTTATTTCCACATTCTTCGCTTTTATTTAATCGGTTTCTCTGTTTTTAAGATAAATGAACTTAATGTAGGAACTTTAATTTTATTGTCATGGACAACATAAAGTGGTTTACTTCCCGCCTGCTTGCTGTCTACTAGTACTTTCCAAGGCCCTTTCGATGGAAGTGTTATTTCAACAGCTTCTCTATTTGCATTGTGAGCCACTGTAAAGTCTTCATTTTTATTCCCCTCTATTGTATAAGCTACAGTATTTTTCGGAGCATCAATAAATGATACGTGTGTTTTTATTTGCTCTGCAGATGTCATTCGAAAAGCTGAGTACTTTTTGCGTAATTCTATTAAACCCTTCATATAATCTACTTCATTATTAAACGTTGCACGGCGCAGCCAATCCATCTGGTTAATTGAATCTGGAGATTTGTAACTATTATGATCACCATATTTCGTCCGCATAAACTCTTGCCCTGCATGTAAAAATGGAATTCCTTGTGATGTTAATAAAATTGAAGAAGACAATTTGTGCATTTGTTTTCGCACTTCTTCACTGTCACCTGAATTAGTTAACTCAAGTTTATCCCATAATGTATGATTGTCATGTGCTTCCACATAAGTTAATACCTGTTCCGGATCTTGATAGGTAGACGAATTTGTATCGTAGTCAATACCTGCCGTAATACCTTTTTTAATACGATCTTCCATGTTTTCCTTTCCATTTATAAAACCATTTTCCTTTTCCTCAAATACACTACCTTTCAACCCATCACGTATATTATCGTTAAAATGAGCAATCCCTTTCATTTTCTCTGCATTTTTTTGATTTGCTTTCAGCTCAGCTGCAAGAGGTGTATTTAAATCCCATCCTTCTCCGTGTAGTATAATAGAAGGGTCAATTTGATTAACAGCTTTACGTATTTCATTCATCGTTTCATAATCATGAATACCCATTAAATCAAAACGGAATCCATCTAAATTGTATTCTTTTGTCCAATATGTGACGGAATCTATCATAAATTTCCTCATCATTTTTCTTTCTGAAGCAGTATCATTTCCTACTCCAGTTCCATTTGCAAATGTTCCATCTTCATTGTAACGATAATAATAACCTGGAACTAACTTATGGAAATTAGATTCAGCAGCGTTATACATATGGTTATATACTACATCCATTACCACACGAAGATTATTATCATGTAGTATTTGAACCATTTGCTTTAATTCAGTTATTCGAAAAGTTGGCTCATAAGGATTTGTAGAATAGGAGCCTTCTGGAACGTTGAAATTTTTAGGGTCATATCCCCAGTTATATTGCGGTTCATTTAAAGTCTCTTCATTTACTGAAGCATAATCAAATATCGGTAAAAACTGAACGTGAGTAACACCTAGATCCTTTATATGATCAAGTCCTGTTTTTACACCTTCTGGCCCTTTTGTTCCTTTTTCTGTTACACCTAAATACTTCCCTTTCTGTTTAATACCACTTTCAGGTTGGATGGAAAGATCACGTACATGTAACTCATAAATAATAGCATCTTCCGGATTTTTAAATTTTGGCTTTTTGTTTGCTTTCCATTTTTTCGGATTTGTTTCTTCTAAATTAACGACTGCACCTTTATCTCCATTTACAGAAGCAGCACGCACATATGGGTCAACCGCTTCAGTCCATGTATCACCAATTTTGACCTTATACGTATAAAAGAGCCCTTTTTGATTCCCCTTTAGTTCTGCTGTCCAAGTTCCCTTTTCACCTTGTTGCATGTTTATTTCAGCACCTATTTTATCGTTCCAGTTTTTATATGTAACTAACTTCGCTTCGCTTGCAGTAGGAGCCCATAAACGAAACTTTGTATGTTGCGCGGTATATGTATTCCCTAAATCGTTACCACTATAATAAAATAAATTATCAAATTCCTCGCTACGAATGACTTTACCAATTTCAGTATTCGTATCAGCTAAGTTTTCTATTTTAACTTTGTATGTTTGTTTTAAATCAATTTTCTGTTCCGTAATTATTTTGACCTTATTAGTAATATCTCCACTATTTATATCATAAGGACTAATATTTTTAATTTTAATGCCTTCAATTTCAATTTTCTTTTCCCTAATATGAAACGGGACATTAGTCGTTATGGTAATTTCATGGAAACTATCAATAGTTGCTTTTTGAATTGAGAGATCTGAAGAAGGCTTAGAGTTATATACTTTTTCATCGCCCGAAAGAATCCATACTTCAGCACGACCGCCCTTTATATTTTCAATCCAACGATCCCCACCATCTTTTTTCCATTCATTTGTTCGAACTATAAATCCTACACGATTATAGTCACCGTCTATTTTTATCTTAGCGTATTTTCCAAATTCATCTTCACCAGTAAATTCATAAGATGTACCATTTGCATTTTCTCCCCATAACCAAAGATTCCAGTCTTTTGTATTTCCAAGCTTCTCTTTGTAATGAATGATAACTTCAGTTGTTTTCGAATTTGAAACTGCCTTCACACCCTGAAAGGAGAAAACAGATGATAACATAACGATTAAAGTAAGTAATAAAACTGTTTTGTTAATTAATCTTTTTATAATTTGCACCACATACACCCTTTCTTCAAATATTACTAGCGATTTATTATGCTTACACTGAATAACACTGCTTAAATTAATCTAGAAATCTCTTTTGCTTCACCTCCATATTGGCTATTTTCACGTATGTATTTCAATGACCTTTTAATACGAAAGCGTTTGCATAAATGCTTAAAAAAATAGATTTGTGTATGCCCTCATATATTTGTAAATGCTAAAAGGTCAGGGAAATCATTTTAAAGCAATCGTTTGTTATCGTTTTCATTTTATAGACTTTCTATCAAGAGGTCAATATATTATTAATTTTCTGTTTTTATATACTTTAAACCTTATTTATTTGTCGCAACTTCTTACAGATAACGCGCCTAATTATTGCTTAGTCAGTTTATTTTCAACAATACATCGCTACGTAAAAAAGCTAATATCCTTAAAATGATATTAGCTTTTTTTCATAATGTATTAATATATGAATGAGAACTATAATTCTAAATTACTTAATTTTTGCTGCATCAAATGCCTTTTGAACTGCTTGAACTTCAGCTGTATTCGCCCCATATTTATTAGTTGCCACTCGAATACATGCTGATTTCAATTCTTTGAAATTAGAAGTCATGTTTAACTCATCAGTATTTGCATAATAGAAAATATCAAACATTTTATCTTCACCAATTCCTTTAACAGTTACTCCGTTATGAGTTCCGCCTTTTGCAATGAGATACGCAACTTTATTAATAATACTTGAATTAAAATGAACACCGCCTTGATCCCATCCATTAAAATCGTTAAATTCACTGTAATCATCTGGATAAGGTACTCCGAGTGAAGATGGAACAGAAGCTGGGTTTTCCATATCACGGAAAACAGATCCCGTTTGTTCTCCCATTGTCCAATTAAAGTTTCCATTATTTACGTATTTCTCAATAGATGTTCCCATAATATCAGATAGCGCCTCATTAATCGCACCGGATTCACCGTAATATTCAAGATTAGATTCACTAGAAGTAACAGCATGTGTAAATTCATGTCCAGCTACGTCATATGCTTTAACAATAGGATCCCCATATACAAGCATACTTCCATTATTAGCACTTAATGCATTCTGCCAATTTTTCGGATCATTCGTCTCTTCAGAATCCCAAGCATGTACAACTGAAACTACCTTTTGTCCCTTATTATCAAAGCTATTACGTTTGTATTTATCTTTATAAAAATCAAATACTTTTGTTGCTAAGTAATGAGCACTTACTGCTTTTGGATCGTTAAATGTTGCCGAAGTACTAGTCGCTAATGTACCAGGATAATAGCTTTCTTCTTTAGTAATATCTCTGTAATTCACATCATATGTTTCAATTCCTTGCCCTCTTGTATAATCAGCAAGAGCATATTTGCCATTACTTTGTTTAGAGATACCAAATGAACGAGAAATACCTAAATCATCTTTTCCTGTTCCAGTTAATGATGTAAGACTGCTTTGTTTACTTTTCTTTAAAGCTCCAACTAGTTTGTCACTAGCTTTTAAGTTAGATTCTTGTACCATATTTTTTAACATATCACCATTTTGTGCATTTACTAAATAAGTACCAGAAACATAGTTTGGTGTTGCAGCTTCAAAGGTAACTTGGTATGCATTTTTAGCTTGTCCATTATTTTCATCAACAAAAATAACCTCTTTAACTTCTGGCTCAGTAATAAACTTGATATCGTTCCCGTACTTCGTATAAATAAATTGTTTTGCTTCATCTTTTGACAGATTAATAGGTTTTTTCAATTCTTCTTGTTTTAGATTTTGCGCGCTATCACCTGAAACACTTTTAATAACACCATTATTATCTACGTGTGCAGTTAATTGATGACCATATACTTCTTTTCCTTCGTATGTTTGCTGCATACGTACAAGTGTAGTTCCATCATACGAACCACGTTTTTGAAGGACTTTATAATCTACTCCTGCTTCTCCATTGACTTGTTTTTGGGAGAGAGCTTGCTCTGTTTTCTCCTTAAGTGCATCCTTTACTACATTTTCTGGTGTCTTTTGTGACGGTTGTGTCAGTTCACCCGAACGGAACGATTCTTCCTGAATTTGAACTTGTAGTTGATCTGTTTCCTCTGCATGACCTACCCCATATGGTGCCACAGCTGTTAAAGCTAATCCAGTTGTTAATGCTACCTTAGTTAATGTCTTTTTGTTTTTCATTATTTCACCTCGTATAATTTTTGAAATAGAAAGCTTGTACAAAGTATACTGTCTATTTATGTCGGAAAAAAGAGAAAATACACAATTTATGTAACATTATGCAAAATTACATAAATTGTGGTCAATATTATAAATAATGAACGGAACACATATGTACATTAATTTGAATAAAAGAGAGTCCTTATAGGCGCTCATCCAATTGGTTAGTTATTAATTATCTATATTCATTGTAATAAAAGTATACTTACCTCTAAATAACAACATAAAAACCCACTCTTTACTATTTTAAGAGTGGGTTTAATGTTGTTAAAATAACAATTACTATAAGAAACCTTATAATTTATATTTTTTTAGTAATCCTACTAAGTTTTTTGTAAAATTCACCTTTCGTTTTTATATGCTTAAACTGATTTGGATTAATATTTGCTTTTTGTGAGAGTGCTACAATCTCTTCTTTTGTAATTGAATCTTTCGTATTTATAGATGCTATATTTGTGTATTTTCCGTCTTCTGTTTTTGGAATTTCTAAAATCCCTTTATTCACAAGATCAACTACAGCCTTATGCTCTGAAGAATGTAAATCTACACCAGTAATTTTCCAATTACGCATAACTTTTGGCGTGTATACACCGTTCTTTACCTCTTTTAAATATGTAATAGCAAGGTTACGAATGGTTCCACCTGTTTCTCCAAATGCATTCTCTTGTTTAGATGACCAAATTTGTTCAAACTTACGCCCCTCTAAAGCTCCTCCTTTTGCCTGAAGAGCCTCCATTCTGTATGCATTCATTCCCAGCGTCATAACATCGCTCATTTTGATTGGTTTGTTTGTACGAATAGAGCGTAAATTTGTAATTCTACTTCCGTATGGTTTTGTTAAGTCAATTTCGTATTTTACGCCTCCAAAGAAATCGTTCGTACTGTATTTAGATGCACGGCGGGTTTTATCAAAGCTAACGGTTACATCTCCGGCACGAGATGAGTTAAAATATCCTGCTGCCCATTCCATATAGTCTTTTAAATCTTTTCCAGAAATCTTATATACTGTAATCTCTCCCAAGGCATATTGGTAATTATACGCAATATCTTTTTTCTTAATAGGACCTGTATCCAAACGGGCATAATCATTATCAATTTGATGGGCTACTACATCTGCTTTACTGTAGTAGAGCATGACTTCATGAAAGAAATCTGATAAAGGTGTTTCTTGAATCTGAACACTTGGGATACCCTTTATTTCATTTTCAGGAACAAGATTTCTACCCTTTAATTGAGCGACTACAACATTTGCATCTCCTCTCGCATATTCGTGAAAAGGTGTTAGTGTTTCTTCAAGTGTAGGATCAGATAATATCGTTGTTCCATCAGCATTTTTTACAGGTATAGCGGTAGCAGTTTTATCTTTTAAAACCAACTTCTCATCTTGCTTTGTAAAAGTAAGGTCAATACGTGAAATATGTGTTCCATATTTATCTGGTTCTGTAATAATTACGCCATTTACAACTTCTTTTTTTACAAGTTTATGCATATGAGCCGCAAAAATAGCGCTTAGTTCCGGACAAGCATTTGCAATATCTTGTACACCAGTACCAGGGATACCATTCTCATTTTCTAGTCCCATATGCATAACTCCTACCATTACATCTACTTTACCTTCTAATTCCTTAATTGCCTTTTTCGTCTCTTCTACCGGATTTTTCACCACTAAACCATTTAAGTGATCTGTCCCTTTTTCAAAATCACTAATCATTGGTGTATTCATACCAATAATCCCAACTTTAATTCCACCTTTTTCTACAATTGTATATGCAGGAAGAAAGCGCTCTCCATTTTCCTTATAAATATTTCCTGCTAACGTTTTTCCCTTATATTGCTCACTAACTTTTTTCAATGTATCTAATCCAAAGTTGAATTCATGATTTCCAAATGCCCAGGCGTCATATCCCATTGTATTCATCGCTACCATCATTGGCGATTGTGGCTTATCGTTGAATAATTCTACTGAGTTTCCTTGAATTGTATCCCCGGCATCTACTAATATGGTATTTTGATTTTCTTGACGGACCTTCTTTATAACCGTATAAAGCTGCGTCAAACTTCCACTCATATTTGCTCCATCAAGCGCATAATCCCAAGGCATAAATCTGCCATGAATATCTGCAGTACCTAACAATGTAATATTAACTTCAGATTCCTCAGCCTTAGAGATAGGTGGTTTGACTATTACTGCTGTTCCGAGCAGTAATAGAATTACAAAGTAACATACATAGTTCTTCCATTTCATTTTTTGCATAATAATAATATTTCTCCCCTTTTTGTACTTTCGTAAAGTTGTTTGAACTTTAAAAATGTAACTTATTATTCGGGAAACTTCAACTACAAAAGATAATTTTGAAGGTGGTTCTGTTGCAAAAATAAAGAGAATAAATTGCATACATCCCCTAACAGAATTGTATTTTATCGTTTCCTGACAGAATACCCCTTCCTTAAGGGTGTGAAGTGTACTTTCAAAATAAGGACATATCATTTATTATCATTTCAATTTATTAAAACGTGCATATACAATATGTTATGATGATTAATTTTTTGAATTTCGTTGCTGATTTATTTCCTTCTAAATAAAAACACTTTCAAAAAAAAATAACCCCGCTCTTCATTTAAGACGGGGTTACACTTATACAGAAAATCGGATAGTTTTATATTTTCTTAAGCTTATTGGTTACTTTCAACTAATTTCATTCTATTTTTGTTTTCTTCTGAATCAATATGAATCAATCGTTTCCCCTGTTTATAATACGCATCAATAAACAGGGAATGATTTTTACTTTTCAATTTCACAAAGCAATTTTATCTCTTTGATTTGTTCTATATGACGCTGTTCATGCAAATAGATTAATTCTATCCACTGATCAAGAAATAATTCTCCAAGAGCTGGATGCATCACTGATTTTTTTACTAATTTAGATTCATCTTCTATTGTACTCAGAAAACGCATCAATTCTTTTCTAGAGTCGTTTAACAAATCAACCATTTGCAGCACTTCAAATGGTTCTATACTTGGTTCAATCATTTCTGGTGCTATAAACTTTTTCGTTCTATCTAATAAAATAGTGTGAATTTCTTTACGCTCATTTTGGGTACTATCTAACTTTTTTAATCCTGACGAAATAACTGTTATAATTCTCTCATCTAATAAAACTAAATGATGACAAACTTGTGCAATACTCCATTTATCCTTATCTGGTTTCCTATTAAATTGAGCATCACTCAACAAATTAATTTCCTCAACTAATTGATTTCTCGTTTCATAAAATTTGTTATTTACAAATGTATCCATGTGGATTCTCCTTTCATTGCAACCTACATACTTAAATTCCTACGCTAGAAATATTATCTTCGAAAAAAGATTTTCTTTCACTACTATATCCAATTTCATTTTAAAGCCACAAATAAATCAACCTTTAACTTTCCTTCTAAATCTTCAGGAACATTATTTAAGCAAAACTCTAAATTATCTCTATCATAATCTGCATCATACTCACTATTTGGTAGCCACTCTGCATACATGTATTGATACGCTTCACTTAATTTATGAGGTTCACCATAGAACTGGTATAGACCATATGTACCTCCATCTAATCTTTTAAATTGCACATCATGATACTTTTCTTTATCGAAGTTTTCAGGAATCGTAACACATGCATCATGCCGGCACTTATGACTTGCAACAAGTTCAGGATTATCTAATGATATTCCGATAAATGATTGCTCTGGTGGATAAAGGTTATTTTCAATTGACCAGTTCAGTAACTTTCCCCAGTGATTTTGCGGTTCAAAGTAGCTACCAGTTCGTCTTATATACGCTACTTCTAATGGTGGTAATTTTTTTATAACAACTTTCATTTACATCTTCTCCCCTATAAATACGTACACTGTTTATTTAGCTTTCTTTAATATTTATTCCTTCTTAAATAAAAAGAATTTTCTAATCACATAAAGTGAACCTTTAATCAGCGGGGGATAAATTTTAATTGTAATATAATTGATTACTACTACTAAAGTAGTATGTACTTTCATACTTTTATTTGATTTTAAATTCTTTTTAAATCGATATATTAATTGTAAGGAAATAAAATATCATCCTTCTTTACGTCATATTGCATTTAGAGTTTCATATGAGGATTTAAAAGAATCATTACATTGGTTACACTCACTTCAAATTAAAACCGTTCCGTTTGGAAGTAATGAATCTATTGAACCCTTTGTCCGTCCACATCAAGGTAATGCATCTGTTTATTTTATTGATCCAGATGGTAATAGCTTAGAACTTATTTGTCATATTGTTGTACCTAATGCACTAAAACATATAACTAATAAATTATCATTTAAAGATTGGGAGACACTATTAGCTGACACATTTGAATGAATATAAGCTATAAATCATAATGGCTCGCCTTTATTTTTATAACATGTATAACAATCGTGAATAATAATGTCCTATCAATTTATCATTAAATAAATGTAAAAAATGACCCTATTTATTCATTTTTCATGCGTATGTATGTACATTTGTGAATTTATTCGATATATTATGGGTATTGAATGATTACGAAAAGTGTATAGGTCGCTTATATAACACCTTATATTTTTATATCCGTGAAAACTACAAAGTGTATGAAAATCCATTTGTCAAATGAATTTAGTGCGGAAGGAGGTTTGTGGTTACTTCATAGGGTATAATAATCAGTTTTTTACTGATAAAAATATAGGAGGCGACATAATGTTTCGTACGATTTCAAATTTCATGAGAGTAGCTGAGATAAGAAGGAAAATCCTTTTTACACTAGCGATGTTAATCGTTTTTCGAATTGGCACGTTTATTCCAGTTCCTCATACTAACGCAGAGGTATTAAAAGTACAAGATCAAGCTAACGTTCTAGGTATGTTAAACGTATTTGGTGGAGGAGCACTGCAACACTTCTCAATCTTTGCTGTAGGTATTACACCATATATTACAGCTTCTATCATAGTACAATTACTTCAAATGGATGTTATACCTAAATTTTCGGAATGGGCAAAGCAAGGAGAAATGGGCCGTAAGAAATCAGCTCAATTCACTCGATACTTTACAATCATTCTCGCATTCATACAGGCCATCGGAATGTCTTATGGCTTTAATAATATAGCTGGTGGACAATTAATAACAGATCAAAGCTGGACTACATACTTATTTATTGCGACAGTTTTAACTGCAGGTACTGCATTTTTACTTTGGTTAGGCGAACAAATTACCGCTAACGGAGTTGGTAATGGTATTTCGATGATTATCTTCGCAGGTCTCGTTGCCGCGATTCCAAATGTTGCAAATCAAATTTATTTACAACAATTCCAAAATGCTGGCGATCAGCTATTCATGCACATAATAAAAATTGTTTTAATTGGACTCGTAATTTTAGCGATAGTTGTTGGCGTTATTTACATTCAACAAGCTGTACGTAAAATACCGATACAATATGCAAAAGCTGTTTCAGGAAACAATCAATATCAAGGAGCAAAAAACACTCATTTACCTCTTAAAGTAAATAGTGCTGGTGTTATACCAGTTATCTTTGCTTCTGCATTTTTAATGACGCCGCGTACAATTGCGCAGCTCTTCCCTGATTCAAGCATATCAAAATGGTTAGTTGCAAATCTTGATTTCGCACATCCAATTGGAATGACACTTTATGTCGGTCTTATCGTTGCTTTCACATACTTCTACGCATTTATTCAAGTAAATCCTGAACAAATGGCTGAGAATTTGAAAAAGCAAAATGGATATGTTCCTGGTATTCGTCCTGGTAAAGCAACTGAACAATATGTAACTAAAATTTTATACCGTTTAACATTTATCGGTGCAATTTTCTTAGGTGCAATTTCTATATTACCGCTCGTATTCACGAAAATTGCTACGTTACCACCTTCTGCCCAAATTGGTGGTACAAGCTTACTTATCATTGTCGGTGTAGCACTAGAAACTATGAAGACGTTAGAAAGCCAGCTTGTAAAACGTCATTATAAAGGTTTTATTAAAAAAGTGAATTAATTATAAAAAACACAGTTGGAAAAATAACCAACTGTGTTTTTTATTGTATCAGTCCTGTAATATACAGGGCTGTTGCTTTATTAAACTACATCTCCTTCTCTAATAACCGCCCTTTTTTGAAATAAGTCCGTAGTGTTGAACGATTGGCTAAAAATACACCTATCAATATAAAACAAGCCCCCATTCCCATTGTAGGATTTAAAGGTTCTCCTAAAATGATATATCCCACAATTATTGCAATTAATGGTGATACATATAACCACGTCGATGGAAATACTGGATTTGTTTTTGATAAGAGCCAGTAATATAATCCGTGTCCACCGATTGATCCGATAAATATGAGATATAAAATAGGCCATTGTACACTCCATGAAGTTAATACACTTACATTTGGTTGTTCTACAATAATAGATGCGATTAGTAGTAAAATCCCTCCATAAAACATTTGAATACCGTTAATAAGAAATGGTGATACATTTGATAAATCTGAAAGTATTTCTTTCGAACGAATAGAGCCTATTCCGTAAAATAACTCTCCTATAACTAAAACAATACAAGCAATACTCCATATGAAACTTACTTGTTGATGCATTCCTGGTAAAGAAACAAATATAACACCTATTAGTGCGATAACTAAAGCAACGAGTTGCTCCTTTTGTAATTTCTCCCTATTCCTCTTTGCTTGTATTAATAAAATCATCATTGGTCCCGTAGCAGAAAGAACAGCAGCTAATCCCGAAGAAATATATTGTTCTGACCAATATAAACTTGCGAATGTCATAAATGTTAAACAAAATCCAGCATACATAATACGTTTTGAAAATATATGTGGCATAATTTCTTTTCGCTTTAATTTAAAAATAATCATAAGGATTATGCCCGCTAAAAAGAATCGAATTCCTGCTGAAAACAACGGTGGCGCCCCTGCTTCAATTCCAATTTTTATTGTTAAAAATGTTGTCCCGAAAATAATACATACTAAAATGTAATTAAAAATGACCATTTTTCTTCCTCCTTTTTACTCTTAAAATGAGTATAGAGGGTATGGTGTATAACAGTGTATCAATACATATAACAGTTACTTCAAGTTGTAGTTGATTCCCTATATATTTTTCGCTTTAATTAAATTAAAAAGAAAAATAGGTGAAACTATGAAGATTGTATTGCGTAAAGAATCAAACATACCGTATTACAAGCAAATATATATGCAAATTGTTGAAAGAGTACAAAGTGGTATGCTTTCACATGGTGAATCCCTTCCTTCTTTACGTTGTATGGCCACAGATTTACAAATCAATGTATTAACTGTTCGTAAAGCGTATAAACAGTTAGAAACGAAAGGGTATATACGCATCGAACAAGGAAAAGGTGCTTACATATATAAACGTGTAAAGAAAGATTTCAAACCGATACCGTATAAATGGCAACAATCAAGATCTATTAATGTTATGCGTTCTCAATATGCAATGAATAAGCACCGTAAATATTATGATTTTTCACAAGCAATTCTGTATCCTCGTCTGTTACCAAATCCATTTTTGGCAGACGAAATGCATAAATTGCTAGATAAAAATCCGATGTTGTTAGCAACTTATGGGCCTGTTCAAGGCGATTATGAACTGCGAGTTGAAATAGCAAATTACTTAAATGAACACCAGAAATTAGTGACGGACCCATCTCAATTATTAATTACAAGCGGAGCACAACAAGGAATTGATTTAATTGCTCAAACATTATTAAAACCTGGAGATATCGTATTAGTAGAAAGTCCATGTTACAGTGCTGCGCTTGACGTTTTCATCAATAAAGGTGTTCAAATCATTCCTATTTCTCTTGATAATCATGGAGTTCGCTCCGACTTAATTGATGATATTTGTCAAAGTAAAAATCCTGTTTTATTGTATACAAATCCCACCTTCCAGAACCCGACAGGTACAGTAATGAGTAAAGAACGAAGAATGGAACTTATAGAACTAGCGGAGCTATATCAATTTTTTATCATTGAAGATGATTCTTTCGGAGAAATATATTTTGAAGGTGCTATAGTCCCACCACCAATCAAAAGTTTTGATAAGGATGGCCACGTGATATATATAAAAGGATTTAGTAAAACGTTAGCACCAGGACTCCGTATCGCAGCACTTTTTGCCGATGGTCCTATTTTTGAATGGCTATATGCAGTGAAAGGTTCCATGGATATCGGTAGTCCTTTATTAACACAGAAGGCACTTCTACCTTTCTTACGTGCGGAACGTATGAAAAATCATTTAGAAAAATTACGTACAGCTTTACAAATGAGACGTGATTTAACAATTGATATACTATCGCCATTAAAAGGACTAAACTTTGAGATACCAAATGGCGGTTTTAATTTATGGGTGAAACTGCCTGATTCGATAGATCCCTTTACCTTATTACAAAAAGCAAATGAAGTAGATGTCTCTTTTTTACCAGGAACAGCTTGTCTATTAAACTACGAAACAAATGATAACCAATTAAGAATTAGCTATTCAATGTTAAACGAGAAAGATATGGCAATTGGATTAGAGAAATTACATGATACAATACGAAACAGTATTTGTTAGAAGTAATAACACAATAGCCAACAATAAATAATACCCGAAAATGACAATGTGTAGTATGGGCTATTATTTATTGTTGAGCTTTTTCGTTATTCTTAACAACCGATTTTAAAACTTGTCTTTCTTTCAATTCTTCAACACTGCCATATCGATCAATAACAATTGCTTTCATTTCCTCTCCTCCTTGCTGTTTATTTTAATAACATACAATTATTTCTCAAAATTTTTTGCCTTGAATTACCATATACTTATTTTTGGGGGTAATTATGCAAAAAGCATTATAAAGTAAAACTTTAATCATTCCTCACCAATCGGGCTCTTACTGCCCGGCAAATAGCGGGATGAATTTCAAAAAGAATCTTACACACATCTTAGAATCATCCAAAACTGTTTTATTAATTAAATTCAAAAGAAATGAGGCTAACTATATGAGTGAAAAGATATTTAAAATAAACGGAATTGATATATGTACAGAAAGCTTTGGGAACCCTAAGAACCCTGCTATTTTATTAATTATGGGCGCTACATGTTCCATGGTTTATTGGGACGAAGAGTTTTGTGAGCTGTTGGCTAGTACGGGGAAATTTGTTATTCGCTTTGATAACCGTGATGTTGGACGCTCTGTTGCCTACGAACCTAGAACTTCCAATTATACAGTAACAGATATGGCTGAAGATGCAATTGGAGTACTAGATGCTTATCATATTGATAAAGCTCACCTATTTGGTATGTCATTAGGTGGTATGATTGCTCAAATTGCCGCTATAAAACATCCCGAAAGAATTTTGACGCTAACTTTACTAGCGACTAGTGTAATAGGATCTGATGACAATACTCGCGATTTACCTCCAATGGATGAAAGAATTTTAACACATCATGTAAATGGCACAAGTATAGATTGGACAAATAAAAACGATGTGGCAGAGTATTTAGTTTCAGGATCTCGTCTATTATGTGGATCAGAACGAATATTTGATGAAAATAGAGTTTATACACAAGTAAAACAAGAAATAGAACGCGCAAATAATTTATTAAGTATGTTTAATCATGCTTTACTTCAAGGTGATGATGCATATGAAGGTGTACTTCACTCCATACAAGCACCTACATTGGTTATTCACGGAACAGATGATACAGCACTCCCATTCGAACATGGCCTCGCACTAATTGATGAAATTCCAAACTCAGTACTATTAACTCTTAAAGGGGCAGGCCATGAAAACCATCCAGATGACTGGGAAAGCATAATTACTGCTGTTTCTAAACATACATCTGAAATTTAGACAAACAAATAATTAACAAAAGGGGCACAAATTGTATTGTGCCCCTTCTATTTACAAACAAAAACCCATCACTGTATTCGTATGTATAGTGATGGGACTTCTTATATTTTTCTATGTTTAAAAAAATGGACAATCTAATTGATCAACAGATTCCCATAATTTTTTTTTTGCATTTTCGGTGGATGTATTTGTTTCTAGTGTCATGTTTTTAAAAGGGTTTACTTCAACTTTTAATAAGGATGAAGGCTCCACATATAATGAGAAAACATGGCTGCTTGGTAAAGCTTTAGAAACGTCAATATCTCCTACTTGTTTAAATAGTTGCTGCGCAGCAAAAAAGAAGAAATTAGTTGGATTTGATTGTTTATTCAGCCACGCAAGCATTTCAGGTGATACCGATTTATGAATATTGATTTTTACTCGATCACCACGTTTATATCGCCTAGATCGCATACTTCCACCAACTAACTTATCGTTAAGTTTGTAAATCCTAACTCTTTTTGCTTATGCTCTCTATATTTTGGCGAACAAGTATAGACTAATAATCCTCGTGCATTGGTAAATAACGGATTATCTACAAAGATTACATTTTTGAGTCGTCCTTTTTGCTTTAAAATCATTTTTAAACTGTTTTTAATAATTACTGCACCACCGCCATAAATAAACACGTATGGATCGTCTTTCATATCATCAATTTTATTTATAATATCTGTTGCAACACGAGCTGCTAAACCTAATAGTGCCGGCTGTGATTCCTCAACTAATAAGGTATTTCTCGGATGCTTATCATTTAAATAAATTTGATTGAATTCTGTAATACTATCAATCGTCTTAGTTGGATACTTTCGGTTCCATCTCGTGATAATTTGTAATAACGTCTCTTTTACACCATAAGATAAACCTTTACTTAGTTGCGGACGGAAATTTACCCCTAATGAAACAACTTCTTCTGTCGTCCCTGCACCAATATCAAAAGAGAGTAGAGTCTTATCTACAAAATCAATTTCAGAAACTTGATTCGGCTCACATTCTATTTTATGTTTCACAACATTTCCTTCTTCATCGTATACAATGCCCCACGTCCCAGATGCGCCCTCAGGCAGGCATTTACAATACTCAATTGAAACATTAATTGTCACATCGCGTCCGTTCGGATAATGGAAAATTACCTTATGATTTCCCATATAACGTTTTGCATTTTCAGCAGCTATTTCTTGTGTAATAAGCTGCATAGGAAGAGCGACAGATAAATCATAACGAATATTAATATGGCTAGAAGTTGGACTTTGACGCATAGCGCTTACCGCCAAACCTGATAGTATTGTAATAACCATTAACTCATCCGTTGACTTATTTGATTTCTTCTCTACCTCAGTACCTTTTAATTGATCTTGAATGACTTTTTCTCCAACGATGTATCGTACATTATTAAGCATTAACGATGGCGAACTTATAGTCACATCAATGTGGTTTTCTAATTCAGATAATGAAACATCTACCTCATCTAAGAGTCCTGTCGGCTCACCTATATATAAAGAATAAATACTCGGAATAAAAATAGGGTCTTGCCCTTTCACCATTAACTTCAAACCGTTGTTTCCTGCATCTGCACCAGCTTTTAAAAGTATAGACATAACTACCCCCTAAATTAATCTGACATCCCTTCCAAATATATGCGAGCCCATTCTTTTACATTCAAATGTATTGTAATTTTTTATTTATCATAAAACCAAAATATTGCATACTTATATATTTTATGTAAAAAGTATTTGACATGATACTTTTCCAATTTTATACTTATATTTGTAAAGAGTTTTTTACAATCGAGGGGGCAATTATTTATTGAATACTAAAAAAACTATTTTTATCATCATTGTTTTAGCATTAATTGCAATAATAGTACATGGCACATATAAATACATCACTGAAGGTTCTATTTTGGGTGGTACGATTTTTGCTATTTCGTTAATACTTAGTAATTTAATTAATCACATTACTTGGGGAGATCCCCACGGTGTATCAGAAGAAAGTCAAGATGAAATGGGCCAACAAATTACATATAAAAGCTTTAAAATTGCGTATTTTGTGCTTGTAGTTATAATGTTCCTTTTATTAATCTTCTCCGAAGGATTTTCTATGGGGGCTAATTTAGATGGCGTTAAAAACCTCCCTCTGTTCATCGCAATTTGCTCTTCATTCTTTATTTATCCTATTGTCGAACTCATAGTTGCAAAACAATATAAGTAAAAAGATGAGGTTTTCTACATGTAGAAAACCTCATCTTTTTATATTTACATACTCTCTACAATTGCTTTTAATTTATTCACAGTCCGCCAATTCCTAACTGTAGCTGGTGTATGTAACTTCTGAAACTGGTTCATTAATTTAGAATTTCGAATGCTATTTTTGAAAAACAAATAAGCAACCTTCTCATCTATATAGCAATCTTCAAGTTCACTTTTAAATGTAAGCAATTGACTACTCTCTTCTTCAGAAAGTACATTAGCTAAAAAAGCAACATGAACACTTTCCCCTTCTAACAATGAATGAACTTCATACGGACATTGTTTAATAATATTTATAAATTCATCATGTGTTCTTAGCATGACTGGAACATCGAAATCAAATTCATTTTTCATTTCAGATTGTATTCGGTCCTTTAGAAAGTTTATACCTTCCTCAGATTCGAACACGATATTACCACTTTGTATATATGTTTTCACATGTTTTAATTCTATTGATTCAAACAATCGTTTTAAATCAGCCATTTTGATTACTTTATGTCCACCGACATTGATTCCTCTTAGTAGTGCAACATAAATTGTCATATTATTCCCCCACAATAAAATGAATTTATCAACTGAATTGATTTTCCCACTCATATTTCTCGGATATTTGTTTTAATTCTTCTAACATATCATGAATAGATAATACCTCAAATAAAATAATAGATTCACTTGAAAAATGGTGATGATAATGATCTGGTTTATAATCTTTTAAATCATTTTTATAACTCCAAAATTGCTTGTCTAATTCAGCAATAAGTTTAAAATGTTCCTCATCAATTTCATTACAACGGTTTCTCAATATAGCAATTATAGAATAAGTTGTTTGTTGTAATATTTCCCTTTCACTTTGTGACCAGTCACAGGTCTCAATTGACACTCGAGCTAAATTATCTATATGGTAAATGATTTGCTGTAATAAATGCAATTGCTTTTGTACAAGTAAAAAGCTTTTCATTTCCTTCTTTGTATGGTGATGATACTTCCAATCTTTCTGCTCATATTGAACAAATTGTATCGCCTTATGCAATAATAAAGTCAATTTAGATAGATCCTGAGCTGTCTCCTTTTTCATACCTTTTCCTGCAAGTAATGCAGTAATCCATTCTTCCATAATATTTGCTGTTTTAGCAAATAGATCCTCTGTACATCCAAAAATCGTTTTCGTGTAGTGTGGTGGGAAAATGAAAAAATTCACTAAAGTAGATACTATAATACCAGTAGATGTAGTAGCTAAACGAATTAAAAATGCAGTAAAATAATGATCTGCCGTAATTGGAATCATAGCTACAGCAGTTAAAGTCGCGACTAATGTTCCCGCATGTAACCTTAGTTTTTGACATGTAACAATCGTAAACATCGCAGCTAATGCATAAGAAATTGCTTGATGGCCTAGGAAAAATGTGAAAGTCATGGCATATGCCGATCCAATTGTTGAGGCCGGAAAGCGAATAAACCCTTTTTTTATTGAGTCTGTTGCAGTTGGTTCAATTGTAACAATTGCTGTTATTACAGCAAAAATAGTTGGGATGTTAAAAAATTTACAAACTAACACTGTAAGAAAAACTGCAATCCCAGTTTTAATCACTCTTCCCCCAACAATATTCCATTGTCTATCTTGATTCATTTTTTATATCCTTCATTTCTGTTTCATTTTATATACATATATTATATATTGTTAAAATAAAAAAACCTACTACATGAATATTCAAGAGTAAGTTTTCTATCTCATTATTTCATTATAGGTAAATGCATTATTATTTGTTGGCCAATTGGTCCCATTCTTCTAAAACCTTTATCTTGGAAGCCGACTTTTGCATATAAATTTTGTGCAGGAATATTTCTTTCATTCACAGCAAGTACAACTTCATTTTTTATTGGAAAATAACGTTTTACAAACTCTTCTAATAATAACAATGACTTTTTAGCGTATCCCTTTCTTTGTCTATTGTGATTAATAGAAAATGATGTTAAAAGTAAAGCATCCTCATTATCCGTGAACTCCTTTACTCTATCTCCCGTTTGCAATGCGAAAAGACCAACCGGTACCCCATTGTAATCTAAAATAACAATCACATTTTTTGTACGATCACTTTTTGCTTTCTCCAGTAATGCGCTTGGATCTGATGTAAACTGAACTTGTTCACTTGGTAAAGTAAATGTTTGTATAACTTCTTTATATTTCTCCTTATACGGAACTAATTGAATTTCCCCTGTGTGTATGTTCATGCTAAACTCTCCCATTTTTTGCTTATTAACTTATACCTTGCTGTACTTTTGAATGCACTCTTCCATCTAAAAAGGTAATTTCAACAAATGAATTTGGATCGTTTCCTTTCCAAGCAAAAATTTGTTTAATTTGTGTAGAATGCTCTACCCCTTCTTCTATAAGTAAATCCCCTTCACAACCAATTAAATCTTTTACTTCTGTATAAGTCATTCCTTCATTTATGTTCGAGAAATGGTTTATATTGATAGACGCTTTCTGTTGCCTTTCCATCACAGTAGAAGAAGTTGCTGTTTGATTTTTCACTTCTTTTCTTTGTTCACACGCTGTCATACTGAAACCTAAGCAAAAACTAAACAATATACATGCGCTTTTTTTCATCATAACAGTTGTCCCTCCCATCATAATTAAACCATATATTTCCTTAAAAATAAACTGAATATTTAATATTATATTCAAAAACCTCGTACAATTAAGTACGAGGCTAATTTCATTTATTCAAATGATTATTTGATTGATCATCCTGTTCTTTTCTTAGCTCTTGTTTTTCATCTTTTGGTAATTGTTTATCATTATCTTTAATTGGATTCGTTTCTCTATTTTCAATCATATCATTTGGAACTTGTGGCATTACTCGGCCCACAATAGCCGCTAATTCATCTAGTATACCTTCACCTGTTTTTCCTTTTTTAATTTGCTTTCCAATTTGTTTGAGGCGTTCATACGTATCAACATCTGCTACAACGACTGCATTAGCACCGTCAGGATCATTTTTTAAACTTTCTGCAACAGAGTATTTAATTGATTCAACTCGAGTTCGATCAAGTTTTGCTTTTACGTCTATACCTACAATTGCATATTTGCCGACTACTACGGCTGTCGCATCATTCACACCTGGCACACTTGCAGCTAAAGATGCTAAATGATCTGCTGCTTTTTCATTTGGCTTATTTGATTTATTCGTATAATTAACATTTTTCATTGAGACATTTTTTTGTTCCGGCTTTTCGTTTGGATTGTCTTTTTTTCCAATACTGCATCCAGTTATAACGAAGCAAAGCATCAATATATATATTAGAGTTTTCATTATTTTCACCACTTCACTATTAAGGTTTAATCATAAATTTTTTCAACAGCTTGCATTTTCTTTACCTTTTCTTCGGCCCCACTATTAGCATTAATGAATATTTGGTACGTATCTTTTCCTAAAGTACCTACAAATTCATAGCAAAGTACTTCATTATGCAAATCATTGACTACTACAGCTTTACGTTCTTCCATTACTTTCACATCCGGATTGATTTTCTTTCTTGCTTCTGCTACAGTTAACTTTGCCGATGGAACTGTTCGTTTTTGATGCGACGCTAAATATTCTTTTGCGGAGAACCCTACGATAGAACCGTCATCTAAAGCAATTTTCATTTGGATTGCTTCTGGATAAATTCGTACTCCATTTTCATTTACTACATACGTAAACACACCAACATTATCATATTGAGAGCTATCATAAAGCTCCATATTATTAAACTTATGGTCCTTTAAAAATTTCAAACCTTTACTACCTGCATCGTTTAAACTAACTTTCTGTTCTTTAATTTCGCGGTTATTCATAACCCAAATTGGATATCCTCCTTTTCCCGTAATATCCATATAGAACTCATTGTTCGTTGCTTCATCTTTAATTTTCACACTATAGAAGGATTCTTTCGCACCTTTTCCGCTTTTCTCAACATCTACTTTTTCATTTCCTTTTAAATTCAAAAACGATTTTGCAATTTTCGCCGCTTCATCTTTAGAAATTGCCTTTCCTTGCGCTTCAAATCCGCCTTTTTTATTTTTTTGCGCACTTGTAAAGGTCGGTCCGAAGTTTGTAGAAGAATATGATGTTACGTTTTTCTCTACAGTTTTCAATCCATCAATAATTGTGTTATCTGCTGGATCGCGATTTGATGCAAGTGCCATTTCTACATCCATCCAGCGTAAATTATTTTTCAAAACAAGATGTTGTACTTTTCTTAGTTCATCTTGTATATTTCCTGCATTTGAATATAAAGTTTGCAACGTTTTATATTCTTGCTCATTTAAAGGCTCTTTTTCTAAATCACGAATGGCTGCACGGTAACTAAAATCACCGATATTCGCTAAAAATTCTTCCGTTTTATTAAATGGCATTAATGTTAAAGGAAGTTGCCCTACATCTGAGCGAGCTTCAGATGTTAAACGCCATACATCCGCTAATGCAGGTGATAAAGATGATCGTGAATTCATCGCAAGTGTTGTGCCAATTTTATCGTGTAATAAATCGACTTCGTATGCTAAATCATGGAATGCACGTTGATAGCTATTTTCCGCTCTAATTAAAACCGCATTTTTCTCTTGGTGCTCTTTATAGCCCCAGTATCCTGTTCCTACTACACCGACTGTTAATAATACAATGATAATACCTCGTAACATTGTCCCACCTCCGCTCTATTTACAGAAAATATGTTTACCGATTTTTTTAATTTGTGGACGAGTCCAAATCCATTTACTAGTCGCAGTATCTGGATTGAAATAATATAAAGCATTTCCTGTTGGATCCCATCCATTAATCGCATCTAATACAGCTTTTTTCGCTGTTTCATTTGGCGTTAAATATATTTGCCCATCCGCAACTGCCGTAAAGGCTCTTGGCTCAAATATTACTCCTGAAACGGTATTTGGAAATGATGCACTTGTAACACGATTTAAAATAACAGCAGCTACTGCAACTTGTCCTAAATACGGTTCACCACGTGATTCCCCGTATACTGCGTTTGCCATAAGTTGAATGTCATTTTGCGAATAACCATTCGGAACATTTGTCCCTTTATTTTGAGATGGTTTATTTTTTTGTGCAGTACTACCACTATTTCCTTTATTGGCAGTGGACTTGTCATACTTCGTTGCCTTCACGAGCATTTGCTTCGTTTTAGCTCCAGCTAAACCATCAACGGGTAATCCGAATTTCTCTTGAAAATTCCGAAGTGCCCAATATGTACCCCATCCGAAAACACCATCCACTTTTCCCGTATAAAATCCGTTATATTTCAAACGAGATTGCAGTTCAATGACATCTTCGCCAGATGCTCCTCTTTGAATGACTTGATTAGAAAAAGCTTCTACATTCTTTAGTTGTATACTACTGACCATTAAAGACAGTCCTATGAACGCAAGTAAAACTGCTATTTTAAAAATAGCTTTTTGGCGCATACTTTTCCCTCCTTAATTACAGAAATGATTTCTTGGTTATGTTTTGTAAAAGCCTCGCTTTTATGTAAAGAAGACAAAAAAATCCAAACTAATATCGTTGAAAAAATATGTAAACAATATAAAAAAAGGATAAAAGGAGTTCATCATGAAGAAATCGTTAAAACGTGTCGCACTCGTCATTCTGTTCCTAACAACATGTTCAAATATATATACAGGCTCATCAATTGTTCATGCGCAGCCGCCGTATGCCAAATGGGGTAAACTTGCCGTAGAAAAGACGAAAGAACAATACCCAAAAGCAGAAATTATTGATTATCTACATATAGGTAGAAAACCCAAAACAGTTCAAATAACTGTTGAAAAATTTAAATTGTGGTTACGTGAAGATGGAAAAGAATATGGTGTTTTTGTTGATGTAGAATTTGAAACGAAGACGGAGAAATTTATAAAGTTGTCGTTTCAGAAGACGAGTAGATAAAGTGAACCCCCACTGTTAAAAACAGAAACAGTGGGGGTTCTTACATTTCTAAAATTCTTTCCTAAAATTTCGATTCCCTAAAAATCTTACCAATATACAAATAGCGCCAATTACAACAGCTATCCCTATACTATATAAAAGGACTCTACCATATCCTCCTATTCTCGGATCTAAAAAAGGATATGGATACCAATTTACGATTGGACCACGTAATAAGCTATATACAACGTAAAAAAACGGGAATAAGAGCCAACTTGCAGCTTTTTTCCAGGTGATTTTCTTATTTGGTGGATTTAAAACCCAATCTAAAAGCATGGTAATTGGCATGATATAATGCAGCACCGTATTTACCCATGGTATTGCAGTTTGAAGTGATTCTTCTAATCCTCTTAATAGTAAAAAATAAATTAGTCCTGTCGTAAGTATATATACCGTTGCCGCACCACGAAGTATACCAAACTGCTCTGATCGACCAAATGTAGCTGTTCCGATACTGCTTAAAAGGAGAATACATGCAACTAAAATGTTACTTTCGATCGTAAAGAAACTAAAAAAGTTAACTGGATTGAACGGTTTCACTTGTGCCCTGATTATGAATTGCGTAATAATGGCGCTACATGCTAGAAGACTTAAACATAATCTAAATAAAGATAAAGTTTTTTCACCCCTCATACATTCCCTCCTTTTCTTATAAATAATTAGAATTTCCCTGTACATGCTCAATAAATAATTTTAATGGAACGAGCCCACGCTTTGGCATATGACTACTTATAATAGCTACTACTTCTAACTGAGGAATGATAACGATGTATTGTCCGCCATATCCCATAGCGAAATATATACAATACGGTATGTGAAATCTTTCGTTATGTAATACCCACCAGTGATATCCATATGCGCCGACATGTTCATATGTTTCAAATTGCGCCCTGCTTGACTCTTCTAACCATTGTGCTGATACAAATTCTTTCCCATTCCAATATCCATTTTGTAAACATAATTTTCCTAATTTTAATAAATCTGTAGATTTCATTTTCATACCGAAGCCGCCAACATATATACCCTGCGGATCTTGTTGCCATTCGTATTCGTTAATTTCTAATGGATCAAATAAATATTTCTTTGCAAACCGCTCTGTCGACATTCCAGTAGCTTCTTGAATAATATAGCTCAGTAAATGAGAAGAACCTGAATTATAATTCATTTTTGTAGCAGGTTTTTCAATTATTGGCTTTTCTAATATGTACTGTACCCAGTTCTCTGATTCTACAAAGTCATTTGGGAATACTACTCCATTCCCAAACTCTTTCCAATCCTCACCAGTAGTCATTGTTAATAAGTGATAAAGCGTCAAATCATGTTTTTCCCCAGGTACATTTTCAATCCACTCTGTAATCGGTGTATGTATATCATTTATATAGCCCTTATCAATTGCAATACCAATTAATAAAGATACGATACTTTTTGTAATCGAATTTATTTTATATAAGTTATTTGCACATTCAGGTGTTTTATAATACTCAGTTGTTAATTCCCCTTTTTGATAAACAAGAAATGTATTCACTTTTTTCTTTTCGAATTTATTTTCTAGTTGCTTGAAATCCAAAAACTTTACCTCCATTTAAATAGTTACTCCATTTATTATATCTTGTTACTTCATTTTAAACATAATTGTGCTCAAATAAAAATAAACCTGTCAGCCATAATGAACTGACAGGTTTATTTTTATAATTTCGTACGAACATTCCAAAGCTCTGGGAAGAATCTTTGATCAAGTACTCGTTTTAAATAAGAAACACCGGAGGATCCACCTGTTCCCATTTTATGTCCAATAATTCTTTCTACTGTTTTCATATGACGGAAACGCCATTGTTGTAGCCAGTCTTCAATATCAATCAATTTTTCAGCAAGCTGATATAAATTCCAATATTTTTTCACATCCACATACACTTCTAACCACGCCGCTTCTACTGTTGCATCTTCTTCATAAGGCTGCGTAATATCACGGTTTAACACATCTTTATGAATAGGGAATCCTTCTTTTACTAATGCTTGAATCGCGACATCATATAGACTTGGTGCATGTAGCGCTTTATGAAGTCGTGCATGTAATTCTGGATCCTTTTCATAAATTTTTAATGCGTGCGGCGTTTTATAGCCAAGTGCATACTCAATCATACGATATTGATACGATTGAAAACCTGAAGCTTGACCGAGTGAATCACGAAACTCAATATATTCTGATGGTGTTAATGTCGCAAGAATATCCCAAGATTGAATAATTTGAGACTGAATTTTCGATACACGTGCTAACATTTTAAAAGCTGGTTGTAATTTATCTTGTTTAATAGATTCAATCGCCGCATTTAGCTCATGTAAAATGAGCTTCATCCAAAGCTCACTTGCTTGGTGGATAACGATAAATAACATTTCATCATGATGGTCCGATAATCTTTTTTGAGAAGATAGTAAACTATCTAATTGTAAATACTCCCCATACGTCATATTCTCTTTAAAATCCGTATGAATCCCTTTTTCCATAATTACTTTTTCATTTTTTTTCATATTAGCCAAACGCCCCTTTTATATAATTCTACTTATATTGGTCTAATAACGGCTCGAACTGGACTTCCATCTGCATCAGTTAATGCAAGTGGTAATGCAATAAGTTCATAATCACCGTCTGCTACATGATCTAATACGACATTTTCTAAAATATGAATTCCATGTTTAAATAATTGATGATGCGCTGCTAATTCTTTATCATCTAACGGATCAACTGATGGTACATCTACTCCGATTAAACGAATACCTTTCTCTGATAGAAAAGGTGCTATGTCTGCACGTAAATGAGGGATCACATCTGGAAATTCTTCAGTTTTTCCATGTGAAGATGTACGTAATAATAATCGTTCTACACCTTCTAAATGAAAGTTTTCTAATTCCTTTTTCCCGATGCTTTCAAGATTAGAAACGTCAATAATCCGTGCTGGGCCAACATAAACTTGAACATCTAAATCCAATACTTTCTTTCCATCATTATCAAAATGAAATGGTGCATCAATATGAGTGCCTGTATGAATACTCATCGTTAACTTTCCGACATTTACCGAGCCGCTTTCTTCTTTTGACCATGAAACTTCATACGAGAACGGTGTGTCTCCTGGCCACGTTGCAATATTATTATTTAGCGGTTGTGAAATATCAATCCACTCTGATGTTTTCATACTTATGCCACAACCTCTCGCTTATTTTCAAACTGCTTATACTTTTCTTCTTTCATAATTCCCTTTAATATTTGTACAGATTTCCACACTTCTTCGTATGTGTTATATAAAGCGACCGGCGCAAGTCTCACTCCATTTGGCGCTCTAAAATCTGGAATTACTCCATTTGCCTTTAGCGCTTTACATATACGTGCTGCTTCTGCATGCTCTAAATAAATGTGCCCGCCTCGACTTTCATCCTCTAACGGATTTCCAATTGTAAATCCGAAATCTTTTAATTCATGATCAATTAAATTCAGCATGTATCTCGTAATATGTAAAGATTTCTCACGTAAACGTTCAATACCAGCATCTTTGAAAATTTCAAGAGAACCAATTAATGGTGCTATACTTAATACGTGAGGTGTACCAATTTGATAAGCACCTGCATGATCAGCGGCTGTTAATGTATGCTCCATATCAAACTGCTTATCTTTTTTAGAACTAAACCATCCAGACAATCCTGGCAGTCTATTAAAATGTTTATTATTTACATAAAGTCCTGCAACACCACCCGGTCCTGCATTTAAATATTTATAATTGCACCAAACAGCAAAATCAACATCCCAATCTTTGAAATGATGCGGAATAGATCCTATTGAATGACATAAATCAAATCCGATATGAATGTCTCGTTTATGTGCTTCCGTTGTTAAACGTTTCATATCAAGAATTTGACCACTTCTATATAAAACAGAAGGTAATAAAATTAAAGCGATATCATCTTCCATCGCATGAATAATATCTTCTTCAGAAAGTGTTCTACCATCTCGGCTTTTCACTCTTACTAGATGCTCATCTGGGTCTAATCCTTTTAAACGTATTTGACTTTGAAGTGCATAAATATCTGACGGGAAAGTTAATTCATCCGCAAGTATTTTTGTACGTATTCCTTTCGGTTCATAAAACGTCGCAATAACTTGGTGTATATTTGTAGTCGTAGAACCGGTTACAATAGTTTCCTCCGGTAAAGCTCCAATAAGAGGGGCTGTAAGTTTACCTAATTTCTCTGAAAGGAAGAACCACGGGTGCTCACCTTCAGTCCAGCCGTCAATTCCATATTCTTTCCACGAATCTAGCAACGTAAGTAATGATTTCTCTGCTCTTTTTGAAAGTAGCCCTAATGAGTTTCCATCTAAATATATAGTACCTTCTTTTTTATAGAATTCAGTTTGAAAATCTTTCAGTTCATCATGTTTATCACATTCAAGCGCATACTCATAAGTTGGTTGAAATGGTTCTTTATACATGGTGTCACCTTCTCTTAATTTTCTTTTTATTCTAACTAATTGAAATATAGCACCTTAATTGATATAACGTCAATGATATTATGTCAGTTGACTTTATATATGAACTTCTTTTACAATACAGTTATATTTTCAGACATTTCAGTATAAAGAGGTGATTCTTTGAAAAACTCTACTCTTTCATCAAGAAAACACCGCTCCTTAGAAACGAAGAAGAAACTACTACACTCTGGTTACACTATTTTTATACGTAACGGATTTCAAAAAACGACAATTACACAAATTATTAAACATGCAGAAACCGGTTACGGAACAGCATATGTATACTTCAAAAACAAAGACGATCTCCTAATTAGTTTAATGGAAGATGTTATGAATCAATTTCATAATATTGCCAAGCGCTCCTTTTTGCCTCAAACGAAGGAAGAAGCTCATAAAATGATTCGAAATCAAGTTAGAGCATTTCTCCAACTAGCAAAGAAAGAACGAGCTATTTTACAAGTTGTAGAAGAAGCAATCGGATTATCAAAAGAGATACGTAAAAAATGGGACGAGATACGGGAACGCTTCATAAACAATATTACGCAGGATATTACATACTCTCAAGAAAGTGGATTAGCACAGCCTGAATTAAATAAAGAAATTGTAGCACGTGCTTGGTTCGCAATGAATGAGATGTTTCTTTGGGCGATTGTGAAAAATGATAAAAAATTAGAGTTAGAAGAGATAGTACATACATTGACGGAAATGTATACGACGGGGTTATATAAATAGCACACCTGCAATAAATACGGTGTGCTATTTTACATTTATAAAAATATTTTATCTAGGTATGGCAATGCTAAAAGGGGCTTTTCAGATAAAGGGAAATATTTTAGTTTTAACGATTCACCATCTATCGATTTCAACTCGCCACCGCTAACTTCACACTCAAACACAACAATAATATATTCTACTTCATCACCATTCGGATATGTATGGCGGTACTTTTCTCCTCCAAATACTCCTTTTTGTTTTTTTACTTGTACTTTCAATCCTGTTTCTTCCCAAACTTCCCTAACTACTGCTTCTTCTGGAGTTTCCCCAAGTTCAATTGCTCCAGCTGGCAAACTCCAGTATTCCCCACCAGGATATTGAAATAAAGTGAAACTTTAATCAGTGGGGGTTTTATTATCCCCACTGATTATTAGTTGAACCAATCGGGCTTTTACGGGCAGTTGATCCCCCACCTAACTTCTTTGCTTTCGCTGAATTTTGAGATGGGAGTCTTACTGCCCGTTAATGCGGGATAAAATATCCCCCTGTTTATTTTTTATAATAGCAGCTACACTCGGCATGAATATTAGTTCATGCCCTAATTGCTCACGGATTTTTTTATAATATAGTGACATTGACATACTATTCTCTCCTAATCTATTAATAACTGTATTTTCTGATATTTATTGCATAATATTCTTAATACAAACTTCTATATAGAAAGGATAAAAACATGTCGCAAGAAAAACTTGCAAACAAATTTCTATCATTTACTGAAAGTGGTACTCAATAGATTGAGTACCACTTTTACTTTACATGCTTTTCATTAGCGTACTTTTTCTTCAGTCACCCTACTCACAATTCCAACAATAAATTTATATTCAATCCTTCTCTTCTTATCTTTCTTAAAACCCTCTTTCGTATCAAAAATAAAACACGTTTTTCGAAACCAAATTCGTACGTATACAGACTCTAAGTAAATAGGTTTTATAATTCCTCGTTCTTCAAATTCAGTCCCATCTTTATTTTCAGTTTCCGTTCGAACGAACCACTTATTCCCGATTCCAATCTCAATATACTTCACATACTAACCTCCATTAGGAAATTTCCCTTCTAACAATTCTATTATTTCCCCGGTAAGCGCAGATTCCGACAGAACATGAGCCCACAAAGAAAAAGTAGATTACAAAAATCTACTTTATAACTTATATTTTTGCATTCGCTTATAAAATGTACTACGGGGTACATCTAATAGTTTTGCAGCTAATGAAACATTTCCGTTTGTCTTTTGTAATACTTCAATCATGCTATCACGCTGTATTTTTTCGCGAAAATTTAGTGGATGTTCTGTTTTATTTTCAACTTGTAACTCAAGTTGTTGTTGATTTCCCATCATTGTTTGTAGCAAAAAAGCGACTTGCTTTTCGCATATTTCCCGTCCTTGCGACAAGATGTAAATGCGTTCTAATACATTTACTAGTTCTCGAATATTTCCGGGCCATGTATGTTGTAAAAATTGATTGCAAATACTCTTTGGAAATACAACATTCCAATTCTTCCGTTCGCAAAAGTGTTGTATAAAATATGAGATATCCTCTTTTCTTTCTATTAACGATGGAACATATAACGGATAAACGTGCAAACGATAATATAAATCTTGACGGAATTTCCCTTCTTCTACTAACCGTAGTAAATCTTTATGTGTGGCAGTAATAATACGAATATTTACTGGTACCTCTTTTGAACTTCCTATTGGAGTTATTGTACGTTCTTGTAAAACACGCAATAATGCTACTTGCATCTCTGGTGGTACTTCACCAATTTCATCTAAAAATAATGTTCCTCCATGCGCTTGTTCAAATTTCCCTTTATACCCTTGACGTCGCGCACCTGTAAACGCACCTTCAACGTAACCGAACAATTCACTTTCCATTAATTCTTTAGGCAGAGAACCGCAGTTAACAGCTATAAAGGGCCCATCTTTTCTTAGGCTATTTTCATGAATCGCTCTCGCAACATATTCCTTTCCTACTCCTGTCTCACCACATACATACACACTAGCATCAGTCGGTGAAACAAGCTTAATTTCTTCTAGTGTGTGTTGAAATGCTTTGCTTGTCCCGGTAACTCCTGAAAAAGTAATTCCTTTTATAAATGCGAAAGCAGAATATGTATTTATTTGTTTGTTTTTCTTTAAATACATACATTTCCCAATCATTCTTTCATTACTATATACTGGTATCTCTAATTTAGTTTCCAATCCATGGTGCATTAACTCTTCAAGCTTCATTCTTGACCAATTATTTATTCGTTCACGAACACTCTTACTCGCAGAAACGATAACATCACGATGATTACAAATAACTACTTGTTCGTCACTATCAATGACATCCAAAAAACGATGAATTAAGTGTAATTCATTTTGATGAACTCTTATGCTACATTCACGTTCTATTGCATGTGCAATTGAAGTTACCATACCGAGCATATATGGATGCGAAAATTCAATTGGACAGGAGAAATCTAGAACACCAATTAATTTCCCGTCATCATTATGGATAGGAGCAGCCGCACAACTCCAGCTATGAGATGCCACGGAATAATGTTCAGTACCACTTATCATAATAGCTTCTTCAATTTCTAGCGCTGTTCCAATTGCATTTGTACCAACAGCTGCTTCTGTCCATTTTACACCTTCAATAAAATTAATATGTTTCGCTCGCTTTAACGTTTGTTTATTTCCACTTAACGATAGAACATAACCATCTGGATCGATTAATAATGCCATCATTTGTAGTTCATCAATGGTTTTTCTCATATTTTGTATTTGAGGTAATGCTATATCAAGAAAAATTTCACTCTTTTTCTTTTGATCTTGAAAAAAATTAGAAGACAAAATTTTCTGACCTTTATTCATATAAGGATTCACATTTGCTTGTCTACATCGATGCCATGACTCTGAAATTCTTTCGTTTATACGGTTCGAATCAAAGACTCCTTCATCAATAAACTTTTTCCATGTATGTAAGTAAAACGGTGAAGCTAACATTGTATCATCTCCCTTTTAATTGTTTTGGAGATTTATAAAACATACTTCTATTATAAAACTGAATAAAAGCGTTTTCAATACAACTAGAAAGATGACACAAATATGTTAATAATTTGAATATATTAATGCGCGTCTTTATTCTTTTTTAGTAGCATCATATTTTGTATAATGGACGCAAAGAAAATACATAACCAAAACCACTTTTGTGGATTACCATTTATAAAGAAAACAATCACGGCTATTGCAAATAAAATAGCGGCTGATAAACTAATATATAATTTCGTTCTGACCTGCATTAGTCTTCGCTCCTATTATTTTACAGTACATACTAACTCTTCATTTTTCATCTCTACTATGTACTTCTGTAAAACATATTCTCTTCCGCCATGTTTTTCATACCAATCATGTATTCTTTTTACATGAATCTCGTCACTTCTAATTTTCGATTCAATTTCTTTATACCTTTCAAAACTATCATATTCCCATATGGCGAATACTTCAGACGTACCATTCTTATTACCTTTCATCCAGCGTCCTATTAGCCTAGAGCCATGCTTTAACTGATTAGGTAAGTTCGTGTTATTGAAATGATCATTAAATACTTCTATGAATTCATTTTTCACTACATAGTACTTCCTTCTGTAAAACATACCTCTTCCCCTCTTTTATGAAAAGTATCAGTAAACCTTCCCATCACTACCGTATTATAATACTTTCCATCCGATAGTCTTTTGTCATTTTTCAAAATGCCTTCTACTTCAAAACCTAATTTTTTATACAGATGAATAGCTTTCTCGTTTGTCTCTAATACTTGTAAAGATATTTTATTTACTGCATTTTCATCAGCCCATTTAATAGATTGTTGCAATAGACTCTTACCCATTCTATATCCCCAAAACTCTTTTAAAATACAAACACCAAACTCCACTTTATGAGATAATCTCTTAAAATTTGACCCTTCACATCTTGAAAATCCAACGATTCGATTGTGCACTTCTACAACTAAAAAGAGATTCTTAGTCTCTTCACTATCTGTTTTTATTATTTTTTGAAATCCTAGATCATCTATAAATCCCTCTCCAGCATCTCTATCCATATTTTCAGTTTCTCCATCAATCTGAACTCTAATTTTCGATAACTGCTCTGCATCTTTCTCAGCTGCAGAACGAATTGTATAAGTTAATCCATTTATATGAAACTCTTGCTCTTTTACAATCATGTCAAACTCCTTTCAAATGAATATAATGGCGCTATTACAACTTGTTTACCTTGTTTCTCAAAGTCCTGAACAGTTTCTTTACTAGCCTCTTCGTCAGTTATAATAATGTCAATTTTTTTTAGAGACTCTCCTCTTATAAAACAATCTATTCCAAGTTTATTATGCGGAACTAAACAAATATTTCTTCTAGCAATTTCACTTACTCTTTTACTAAAATAAGCAACTTCAGGTGTTGCGGTACTAATACCTTGTAATGAAATGCCTCCACCTGTAGAGAAATACAGATCAATAGAAAATCTACTTATCAATTCAGAGGCAAGTGTATCAGTAATATTCCCTGAAGGTTTTACTTTTCCGCCAATTAAATACGTATCAATATTCTTATATTCTCGTAGATAACCAGCTATTTCTATAGAATTCGTAATAACCGTAAATGATACTTCCGGTAAATATTTCAGCATCGCATTATGAACGGAAGCCCCACCAATAAAAATTGAATCACCTTCTTGTATATAAGATACCGCAACTCTTGCAATTGTGTCCTCATATATTGAGCTATCACTATAACGTTTAGTTGGTTCCGCAGCTAAGTTTCTCACTCGCGTAAGTTCAATTGCACCTCCGTGCGTTCTTTTTAATAAACCATCCTTTTCCATAATAGACAAATCTCTTCTTATAGAATCAATAGACATATCAAATCTTTCCGCAAGATCCTTTGCTATTACTCTTCCATCTGTATTAAGTAGTTCTAAAATTTTCTCTCGACGTTCTTCAGTAAACATGTTATCACCACCGTTATTGAAGGTTCAGAAACTTAAACTTTATTTTAATTATATGCATGCCTCTTCCGTTTTACAATATTTTCAATTCTTATTTATTCCGTTTTATACAGTCTTCTCCCTCTTTCTATCCTGTTAACTTGACAACCAAATAAATGTATATCTGTATATTACGCAAAAATACTTCCATTTACCTTCCTATTGATGTAAAATTATTCCTATGTTTTACTTTTTAATACAGAAAGGGATTACTATGAAATCATTAATCAAAACGACATGTACAGCATTATTATTTACTGGAATATTAACAGGATGTAATAGCAATACTACATCAAAACAAGAAAAGAGCGCTCTCGAAAAGAATGCAATGCACTATGGAGAAATAGTTAAAAATGAATACTATAGAGCGACAGTTGAGAATGCAAAGTTTGAAAAAATAGACAAAGAGCGGCGCCTTACTACTCGTGTTATGATTAATAATGTTCGAGACGATGGACAAACTATTGATCTTTCGGAAATAAAATATTTCATACAAGATGAAAAAACTGGTGAGAAATATGAAGGTGAAGCTCATCCGATAGATGACGAGCACTATAAAAATGTTCCACACGAATTTTCTTTAACTACTGACATTGTGTTTGAACTGAAAACTTCACCAAAAGATTTAAATAATATGTATTTATACATAGATAGCAAAGCTGCGCCGTTAACAAATACATATTGGAAACTTGATAATTTAGTATCTAAATAGAAAGACCAGTCTTATACGACTGGTCTTTTTACATTCATACATTTAACTTTCATTAACACTTATATTAATTTTCTAATAACAACTTGAATAACATCAACTAAACCAGTGTGCCCTTTCCCTTCAACTCGCTCTTGTTCTCCATTAAAGAAATGAATTACCTTATGTTCTTCACACCAAGTAAGGATATCAATTGGATCATACAGCATATCAACATCTTTTGGTCCACCAGTACTATAGTTTATTTGTTTTTTTGAGTAAACTTCAAACATAATTAATCCACCAGGCTTTATCGTTTGTATCATTTTACCTAATATCATTTTTTTATATTCATCATGAAAATGTCCAAATACCATAATTGCCGCATCGTATTCATTTTCTGGCAAACTATCAGCTAATAAATCTACTTTTTTTGTATGCACGTTTACGTTATGCTTCTCTGCCAATTTTTTTGTCTTTTCTAATCCATCTTCCGAATAATCAATAGCTGTTACTTCGTTCCCTTGTCTTGCTAGAAATACAGCATTTCTACCTTCTCCCTCCGCAAATGCTATTACTTTATCGTGATTTGCTAAACGAAATGCTTGTTCTTTAATAAATGTATTAGGTTCTTCCCCGTAAAAATATTCACCTGATTTATATCGATCATTCCAAAATTTATTCATCATCTTCTCTCCTTCTTCATATCATTTTCTAACTACAATTAAAGATATCAAAGAGTCTTTTTATCCTTAATCAATTTAAAAATAAAAGCAGATTAAAAATCCACTTTTATTTTTTTCGCAAGATCTACGATTTTTTGATTTCTTAACTCTTCTTCCATTTTCTCTTCTGCTGCGAGCATTGCCTCATTAATTAAACATCCAGGTTTGTCATGTAAACAACAGTCAAACAATGATGTTTTGCCTTCAATTGCATGTATAATATCTAAAAATGAAATATCTTCCCAATTCTTACTAAGCGAGTAACCGCCCTTTGGACCAGATGATGAATGTATCATCCCTTCCTTCGTCAACTTAGTTAGTATTTTAGACAAGTACGTTGGTGACACATTTTGCATTTCTGCTAATTGGTGAACACTAACTAACTTATTTGGTGTAGCCTTTGCCAGAAAAAGCATTGTATGAAGAGCATAATTTGTAGCTTTAGAATATTTCATAGTACAGCTCCTATTGTAGACTTCATGTATCTACAATACCTTTGTTTTTTTATTATGTCAAACGTTTCTAATACTCCATACAACATTATTTCTTCACAAGTAATACATCGGCTGCGCAAATCGACACTTCTCTAAATGGACAGTCAAATAAAACACCTAGTTCAAAACCATCTTCAGTAAGAGCTATTTCATGATATAACCACCAAGCACTGCCAAAGTTTTCCTGCATAGAACACTTTGTTACTCCTATAAAGGTTACTTCAAGTTTATCAAATTCACTAAAAGTACCACTGCAATCTAATACGATAGACAAAGTATCTTCTGATTCTCTCTTTATTACTTTAATTACACTATCGTGTAGTGATGTCTTGTGTAACTGAGCGACATTTGACAGAAGTTTTTTCTCAATGGAATTAAAATATTCTACGTATGATTGATCTAATTGTGCCATTCTTTTCTCATAATCTGTTGTCCACTCTTGCATAAGTTTTTTCAGTTCACCTGATGGGTATTCTGAATTAATTGTTATGTTTTGTATAATTGAGTATATCGATTCAGGAAGGAATTTTAATAAATCTATTTTCCTTTCCTCTATTTCTTCCTTTAAACTTTGTATATCCATTTCCGACCATTCTTTTATAGACTCTATAAAACTTACAAATTCTAAAACTTGCATTTTTTTATACCATTCTCTTGTAAAATATTTCAATGACACCTCTCCTAAAATATCTTTACATCCAGTAAAAGCAATACATCCACTTATTATATCATTCCAATAACCATTTTTTCTAAAGAAATAATGTAAAAATGTAAATATTCCGCCTATTATTTCTAAAACTTCAGAATATTTACAAAAGTATAAAATTAGAATACATTTTAGCTGTACAAGATTCACCTGTACAAAAATTCAAACAAAAAGGGATGGTTATATGTTGAAGAAATTAGTAGCAGGGACATTAGTAGCGGGTTTTGCATTAACTGGAGGACTAGGTGCAGTAAGTGCTGAGGAAAAAAGTAACACAATTAAGTCATTTGATTATTTAAAAGTGGATGAACAAAATGTTAATTCATTTGCAAAATTAAGTGATCAGGATAAGAAAGATATCCAAATTACTATGGTATTACCTAAGCAAAATGAAAATGGAGATTGGCTAGCTTATGGTTTTACTAGCCGCGAAACATTGGATGCGTATATTGCAAAGGATAAAAAAGCAATTAAAAATAATATTAATCCTTTAGGTAGTGGTGCTGGTAGTACTGATTTTTATGAACATAAAGATAAAGGTGGCCAATATATTTACTGGAGCAGTGGCTTTAAAAACTTACCATCTAGCTGGAATGACAGAATTTCTTCTGTAAGTACAGCGTCGCCTTCTGCAAGTTATTCAACAACACTTTGGGAACACACTTCAACACAAGGATATGGAAAAGGCGTTTTATTTAAACACGCTGATTGGTACGGTAAAACTGCTAATTTAGCTCCTGAATGGAACGATAAAACTTCAGCTATTGACATTAAAAAGTAATAGAGGATTTAATTTCTTCTATAAAAATTAAAACCACTATTCTCTCATTCATTTAGAGAATAGTGGTTTATTATAATTCGATTTAAGCATGTACAGCCTGTCCTACAGCTTGCAATAATGCTTCATGAATCGCTTCAGATAAGGTTGGATGCGCTGCAATATAATCTCTCATTATATCAGCGGTAACTTCTGTATGAATCATTACGGTCCCTTGACCAATAAGTTCAGTTGCATGAGGACCGATAATAGAAATCCCTACAATTTCTTGGTATTTAGGTTCCACAATGACTTTTACTTTACCCGTTTGTTCTCCTAAAATAAGAGCTTTTCCGTTCGCTGTAAAATGGAATTCTCCAATGAGAATATCACCATATTGTTCTCTTGCACCTTTTTCACTTAACCCGACACTAGCTATTTCTGGAGCTGTGTATATACAACGGGGAACAGCGTGATAATTTACTTTCACGTCTTCTCCGCTTGCGTGTAATGCTGCTGTCGTTCCTTCATGGAAGGCAACGTGAGCAAGCTGAATTCCACCGATCACATCACCAACTGCGTAAATATGTGATACGTTCGTTTGCATATGTTCATTCACAGCAATCCCTTTATTTGAAAACTGAACTCCTGCCTTTTCTAATCCTAATTGTTGTACTCGTGGTTTTCTTCCTACAGAAACAAGAACAAATTCTGGAGTTACTTCGTGAGTAATTCCCTCGTATTCAAATGAAGCTTGCTTCTTATAGTTATTTAATCCTTTTAAAACTGCTCCCGTAAAAATTTCCACACCATCTTTTTCTAATTTCTCTCTTAAAATATTCGCGATATCTTCATCTTCACCAGGTAGTAATTGCGGTGCCATCTCAACTATCGATACTTTTGTGCCGAGTCTACTATAAATACTTGCAAACTCACATCCTATTACACCACCGCCAACGATTAACAATGAAGATGGTACACTCTCAAGAGACATTGCATGGCTACTATTTAAAATCCATTTTCCATCGAACGGAGCGAATGGTAATTCTGTAGGTTCGGAACCAGCTGCAATAATAAAGCTCCCTCCATCAATTACTTCTTCTTTATTTCCTTGTACAACTCGCACACGATGATCCGTTTCGAATTTCGCTTTTCCTTTTACAACTTTAATTTTATTTTTCTTCATTAAATATTGTATTCCTTGGACGAGTTGCTTTACGATTTGTGATTTCCTCGCCTGTATTTGACCCCAATCAATTGAGATATTTTCTGTATTAATCGTAACTCCATAATCATTCGCTTTTCTCACAATGTCATGTACTTCAGCACTTTCTAACAGTGATTTCGTAGGCATACACCCAACATTTAAACATGTTCCGCCAAGGTCAGCTTCATCAATAAGAGTGACATCTTTGCCATTTTGAGCCGCGGTAATTGCTGCTACATAGCCAGCAGGTCCGCCCCCAATAACAACTAATTTACTCATTCTCTCACCTTCTCTTTATAAAAGAATTGTTATAGGTTCTTCTAAATAATGTTTAATTGTGCGTAAAAATGCAGCTGCTGGTGCACCGTCTAATACACGATGATCGAATGTTAAACTTAAAGGTAACATACTTCCTTTTCTTAGTTTTTTCCCTTTATATACAGGAACATGTTCAATTGCACCTACACCTAAAATACCAGTTTCAGGTGTATTTAATACCGGCGTAAAATATTCAATACCAAAGCTACCTAAATTACTAATTGTAAATGTCGTTCCGTGCATATCATCACTACTTAAGCTACCTGCTCGTGCCTTTTGTGCCACATTCTTAATCTCTTTAGACAACTCTACTAAAGATAAATTATTTGCAAAGCGAATAGCCGAAACGACTAATCCTTTTTCTAATGCGACTGCCATGCCTAAATGAACATGTTCAAATTGATGAATTGCATCATCTATATAAGCGCTGTTCATTTCTTTATGCTCCCCAAGCGCTAATACAACAGCACGAGAGACGAAATCCGTAATGGTTAGTTTGTTATCATATCTTTTTTGTACAACTTCTGCTATTTCTTTATGTAAAGCAACTAAATCTGTTACATCTACTTTCATCGTTAACGTTAATTGTGCGCTATTTTGTAAGCTTGCGTGCATACGATTTGCGATTGCTTTACGCATACCAGTAACAGGAACCGCTTTACTTTCTTCTCGTTCAGATATTTCCGGAACGTTTACTCTTACCTCAAGTACTTTTAATACATCTGCCTTTGTAATCCTTCCGCCAGGACCTGTACCAACTAATGCCTTGATATCCAGATTTTCAGACTTTGCAATTTTCTTGGCTACAGGTGAAATTTTAATTCTTTGCTTCGATACTTCTTTCCCATTTGCTTCTTGATTTTGTACATTTTGTACTTCTATATTAGATGTTTTTTCTTCTACAACATGTGTGCTTTCCTGCATTTCTACCTTTTCATTCGGTTTACCGATGTAGCAAATTACAGTACCAGGCGGCACTCCTTCATCTTCACTTACAGCTATATCAAGTACCGTACCATCAGCGGGTGCTTCAATTTCCGTTTCAATTTTTTCTGAGTTAATACTAGCGATCAGTTCTCCTTTTGCTACATTATCGCCTGCTTTAATATTCCAGCTCGTAATAATACCTTCTTTCATCGCCATACCTAACTTCGGCATTACAACTTCTACAGCCATGTGTCTCTCTCCCTTCTCATCGTTTTATTACACATGTAATAAAGATTGGTCTCCAATCATTTCTGATACAGTTTCAATTACTTTTTCTGGCGTTGGCAAATACAACTTTTCAAGTGGTGGTGAGAACGGAACAGGTGTATGTGGTGCTGTAATTCGTTTAATAGGTGCATCTAACAAATCAAAACCTTTATCCGCTACAATTGCCGCAATATCTGTTGCAATACTACATCTAGGATTCGCTTCGTCAATGACGATAAGACGATTTGTTTTTTCAACAGATGATAAAATAGTATCTTCATCAAGCGGTGATAAAGATCGTGGATCAATTACTTCTACTTCAAGCCCCTTTTTCGATAATTGCTTTGCAGCTGCAAGCGCTGTATGAACTTGCTTTCCGATTGCGACAATTGTTACATCAGAACCTTCCCGTTTAATATCTGCTTTTCCTAATGGAATTGTATAGTATCCTTCTGGCACTTCACCTTTCATATTGTAAAGTGTTTTATCCTCAAAGAAGATTACTGGATCATCATCTTCAATTGCCGCTAATAATAAGCCTTTTGCATCATACGGTGTGGAAGGAACAACAACTTTAATACCTGGTATGCTCGTAAATAATGCGTACAAACTTTGTGAATGTTGAGCTGCTGCACTAAAACCAGCGCCATGCATCGTACGTACTGTAACGGGTACTTTTGCTTTACCTCCAAACATATAACGGAATTTCGCACCTTGGTTTAATACTTGGTCAAGACAACTACCGATAAAATCATTAAACATTAACTCAGCTATCGGACGTAACCCAGTTGCAGCAGCTGCCATCGCAGCTCCCATATAACCCGCTTCAGAAATTGGTGTATCCAATATACGATTTCGGCCAAACTCTTGTACAAGTCCTTTCGTAACACCAAGAACACCACCCCAAGCTTCATCATCTTGCAGGTGATCAACTTGTGCACCGCCTGCAACGTCTTCACCTATTAAAATTACATTTTCATCACGACGCATTGAGATTTTCATCGCTTCAGAAATTGCAGTTGACATACTTACTGTTCTAGTCATAATTTTTCACCCTCCTCTTATTTGTAAGAAACGTATACATCTTTTAATAATTCTTCATCCTCTGGGTATGGACTATTTTCACTAAATTCAATGGATCTTTGTACTGCATCATCTACTGCTTTTTCCATATTAACAAGTTCAGATTCCGTTAATAAACCTTCATGAATTAAATGCTTACGGAAATTCACAATTGCATCTTTTTCATTTAAATGTTCTTCTTTTTCTTCTGTTGTTTTATATGTTTGCGCTTCACCTTCGAAATGACCATAATTACGATATGTCATACATTCAATAATTGTTGGACCATCACCATTACGCGCACGTTCCACTGCTTCTGCAGCAGCTTTATATACAGCGAGAAGATCTTTTCCATCTACTTGAACACCTGGAATATTATAAGCTTTTGCACGATTGGCAATAGAATCACAACTTGAAGCATATTCAAATGTAGTTGCTTCACCATAACCATTATTTTCTGCGATAAAAATAACCGGTAACTTCCAAATCGCTGCTAAATTAACCCCTTCATGAAATGTCCCTTCATTATTTGCTCCGTCACCGAAGAAGCAAACACTTACATCCTTTGTTCCTTTATATTTAGCTGTTAATGCTGAACCGCAAGCAAGTGGGAAACCGCCACCTACAATGCCATTTGCACCAAGCATTCCTTTATCTAAATCGGCAATATGCATGGAACCACCTTTGCCTTTACATAACCCTGTCGCTTTCCCGAAAAGCTCAGCCATCATACCATTTAAATCACAACCTTTTGCGATACAATGTCCGTGCCCCCTATGTGTACTTGTAATACTGTCACTTTCCGTTAAGTGGGCACATACACCAACTGCTACCGCTTCTTCACCTGCGTATAAATGAACGAAACCTGGCAGAACGCCTTGCGCGAACAATTCATGCACCTTATCTTCAAATTTACGAATCTCTAACATTTTTTTATACATCCAACGAGCTTGTTCTTTCGTAATTTCATTCCCTTTACTTTCAGTTGTTTTTAACATGTCCAGCCCTCCTATTTTCTTGTTCGTCTGTTATATTGCAAGTACTATGCCAAATTCTAATCCTTGATTTCATGGGTTTTCTCATTTCTTTCATAATAAAAAAGTGGACAAAATGAGACAGATGTCTCGTTTTGTCCACTTTTGTTCACCTAATTTGAGAACTATTATCTTATTCATTATCAAAGCTCTGCTGTAATTTTCGGATGTAAATAATTTGCCCAATATGATATGCATTATGAGTTGTTACATTCGCTAACACTTCCCACCACTTTGCAGAAACAGGAAATCCCACTACATCACTTTCAACCTTTTCTTCATTAATGAGATTTTGCCATTGTAACAGTTTTTCTAATAGTTTTTCCCGTAATTCATCGAAAGTTTGATTATCTGAAAGCATAAAACTTTTGTTATTATCTCCTATAGCGGGTACTGCATTCACATTTGATTCTTTATACCTAGTTTGCCACGTAGAGTTCCAATACAGTAAATGTTGTACGATTTCAGCTATACTATTACTCTCTTCATTCGGTTTCCAGCAAGCTTCCCTCTCAGATAAATCCTTAACTGCATCGGAAAATGGCATATACCAACTAGGATCATTTGCATTCGCTAATAGCTGATCTGCTAATACATCTTTCACATGGACCATTTTTTTCCCTCATTTCATTATCATATTAATATACACTACTCTATATACGCTCATTCCCTATAATCCCCTTTTTTACATACAAATTGATTTCATACTAAATGTAAGAATAATAGATTTTCTTATCATAACTCGTTATGATAAAAGAAAAAGAAAGCTGGCGGAAAATGAATAAAAAAATCGCAATAATTACAGGAGCCTCAAGTGGATTTGGACTATTAACTACACTCGAACTCGCAAAAAAAGATTATTTAGTTATCGCTACAATGCGAAACCTTGAAAAACAAGTAAACTTAATATCTCAAGTTACTCAACTTAACTTACAGCAAAATATAAAAGTTCAACAATTAGATGTAACCGATCAAAATTCTATACATAACTTCCAATTATTTTTAAAAGAAATACAAAAAGTAGACCTTCTTGTTAATAATGCAGGATATGCAAATGGCGGCTTTGTAGAAGAAATTCCAGTAGAGGAATACCGTAAACAATTTGAAACGAACCTATTTGGAGCTATATCAATTACCCAGCTTGTTTTACCATATATGAGAGAACAAAAAAGCGGAAAAATCATTAATATAAGCAGCATTAGCGGCCAAGTTGGATTTCCTGGTTTATCTCCTTATGTATCTTCAAAATATGCATTAGAAGGCTGGAGTGAATCGCTTCGCTTAGAATTAAAACCTTTCGGAATAGACGTCGCTTTAATTGAACCTGGTTCTTACAACACAAATATATGGGAGGTTGGTAAACAACTAGCTGAAAACCAATCTGATACAACATCTCCTTACAAAGAATATATGGATAAAATACAAAAACATATTAATAGCGGTAGTGATACATTTGGTCATCCGATAGAGGTTGCTAATAAAATTGTAGAAATTGCTGAATCTAAGCGTACAAATTTACGATATCCAATCGGTAAAGGTGTGAAATTTATGATCTTCGCGAAGAAAATTCTTCCTTGGAGATTGTGGGAGTTTCTTGTGTTGAGGAGTTTTAAGAAGATGTAATAAACTTTTTGAAAACTATTTTGAAAGAGGTGCTAATTAAATGTTAGGTTTACCGTATGGGAAAGTGTTTTTAGTGCCGTGGACTGAAGAATGGGAAATTGAGTTTATGAAAGAGAAGCAAATCATTGAGGAACAAATTGGCGAACATATTTTAGCGATACACCATATTGGTAGTACTTCTATTCCATATTTAAGTGCAAAGCCAATTATTGATATAGCAATAGAACTAAAAGATAATGCAGTTGGCATACAATGTATCGCAAAGTTGGAACTACTAAATTATAAATACAGAAAAGATGTATTGCCTGAAAGATACTATTTTAATAAAGGAGAGCCACGAACTCATCAAATTCATATGTATGAACAAGGAAATAAATATTTAATAGAACAATTACAATTTCGAGATTACTTAATAGACAATAAAACATCTCGTATACAGTATGAACAATTAAAAATTCAACTTTCACAAGCTAATCCTACTGATAAACATAAGTATGCGGAGGACAAAACAAATTTCATTACATTCATACTAGCTAAAATAAATGATTGAATGAAAAAGACAGAATTTCATACACAGAATAAGAAACCGTTTATTCCTAAGTAAATGGTTTCTTATTCGTTAGTTATCTTATTATTTATACTATCAATTTTTTTATTATACAGCAGGTGGAAAGAAGTAAAATAGTATCGAAGTCATAAAAATAAACGTGAATACCCCAATTACCGAAAATATATATTCTTTCGACTCTCTATCATACTTCCATTCCATCAATGCTCTTAAGATTAACTTCCCACCTAAATAAGTAAAAATGACATAAGCAATATTAACACTTTCGAATTTAAAGATAAACATAAAGCTAGTTATTAAATAAATAAAAAGTAGTCCTATTTCCAATTTTTTATGTAAACTATTTACATGTTTCTTATATCCCCAAAAACCACCCTTGGGCATATTCAATTTTTTTCTTAAAAACTTATCGAGAAAATAGACAGCTATACAAAAAACAATAGTTATAATCCAAAAAGTAGAAGCTCCTATTTTCACCCCTCCTATTATTTCATTTAATTACTTGAAATAAATTGGACTATATTACGGTTATCCCCTTCTAAATAACTTATGATTCCTTCAGGATATGTCGGCTTCTCCTGTAATTCCTCTAGACTTTTCCAAATTAATATAATATCCTCATGCTCTTTATGCCTTATTTCATTTGTAATGATTTTTTCAACAGTCCCCCAATATATCAATGTACAATGATGACCTTTTTCGTTGTCCCACTCAAAAATGTGTTCATTTACAATTGCTAACTCTTGAACATGAACTTTCAAATCGTATTCTTCTATTAACTCTCGAATTATTGCTTCTTTTGACGTTTCACCAAATTCAATAGAGCCACCTGGAAAACGATAAAATGATTCGTTTTCATCACATTGTACTAGTACTTTTGAATGTTCGTCGTTTACAATCATTACTTCAGCCCGTAAATGTGGTCTTATCATTTTCTCACCCTTTATTTGTATGACCATCCATCACCAATACGTATTATAGAATACATTCAAAATAATACCTGTAATTATTAATAACGGAACAATTCCAAACGAAATAATATATTCTTTTGCTTTACTATCATATTTCCACTGCATATATCCTTGAAAAATGTACAACGTCATAAAAAAGAAAATTGGTATATAAGTCATGTATATTGGATTCCAAATTGAACCTATCATCATAAGTACTACATAAGAAATAATGATGATCCATTGTCCCCATTTATGTGATTGACTGACATATTTACTATTCCATCCTGTTTGTCTCGGTATATTTAACTTCTTCCTCACGATTTTTTCTAAAAAAATTAAAATTATAATCCATAACAATAAGACAATTAGTTTCAAAAGAAACAGAAAGGCCTCCTCCTTTACCTTTTCTCCGGCTGATCACTCGGATACGTAGCATTATCTTTATTTTCAACATCCCAACTAATAATGGTCGCACTATCTCGTCCGAATTGATGATGAACATGTTCTAAAACATTGTGAACATTTTCTTTAAGTTTAATATTATTTCTATTCATATTATTATACAGATTTAATGGCGTTTCATATCGGCGTTCCCCGCATTCTAATACCCCATCTGTCACCATTACAATTCGGTTCTTTCCAGTACGTAATTCACGAATACCTGATGAATAGCAAGGAACAGGTAAATCAAATGTGTTTACATTTCCAATCCATTCGTAAAAATGACGTTGATTTAATGCATATTGCCCTAACTTATGTAACTCTTCATGAAATACATACACTAAACAATCACCAATAGAAAGCCACCATATATAATTTTCTTTTCTTACACATAGTAAGCAAGCTGTTTCACCTTTAATTCTTTGGCATTTTTCTTTAAATGAAGAGGATTGAAAAATTGAAAGTATATGATTTTCAACAGATCGAAATACTGTATCAATCGATTCATTCATTATTACTTTTATATTTTCATATTCTTTTTCGATTGTATTTACTACTAAATCAACACTTTCCGCACTATTATGTCCATCTAAAATAGCTGTAAACTCCCAATCATCATTCGACCAAACTAACGCACCATCTTCATTCTTTTTTGCTCCAGCGTTTATATTACCGCCATATATTCCGAGTACGATATCACCATATTGTTTTACTGAAACTTCGTCTAAACACATCTTCTTATTTCCAACCCATGAATATTTTCTATTATTTGTTGTATGCATACTCATTTACCATATACTTACGTATTCTTTCGCATAGTTTTTTTATTTTCTCTTCATCACCATATGGTGCACCAGTCCATTTCGCTACTTCGGTTGGTGACCAAAATTCTTTTGGTGTATTCGGATAACGTGGAATAATGTGCACCTGCATATGTGGTACACCATTTCCTGAAACAAAAGTGTAAATATGCTCTGCACCTTCGCTTTCTTTTAGCGCTTTACTTACTCTACTTGTTATAAGTCCGAACGCTTTCGCTTCTTCATCTGTTAGTTCAGCGAGGCCAGGTACATGTCTTTTTATATCTATCATTACATAACCTAGGTATGATTCTTCACTATCCCAGTAGACATGTCCAACGTAAACGAGTTCATCTTCGTAAATAGCTCCACCTGGAACTATAATATTTCCTTTATGTTTTTCGCAAATGAAGCAGTTTTGTTCTACTTGATTGTTTGTTGACATATCCATCACCATCCTTTTCATATATAATATCACAAAAAAAGGAAAAACAGGTTTAACATTCAGAATATTCATTCTTTTGATACTGCAACTTTGAAATGAATTTACACCTCATTATTTCTTCAAAAACGCAATCCCAATTATAATCCCAATCACAATTCCGATTACTAAATTATTTGTAAAGTGCCCTTGAAATACACCGATTACAACCCCTATACCGACACCTATTGCCAAAGCATCATTTCTTTTTTTATTTTTAGCCAAAATTGCATCTCCTCCCATCATTTCTCCCTAAACAACATGCACTCACTTAAATGTATTAATATACGCACTATCTCGCTTGAATCTTTTCAAAAAATGCACTTTAACTTCACATATAATATTTTCCATTTTCTGTACATACTCCTTTTATAATGAAAAAATTTCAAGTAACCATTAAATATATATAGGCATTTACTATAAGAAAGATCCGTAATTTATTGAAGGAGGAAAGATTCAAATGCATCCTCATTGGAATCCAAATATAAATCAACAGTATGTTTATTCCCCCATCCTGTAAGGACTACATTGCATCATGATTCACAATATATGATGCAGCGCATCGCTAGCCTTGAAAGTCAGTTAGCTAAATTAATCTCATTAATCGAAGAAAATAATCAATTAATTAAATCCATGGAACAACAGCAAAATCAAGTTTGTGCACCAGCTGGAGGTTCTGTTATCGTTCGTAAGTAAACTGGATGCAATAAAAAACACACTTTGTATTATAAAAGTGTGTTTTTTGGTCATTATTTTCTTTTCGTATGGAACCCTTGTGTAATTCGGTCTAATATAATTGCGATTACTACGATAGCTAATCCAGCTTCAAATCCCATTCCGATATTAACTTGTGTTACCGAGCGATATACATCAACTCCAAGCCCAGGAGCTCCTACAAGTGACGCTGTTACAACCATTGATAACGAAAGCATAATGCTTTGGTTCACACCAGCCATAATCGTTCCGGTTGCAAGTGGTAATTGTACTTTAAATAGTTTTTGTGATGCTGTGGATCCAAATGCATTCGCTGCTTCAATTAAATCTTCTGGAACTTGTCTAATTCCTAAGTCAGTAAAACGAATTGTAGGTGGCATTGCAAAGATTACCGATGCAATAATTCCAGGTACTACACCAACTCCGAAAAATGTAATCGCTGGAATGAGGTATACGAATGCCGGCATTGTTTGCATAAAATCTAATGTTGGTTTTAAAAATTTTGAAAAACGTTCATTTTGAGATGCTAATATTCCAATTGGAATTCCGACAATAATTGAAATAATAACAGACGTAAGTACGAGTGCTAATGTTTGCATCGTTTGTGCCCAGTAGTTAATATTTAAAATAAACAATAAGCCGATTAGTGTAAAAATAATTAATGATACTTTTCTCGTTGTGTACCAAATGAGGAAACAAAGGATAATAATCATCAATATGGCCGGTATTATTGTTAAAAAATTAGTGAGTAAATCAACGAATCCGCCGATAATATAAGAGAACCCTCGGAATATGCCTTCAAGGTGCTCATATAAACTTGCAACAAATGAGTCGACCCATTCTCCTAAAGGAATACGTGGTATATTATTCATCGTCTTTCACCTCTTCCTCAATGTTTCCTGCAAGAGCTTGAATGACACTTTCACGTTTAATAATTCCTCTTAGCCTTTTCTTCTCATCGATTACTGGTAACGGATATTTCATCTCCGCCATTTTTGCATATGTCTCTTCCAGTAAAGTATCTAAATACACATGCGGAATATCATTAAGTAATAAATCAGCAATCGGCCATTGTTTTTGAACTGCTTTACTCGCATCATCCGCGGTTAATATACCTAAAAACTCATACTTTTTATTGACAACATATACAGTTGAAACACCTGCATTCCTCATAATTTGAAGGGCTACACGTGGTCCACGATCAATTAATAAAGTTTCTGGTCGTTTTAATATAGATTCCGCTGTAATTACTTTTCCTAAATTCACATCCGCAACAAACTTTTCTACGAATTCATTAGCGGGGCTCATCATAATTTCTTCTGGCGTTCCAATTTGGACAATTTCTCCATCTTTCATTAATGCGATACGATCCCCAATTCGAAGCGCTTCATCTAAATCATGTGTAATAAATATAATCGTTTTTTCCATTTTATCTTGTAACTCTAACAATTCATCTTGCATTTCTTTTCGAATAAGTGGATCTAATGCACTAAATGACTCGTCCATTAGTAATACATCTGGATTATTCGTTAGTGCTCTTGCGATTCCAACGCGCTGCTGCATACCACCACTAAGTTGACTTGGATAATTATCTTTATGATGATCGAGTCCTACTAACTGTAGCGATTCTAACGCTTTTTTCTCTCGCTCTTCTACCGAAACCCCTTGTATTTCTAAACCATATGCAACATTTTGTATAACCGTACGATGCGGAAATAGAGCGAACTTCTGAAATACCATACTCATTTTCGTTCTTCTTACTCTCCGTAACTCTTCTTTTCCCATCGTTGCGATGTCTTCACCATCTATGTATATATGACCTGCAGTTGGTTTAATCAATTGATTTAACATACGAACTAGCGTAGATTTCCCGCTACCAGACAAACCCATAATAACGAAAATTTCTCCAGAGTATACCTCAAACGTTGCTTTTTTTACACCAACGTTCATTCCTGTCTCTTTTAAAATTTCCGATTTGCTTTTCCCCTCTTTTAATAAAGAAAGGGCTCTTTGCGGATGTTTCCCGAATACTTTTGTTACGTTTTCAACACGCACCTTTGTATTATCCATGTCACTACTCCTTTTCTACCCATCTATTCACATAGTGTTGCGATTTTGCAAAGAAATATTACATAAAAATGACATTCATAAGATTTCTTTAAAATTCTCGTTTCCGTTCATAATAAGAATGCTTACTTATACATTTATTTTATAAGGCAAACACTACTTAGGAGGTTTTCGATGCGAAAGAAAATTTGGTTTATATGCCTTGCATTATTTATTACTATGATTTTCACTTCATGTAATGCAACAAATGCAAATTCGAAAGGAAAAATTAAACTTGGTGTAACAAGTTGGAAAGAAAATATTGCAACTGCAAACATGTGGAAAGTTTTATTAGAAGAAAAAGGCTACAAAGTTGAGCTCATGTATTTAGAAAAAGCCGCAATTTGGACTGGTGTCGCTCGTGGTGATGTTGATGCGAATTTAGAAGTATGGCTACCCGTTACGGATAAGCCGCTAAACGATCGTTATAAAGATGATATTGTCTTAAAATCAAAATGGTACGAAGGTACTGGACTTGGTCTAGTCGTACCTTCCTATGTGAAAAATATTAACAGTATTGAAGACTTAAATGCTCATAAAGATGAATTAGATAATAAAATTGTCGGTATCGAACCTGGTAGTAGTCTTATGAATTTAACGAATAAAGCAATGAAAGAATATGATATAAAACTAAAACTTGTCCAATCCTCAGAAGCTGCGATGATGAGTGAATTAAAGAAAGCATATACGAAAAAGAAACCAATCGCTGTTACGCTTTGGAATCCGCATTGGGGTTTTTCAGAATTTGACTTAAAATATTTAAAAGACCCTAAGAAAGTATATGGTGAAAAAGATGACATTTATTACTCCGTTCGTAAAGGTTTCGAAAAAGATCACCCAGATGTTATAAAATACTTTGATAAATGGAAAATGACCGATGAACAACTTGGTACGTTAATGGTCATGTTAAATAAAACAAAAGATCCTGAAGAAGCTGCGCGAAAATGGATTAAAAAAAATCAAGCATTAGTTGATGAATGGGTAAAAGATTAATAAAAAGGCTAGAGAATTAACATATCCTCTAGCCTTTTTCATCTTATTTTTTCGTAACAACATCATCTACAATTCCATATTCCTTAGCTTCTTCTGCGGTCATAAAATAATCTCTTTCTGTATCATGCGCTACTCTTTCAATCGGTTGGCCTGTTTTTTCTGCAATCATTTTATTAATATCATGCTTTAACTTTAATATCCTTTTTGCTGTTATTTCAATTTCTGTTGCTTGCCCCTGTGCACCACCAAGCGGCTGATGAATCATAATTTCACTGTTAGGGAGCGCAAACCGTTTTCCTTTTGCTCCTGATAATAATAACAATGCACCAAATGATGCCGCAAAGCCCATGCATAGCGTTTGTACATCTGGTTTAATTAAATTCATCGTATCTAATATTGCAAAACCTGCTGTCGTTGAACCTCCTGGGCTATTGATATATAAATATATATCTTTTTCTGCATCTTCTGCTTCTAAAAATAATAGTTGAGCTACGACACTACTCGCTACTTGATCATTAATTTCTGAACCGATAATAATAATGCGGTCTTTTAATAGCCTTGAATATATATCATAGGAACGTTCTCCTAATTTTGTTTGTTCTACTACATATGGAATTGCATTCATTTTAAATCCCCCCAATACTTGTTATGCAACGCAAAGCATACAACTGTAGGAAGAAGGTTCTTTTACACTAAATAATAAGACTGGCTGTTTAGATGGTAACTTAGTAAAATCTATTGTCGGAAGAAGTTTCGTTAACAATTCCGGTCTTTCCTCACGAATAGACGTTACAACAACTTCAATATCCTCTGTGAATTCGACTATCTCGATCCCTTCTTCACTTACAGTTTTCAGCCTATTTCTACTCCGAAATAAAGAAGCTTTCACTGCACCTTCTGATACAGAACACAATTTAGCAATATCAGCGATACTATATTGAAAAACATCTTTTAATAATAAAATTGCGGATTGCTGTACATTTAATGAAGACAATACTTTCCCTACCATTTCATGCAAATCTGCAATGTTCTCATGTGGTTCTTCAACAGTGATTTGTTCTCTTATTTTTTCATGAACAGACTTAGACTTCATCTGATCTAACCAACGATTTCTAGCTATTTTATAGACGAGTGTCATACAAATATCTTTATTTCTATATTTTTGAAGCACTTTACACACCGTTTCTTGGGCGAGATCTTCCCCATCCCATTTGTTTTTCGTTAAAAAAGTACAGTATCTTTTTAGCTCTCCATATTGTTCAATTAAAAAATTTATATTTGAATGATTCATATCGATATGATTCTTTAAAACATGAGTTACTTTTGTGCACAAAATAACCACTCCTTTTCAGCGCTTACTTAATAAACGATTCTACATTTAAAAAAGTTACGGGGGTATAAAAAAATAATGTTTATGTTCAAGAATTCGCGGTCATAAATATGTTATGTACAATTTTACGTGAGGAGGAACAAATTTGCCAAAATTAACAATTGAAGGTGCGGGAACTTTTGATGTGAAAGAAGGAACAAAGTTAGTATTAGCAATTGAAGATAGCGGTGTCAACATTCTCCATCGTTGCGGCGGGAATGCACGTTGCACGACTTGTAGAGTAGAAATACTAGCAGGTGATTTCTGTGAAGCGAGTGCGAATGAGAAACATGCAATGACGGAAAAAGGGATTGAAGATCATTTACGATTATCTTGTCAAATGCGTGTACATAAAGATATAGTCGTTCGTCCGGTACTTACAGTTGAAAATTCAAGTCTTGATGCTGGGCCACGTCCGGCGGAGTAAAGCAATGAATTTAAAACAACTCGCTGGCGAATATGCTGCTAACTTTGTAAATGATGGCATGAAGATTGGGCTTGGTACAGGTTCTACTGTATATTGGACAATACAAAAATTAGGTGAGTATGTAAAAGAAGGATTATCATTTCAAGCTGTACCGACATCAAAGGAAACTGAAGCATTAGCACAGCAACTAAATATCCCCCTAATTTCGTTAAACGACGTACAAAGTCTTGATTTTACAATTGATGGAGCGGATGAAATTGATTCAAATTTACAACTTATAAAAGGCGGTGGTGGTGCATTACTTCGTGAAAAAATCGTTGCCTCTTCCTCTAAAGAACTAATTATCATTGCTGATGAATCGAAACTTGTAACACATTTAGGTAATTTTCCATTACCTGTTGAAATCATCCCTTTTTCATGGAAACAAACCGAAAATAAAATTCAGTCTTTAGGGTGTCAAACAACATTACGTTTGAAAAATAATGAAACCTATATAACCGATAACAATAACATGATTATCGATTGTATATTCTCTAATCATATTTCTAATCCTGCCCATTTACACACCCAATTAAAAATGATTACTGGTGTAGTTGAAACAGGATTGTTTATAAGTATGACGAGTAAAGCAATTATCGGCACTAAAAATGGGATAAAGGAATTGTAATAAAAGCTGACTTTTTAAAGTTGGCTTTTTAGTATGTTCATCTTCTCTTAATAGCACTTTATTATGATATACTATGAAAACACAAGCTGATTACACTAGAAAGGACTGAACATTTTGCAATCCAAACTTATAACAGAACTTACTGATTTAGAAACTGCCTTTCACATTCGAAAAGAAGTATTTGTAAAAGAACAAGGTGTCCCTCTTGCAGATGAATTCGATATATTCGATGAAATCGGAGAGCAATGTAAACATATTTTAGTTTATTATCATGAGTTTCCTGTAGGCACAGGGCGTATACGATTTGTTGATGGTGTCGGAAAATTAGAACGTATTTGTATTTTAAAAGATTATCGTACATACGGATTAGGTAAAGTTATCATTCAAACGTTAGAAGAAATTGCTCGTAACGAACAAGTTACAAAAGTGAAGCTACACGGTCAAACACAAGCTGAAGGATTTTATAAAAAATTAGGCTATCAAACTTCTTCTGATATATTCATGGAAGATAGCATTCCACATATACTTATGACGAAAATGTTATCATAATAGAAAGGTGACTATATTGTTTATTCATATAGTCACCTCTCTGTATCTTATTCACTTGAAAGTCTCTTTAGTGAATATTCCAATGAAAGAACTTTTAACTTGAAAGCAAAGAACCTAGCATACATAGTCTTAAAACACCCTTAATGAAATTGGCATTCTCTAGTTTTCTATTCGCACTATATTCTGTTTGCTTTCACTTTAAAAAGAATATTTTATTAAACTCACTATGAATTGTTGTCTAAAATCTCTTGTCTTTCTTCTCTTATTTGACCGATTAATGAAACTACTGAACCAACCGCTTGAATCCAGCTCCCCGTAATCACTATAATCTGTCCATCCTCCTCATTTCCTTCCGAAATTTCTTCCACTTTATCCCGACTAGCTTTCAATTCATCTATTCCACCTATTGCCTGTAATGAATTTCCAGTCGCTTGTAACACATTCCCAAAAATGTTATACGATTCATCTATGTCGGAACTATCCTCTAATTCACCACCTATTGATGTAATACCACCTAATGCTTGAATCCAATTCCCTGCAATCACTACTTTTTTTTGTGTATTATCTTCAAATTCTATAATGAGTCCTGTTAAAACCGTTACATTACCAATTGATTGGATTTCATTACCGATTTTTTCAAGAGATATTTCCCCTTGTCCATCAGCTTCTAGGCCGTTCCCTGTTGCCTGTAATACATTCCCCCATACGTTTAAATCTCTTCTTAATTCGTCATTCAATTTTTTAAAAGGTGTACTACCAACCGCAGCAATAATTGTCCCTACTGCAACAAACCAAGCACCAACTATCTCCTTAATCGGATCATCCATTTTCAATCTATCCCGTCATTAATTTACTACTTACAGGATATGAATTTATGCATCTCCATGTTAATAGCCTACTTCTCTCCATTTGAATAAAAATCAATATTTCTTTAATATTATAAATACATCTAGTATGACATCCCTGTTTGCCGTTAGCTTTTGCTAACGGCTCATTTATTTTTTTCTTGCTTCTCGGAGAATTCTCTAAATACGTTTCCCAATACGTACACATTCTTTATTCCTCCTCGAATACAATACATAACTCAATATAATATCTATATATCGATTAGTTAAACTTGGCTAACTGCTCCTTTATTTATAGTAAAATTAAATTTCTATAATTTTTTTAAAAATCCATCTCGACATCCATAATTCCAAACATTTAAAATCAAAAATATAATTTTATCATCACAGGAAAATTTTCTGAATAACTTTCTTGTTAAAAAGTTTTCACCTTAAAATTTGACAAGCATATGCTATTGAATGGAGATTCTCCATTCATAAGATTCTTACCTTTCTTATCTAGAGCACACTTTAATGTGTGCTTATTTTTAGTTAGAAACTACAACATTCTCAAATAGTATGCATATCAAATTGTTTTTTCAATTATTTTCAAGAGCGGATATTATTCTTTAGTACAAGCACTCTTTCCTTTTAATTAATACTATATATTGATATCCCAAAGAAAGGAGAGCAAAATAATTATGGCTAATTATTTTTATAAAGATGGTAAAAAATATTATAAAAACCAATCGTATTCGAACGATCAAAAAAATAACTGTTTTATTGAAACTCATACGATAACTGGTTCTGAAGAAAATGCAAATGGAAATATACCTTTATCTGTTTTCCTTGAAACCACCGCTCCACAAACTGTATTTGAGGATTTCACAAACAATCATAATAAAACATTAATTCAGTTATTCGTTGTCGGGATGAGTGCACCCGTTCAAGTAACTATTCTAACAAGAAAATCTAGCCGCCCAATTACTACAACATTACAACCTGTTCAAACAAAAATATTTCAAGTTGAAGATTTTCAAAGTCTTACTTTTACGAAACAGGAAGGCCCTACTAGTATAGTTAGTTTATTTGTGCAAAAAACATTTTGTATTTGCTGTAACGATAATAAAGATTCGTGTGATGAATATCATCAAGATTGTAATTAATAGATTAACGCACCAAAAGAACCCGTTTTACAAAGGGTTCTTTTTATTTCACTCCATACATTTTCAAAAACATTTTAGAATCATACACAACGATTTTTCTATAAATCTCTCCTTTTCCCGCTATTTTATTAAAATAACACTTTAGTTTAATTAATTACGGGACTTATCATCATTGAATGAAGGGAAGTAAAATTTAGAAAAAAAGACGACGCTGAATACGTCGTCTTTTTTATAAATAGAAAAGCGAATTCTCAAGATTCCCTTTTGCATCAAAGCCCATCATCTCTTAGTTCATGCCTAGGTAAAGCTTACACTGTTTTCCATAATGATAATGCATAAATCCAGTTTGGATCACCATTTCCTTGATAACTCTGGACTGCTTCATATACTTTTCCTTCGTGTAGAACTCTATCTCCCTTTTTATATGCTTTTTTTGCATCCCACGCTTCATATGAAGCGCTTTCATCTTTTGTAGTAATTGTGAATATATCACTCTGTACGGATTCATTTCCAGCTACATCAACAGCTTTCACTACATATTTATAAGTAGTATTAGCAAGCAGATTTTTATCCATATAAGAAGTTGTATTGGATGTTGCAATCTTTTTCATTAATCCTTCTATTTCTCTATAAATATCATAATGGTCTACACCAATGTTATCGTCAGATGGACTCCACATTAAATCCACACTTGATGCTGTCGTTCCCATACTATGTAATCCTTTTGGTTGTGTTGGTGCTTCTGTATCAGGAGTCGCAACTGTTGTTTTTACTGTAAGCGCTGTACTTTCTTTCGATACATTTCCAGCTGCGTCAATTGCTTTTACAGTATAAGAGTATTCTGTGCTTGGTTGTAATTTCTTATCAATAAAATGAGTGCCTAGTATTGTATCGATCATCTCTCCGTTACGGAAGATTTGATATCCTCTTACCCCTACATTATCCGTAGAAGAGTTCCATGTTAGTTCTACACTATTCGCTGTTACTTTTTTCGTCTGAAGTCCATTTGGAATACTTGGCGCTTCTATGTCTGGTTTCACATCATTAATAAGATTAACATCAATTACATTATAGAATGCATTTGCTGTATCAGCTACATCCCATACTGCTAAAATCACATGATATCCACTACGATCAGTAGGTACATTAATTTTATGAGTTAAATTATTTGAAGCTGCAGAACCATCGTGTTGCACAGTTCCAATTGGTTCAAAATCTGCTCTTGTTAGCGCTTTATTTGGATTCCATCCTTTTTTAGTAATATAGTAATGCCACTTACTCGTTAAGTGAGGCGCAGTATACTTCCAAGTAAATGTATTTTCCCCACCAGTGATTGTATTTTTAAACCAACGATTTGCTGTTTGTTGATCTAAAATACCACCAAATTTTCCGCCTGCTGAAGCAATTTGTCCATCTACTGGACCACCTTGTGGGAACCCTTTTGGAGCTTCTAAACTTTGTGGTTCATACATAACACTTCCGCAGTTTACATTTAGCGCACCATAAGTTGGACTACATAAAGCGGATCGGCTACCGGGCTTTTCAACAAAACCGTGCGCATAAGCATTTTGAGGAATAAGTGTCGTACTAATAATTCCAGCTGTTAATGCTACAGCTCCTAAACTTTTTTTGTTCATTTTCATGTTTTGTAGTTGTTTTAAAAATCGATTATTCATGTTCATGTCTCCTTCTTGTTATACTTTGTAGTGGAATGTGGGCTTTGATGTAAAAGAATAACAAGAGACAAACTTGTACCGATGTATGTATTAATTATGCATACACCGCAGTGAAAATATATTTTTTCCTTGTGAAATATTTCACTTTATGAATATATAATGACATAGAACTCGCCTAAGCATGTGCAGAAGTTGTGCAGAAACAGTGAAATTATTACTAACATATAAAACCACATCCTGAAATCATAAAGTAAAACTTTAATTAGTTGGGGTTTTACGGTCGGTTAATACGGGATAAAATAAAAGTGTGCAGCAGAAATTGTAGACTTAGTTCTCAAAATTCACATTTAGTATTTTCATTTTTTCCATTTAAACAATTCTTCTCTTCTTACAACAGAAAAGTGTCTATATCATTTAATATAGACACTTTTTTCATGTATAACTTTATATTTATTACTGACCTACAAATGTAAAAATTTCATCAACAGCTTCCTTATATCCACCCGATGTTCGGAATGATTCCTTCAAATTCAAAGCAGCCTCTTTATATGAAGGGTTATTTAAAATTAACTCCACACTTTCACGCAATTTCTCCACGGTTAATTCATTCATATGTAATTGAACTCCTGCTCCAAGACTCTCCACTTGCTTTGCGATTGCTGGCTGATCTGCACTTTGCGGTATTACAACGAGCAGAACCCCGTTATATAGTCCTTCATGCGTACTGTTCATCCCGCCGTGTGTAATAAATAGTTTCGTATAAGTAAGCAGTTCGGTTTGAGGCACATAGTGTTTCACAATGAAGTTTTTAGGAATTTCGCCTAGATCACTTATTTTCGTTTTATTACCAATAGACATAACAATTGTATGCTCACTATTCTCAAAGGGCTTCATACACAGTTTATAAAAGTCAATCGCTTCATTAAAAACAGTACCTAATGAAATATAAATCGGACTTTTTTCTTCAATTGAAGTAAAATCAACGTCTCTGTTTTTCACGTGTGCAGAGATAGATGGTCCTACAAATTTATATGTTTCATCAAACGTATCACCAAAAGGCTGGAACTCCTTAATTGTATACACAATAGTAAGGGGTGCAGGATTACAGAAAACTTCATACTGTGATTTTATTTCAACACCATATTTTTCAGCAATTCCCTTCGTTAAGTTTTGAAAATCATTCTGTATTTTATCATGAATTTCTACTGGAATATTTTTTGACAGATGACCTAACATTTGTTCAAAAGATTTTTCATCCTGCGCAAAAGATGTACATGAATTTATGGATGGCAGTTTAAGAATTTGAGCAATTAAGTGCCCACAGCCAAACATAGAATCATGAATTATGTAATCAAAATGTTCACCTTCAATTTGTTCTAGAACACTAGGTATAACAATATCCGCTGTATGTAGAAGACCGTTTATTCTTTCCTGTAAATAATTTCTGCCTCCAGATAGAAACGCTTTTATAAATTTTTGATCATCAATCGTTCGTACAGTAGCACCTGTCTTTTCAATCCGCTCCCTGAAAGCTTCTATTGAGAAATAAACGACCTCTTCACCGCGAGAAATCAATTCTTCTACAACCGGTAAAGTTGGATTTATATGTCCTTCTGATCCAGCGTTAATACATAAAACACGCGCCATTATAAACACTCCTTACGTTAAATCATTTCTATGTTAGCAAGAGTATGGATTCTCTCCATACTCTTTTCTTTGTTGTTCGTATCATATTCCTGCTAAATTGACCTAGCAAGTCTAAAACCGAGATCTTCTATATGAAATGTGGGATGGCTTCGGCGACGACAAGTAGCGCCGCAACCTCTCGCTGCCTCCGCCCAACTACCTCCACGAAAAATGCGGTATGATCCGTATACTTTTTCATCATACAAATCATAGCACCATTCCCAAACGTTCCCTAGCATATCATAAAGTCCCCATGCATTCGGTTCCTTTTGGCCAACGTCATGAATTTGTCCATTTGAATTTTCATTATACCACGCTATATCAAGAAGTTTCCCGTATGTATATCCGGTTGTACTTGCTTTACATGCATATTGCCACTCTGCCTCAGATGGTAATCGGTAGCCATTCGAATCTAAATTACATTTCACAATTTGACCAACATCACTAATAGAATAATATTCTTTTAATCCCGCTATTTTTGAAAGTACATTACAAAACGCAATGGCATCGTTCCATGAAATATTTACAACTGGTTTATGATTTTTTTCAAAATTATTTAATGTACTATTTGTAATAGCATCATATAGTTCCATTGTTACAGCATACTTTGCAAGAAGAAATGGTTGAATTTGTACTAGCCATTCTTTTTTTATTCGATCATCTCTTAATACTACCTCTCCAGCTGGAATATTGACCATTAATGAATCGATTAGTTGAATTAAATCGTTAGTCATTTTCTATTCCTCCAAACGTTCATTTTATATGAACTTATAGTCATATACTCATTACAAAATACAATTTTCAAAAAGCGTTAAATTTTTCATAATAAAAAACGATTAGTTTTATTAAACTAATCGGTAAGATCCACAAAGAATTTTTGTGTTACATTCTATTATTATATGTGCTCTAAAAATTTCCGAACCTCATTTGGAGATTTTAAAACAATAACCTTTTTCTCTTCGGGCAATTGCTCTAACTCTTTTAAAATTGTAGGTCGTTTAGCATTAGGATATTCCCATATCCATTTAAAAAATTGCAAATCAAATCTTTCTTCACATCCCGCGCCCATATCTGGTCTTGTTTTATTTCGGTATTTTACAATTCTTTTAAAAGCACGATAAATACAAATTGTTCTATGAATATCAAGGAAAATAATTGTATCAGCTGCATTCAGTCTGATACCCATCATCCCGCCATAATTCCCATCAATAATCCACTTCTCATCTTTAATTAAGTTATTTTGAACTGTTATTTGTTCTTCTCTCGGAGCACCTTCCCAATTCGGTTTCCAAAATAATACATCAAGATGATGCACCTTAATATTTAATTTATTTCCTAACTGTCTTGCTAGTTTAGATTTTCCTGAACCACCAGAACCAATTAATATTATTTTTTTCATACCTTTACGATACCTTCTATAACTTCTTCAATATCTTCCTTATTAGCAAAGATCCAGAAGAACATTTCTTCATTTAACTTTAATAAATCTGGTAACTGGACAAAATAAGCAATAAAGATAATTTGAATTGAAAGCATAACATACCAAATAGCTTTTAGTTCTTCTTTCGTTAAATCATTTTGTTTATAATAACCTTCAAAGACTTTGCTAACGATATGTAACCATTTTCCTCTTAATCTTTCATCACTAAATAGCTCGCTTAATACACTTGTACAGCAATAACATACATCAAATATTTTTACATTATTTTCTAAAATCTCGAAATCTATAAACCCTTCCAGTTTATCATCTTTAAAGATTACATTTGATAGATGCATATCACGATGAATAATTTGTCTCGGTAATGGATGGACCGTTTCCTTGAAATCTGTGTGCATTCGCTCCATCTTTTGAATTACCTCTCGATGAACATACTCATTCTTTTCTAAAATTGGTATAGCCCATTCAAATACCGTCTTATATAAATTTCTTTTTATTAACTCATGATCACTATTCACCGAATGTAATGCTTTGTGCAGATTAGCTATTTCTTCTCCAATTGTACTTGCTAGCCTTTCCAGCTTATCCGTATCTTTTATTTCTAAAACACTTCCGGCAACATACTCATATAAGCAATAATATTTTTCTTTATATAATACATATTGTTCATCATTTTCTGTCTTTACTACTCTCTGTACTTTAATTCCCTTTTCATACAGTTGATCCAAAACATCGAATTCAACTAGAAGTTGGTCTATCGATCCCGTTCTCTTTAAAATATACTCTTTATTCTTGCATATAACCTTCGCTACTTTTGGTTGCATTATAGTAGCTGTGACATGTTCATTTTGAAACCAAAACTTTGCAATTTCCAGTGCTTGTTCCATTTACAAATACTCCTTTTACAATTCTTATTTCTTCCGAAAAATAACCTCACACAGTATTCCCACTCCAACACCAATTGTATAAGCCACTAAATCACTCCACAAAAAACCGTATCCCAACACGAGTCCACCCAAAGTCGTTGCACGCATGCTATCTATCCATTCAGCATGATACAATTGGCTCACTTCAATCCCGTAGCAAAACATTAAACTAATAAAAGACAACTTCTTCGTCTCTGTTTTAAGAAACAAAAATCCAAAGCCAGTGAAAATCATTAATGCCCATAAAGCATCGCCTAAGTAATCATTTAATAGATGTGGTAGTGCAAAAGAAAACTTCCTTGAGCTAAGACCTAAAATAATAACAACTATAGTAAATAGTGCATATAATACTCTATTTCGTTTCGTATTCATTTTAAAGTCTCCTAATATATAATGTATAACTGTAAATAGCTAGTAAAATAAAGTTATTTTACTAGCTATTTATTAGTTGCTTTTATGATAAGAAAATGTGGATTCATATTTAGATAATAATATGATTTTTCGTCTACTTCTTTCATCTTTTCAACTGCCTTCGGTTCCACTATCTCTTCTAATACAAAATAATTTGTAGTTTCATTTATTATGTCTTGTAGTGACCTTCTGAAAAACTTGACTTCAATAGTAATATTCGGTTTAACCCAAGTATCTATTAATAACTGTTTTTCAAAATAATTTTCACATGGAAACTTTGTGAAATCCATAAAAGGATGATGAATAGAATAAATAAGTTCTCCACCTGGCTTCAGTACACGACGAAATTCTTGAAATACTTGATTCCAATTTTCTAAGTAATGAAGAGTTAACGAACTTACAATCACATCATACGTACTATCTTCAAATGGCAATGTTTCTTGCAGATCATGACAAAGGAACGTTGCTTCTTCTCCTATATTTTCTTTTGCTGCTTTTACCATTTCAGGACTTATATCAATTGCTGTAACATTTGCTCTTCTTCCTATGAATTGAGAAGTATACCATCCAGCTGCACATCCAGCATCTAGTATCTTTTTTCCTTCTAGTTCCTTTGGAATAAGCTCCATCATCGCCGGTCTTTCATAATAACTGTTATATGGATTTGCGAAATCTAGATTTTCTTTATATGTACTCGCTAATTTATCATACGTATCTTTAATCGAATCTTTCATTACACACACTCCTAATACATATTAATTCATTAACTCCTGCTGCTTTTTCTTTGAAAATGATTGTAGTACTAAATCATACGACCAATCAATCATTTTATTTATTTGCTCCTGTTCTATACCCTTACGAATATAAACGGTATTCCAATGTTTTTTATTCATATGATACCCTGGAATAATTGTTTCTGGATAATCTTCTCTTATTCTTAATGCGACTTCTGGATCACACTTCAATGTAATCGCAGCTTTTTCACCTTCTTCATGATTTACTATCGCAAATATTTTATTATTAAGCCTCATACATGTTGCACTCCAACCATCTGGAGAATCTTCTGTCGCTTTTCTTTTCGATAAACAGTACGCTCTTGTTGCATTCATTTTAATTGGCACCTCTTATTCTTTCCCTGTTTGATTACGATGCATCACAATTTGCTTCGTTGCTTGAAATTGTTGCTCACCATAAAACTTTATTAGCTTCTCTCCGCAAAATAGACTAACAATATCAATATGAGATATTTCTCGAAGTAATATTGTAAGCATCTTCTCTCCAATACCTTTATTTCTTACACTCTCATGTATGACAACATCTTCAATGTATGCTCGAAAAACACCATCAGAAACGACTCTAGCAAATCCAATTAATTCATTTTCTTCCCATACTCCAATTGCTATACTATTCTTTAACATTATTTCAATATCGACTTCTTTTCTTTCTGGCCACCAACCGACAGAATCATAAAGTTTTTTTATTTTTTCTGCACAGACTGGTTGTTCTTGTTGCAATTTATACGTGTACATATGCTTTCTCCCATCAACCAATATACATAATATTATTATCCCGCTATTTGCCGTGCAGTAAGACCCCACCTCAAAATTCAGCAAAAGCAAAGAAGTTTGGTGGGATCCGGCTACCCGTAAAACCCCCACTGATTAAAGTTTCACTTTATAATCTCTTTTCAAAAAAGTGCTGACTATGACCTTTCGGGTGATCTTCAACGACACCATACTCCCTGTAACCGTGCTTTTTATAAAATTCTGGTGCTTGGAAACTAAATGAATCTAGCAATATTAATCTACACCCTTTTTCCTTCGCAATACCTTCAATTTCATGTAAAAGTTGGCTACCATAACCGTCATGACGAACTGATTCATCAACCCATAAAAAGTCGATATGAAGGTGATAAAAATACATTGTACCTGTTACGCCACCAAAAATTTTTCCTTCTTCATTTTTTACTACGAGGCTTACTTCTTCCATCGTCTGTCTTGCCTCATCTGTTAAGATGGACATATTATATTGAATAACTTTATTTTTAATATATTCTCCTTCAGTGCGTGTACCGTTCTTTATATGTTTCATATATATTGCTTCCTTTCAGCTTAGTAAGCTACATTTTATTTTTTCTCTTTAAAATACTAATACATACGAATCCACCATATGTAACAAAGCATGAAAAGCCAATTATCCCTGGTACAGAGACATAGCCTATCCTTATGTAACTTATAACTGCGAAACAAATGATAGACAATAAAATAGATGGCCAAAATATAAGAGCTGTTTTTCTTCGCCCTCGTTTCGATTTACTTTCTTTCCCTTCAGAAACACGTGTACCAAAAAGCAATACAATACAAATAAGGATTGCTGCAAAGTAAATTGTATCTAATGACAAATTGTGATTATATAGTGCGATTCCAACTTCAAGAGCAATAATCGTTAAAATTAAAATAATGATTGTTGAAATCTTTAAGTTTCTTTTCAACCGCTCACTCCTAGCATGTTTTCACTATATTCTTTGTATATGTACTTTAAAACTACTGCAAAAGCTTCATCTACCTCTTTATTTTCACGTCGATTCGGTAAATCTTTTCCCCCAATCACATAAAGAAGCGGAAATTCGTTAAACATTCCTATTATACCAATATTTATTGTAGCTGTGAGCAATCCACCTGTCATATGAGCTAAATGATAATATGGGATTTCTTCATACTCTCCTTGTTGTCTTACCATGCCACTAATAATTGGTTCCCATAATTCTGGTTCTGATTTATAACCTTGAAAGGTTTGTATCAAAAGGGCAAGAACTTCATTTAAGTCTCCAATATTTTTCTCATCTCTAGCATTCTCTTGTATATGAATTTTTGAAAAGTACGTTTGTACATACATTTTCACAGCATCCCATCCACCACAGTGCATTACAACTGACTGTGCAACGTAACTATCATGACAAGCTATCATTACCTCGACCGCTTGACTAAGTGTTAAAGAAGTTCTTCCTTGTAAATGCGGATATAACTGCGTACTATCTTCATGCGGATTAAATTTAATGTGATGAAGTATATCATTCCAATTATGTTTATTTTCCTTCACCATTTGTGCTACTACAAATCCAATAACTAATTTTGCTGCTGATGCTAACGGAATATTTAATTCACTATTATATGAAGCAACTATACGATTGTTTTTTGTAGAATAAATTTCCATTCCCACATAATTAGATTGTACCTCTTTTATTTTATTTATGACAGTTTCCATTTCCATCCCTCTTTTCATATCGTTATATTAACTTCTAATAATTCAATATTGAATATAAAAAACCTTTTCATCAGCTATTAAAATAAGAAAAAGGTAGCATGAATTTTTTCTTGCTACCGAAAAATATTTATTCTTCTATAGGATTTTCAGGACCGTTAAGCTCCAGCTGATAAAAAGCTAAATCTAGCCATTTATTAAACTTATAACCAGCTTTTTTTATTGTCCCTGCATGAACAAATCCATAGTTTTGATGCAAGGCAATACTTTTCTCATTCTCTGCATCAATTCCAGCAATTAAGGTCATATACTCTCGTTCCTTCCCAATTTTAATTAATTCTTTCATGAATAAAGACCCAATGCCATTTTTTCTATATGTCTTATCTACATACACAGAATGTTCAACTGAATATTTATAAGCAGGCCACGCTCTAAATGGGCCGAATGTCGCAAATCCTACTACTTTATTATCTAATTCGTATATGAAAATTGGATACCCTTCGGCCTTTTTTTGTTCATACCAATCTATTCTATTTTCAAGGGTTACAGGTTTATACGCATATACAGCTGTTGTATAAAGTATCGCATCGTTATAAATATCTAAAATGTATGCTAAATCTCTTTTCGTTGCTTCCCTTATCATTGTTTTCTTCCTTTCATCATGTTCATCTTATTTCACTATCTTTTTAATAGTTTTATTTTACCGAAATTTCCGATTTTTATCTAAGTACGAATACTAGCTTTTCGGAAACCATCAAATATATTTATTGCAGCAGATAACGTATAGAAGAAAATTCCTCCCCCAATGAGCCACGTTTTAAACTCCTCTGTGGAAATAGTAAATGCATTTGCCAAATACGTAATAAATCCTGTGTTAAATAAATGTGGATTTACTACAATTACAATGAATACTATCGTCCCAGCTACTTGAAGAATAGCATTTCCAATCGCCAATCTTTGCGTCCATTTTCCTTGCACTAATTTATAAAGGGATATACCTATTTCAAAAACGATCATAATTACAACGATTGGCCAGTACTGCAGTAAAACATCTTGATTAAAAGTTGGCGAGACAAACTTCAGTCCATTTTCCGTACCATTGTATACGCCAACGAGATGATTCGCATAAAAGTAAAGTGTAGCCCATATTGCCGTCCACATTAGACCTCCAAACACTTCAAACTTTGAGATCGCCTTTTTCTTCGGGATATACGCAATATTTTTCAAATCATCTGGCGTCCATTTTTTTAAACTTGTTGTTAATGGTTGTGGGTCCTTTTCTTTATCCATTCTTTCTATAACAGCAAACACAACTGTCAGCCAGAAAAATACTTGGAAACCTACTTCAAACGTTCTTCCAATGCCTTCACCTATCAATTTTAAAATAACATTTAATACAGCCTGATCACCACTATAACTAATAAAATTTTCTGCAACCATTGAAATAAGCGCAATTACAACTGCGATTGGTAAGATCATTTTTAATAATGTCATATATACATCAAAATAACGTGGTCCAATTAAATGCATTGGTCTATCCAAGTACCCATTAGCTAATGAAACTGGACTTCCCAATTTTTCAAGAACTCTTTTTTCATCATCTTCATTATAATCATCCGGTAACATATCCTCGATTGTTGACCGTAGTTCAAGAATAATATCTTCACGATTTTTTTCAGGTAATCTCTTCGCTACTTCCTCGACATAAATATCAATTAAATTCATTCTTGTCCTCCTCCTTTAATAAGTTATAAAGTTCCTTCGAATCCTTTATCCATTCCTTTTTTAACTGCAAAAATATCTCTAATCCGTATTCACTTAAAACGTAATACTTACGCGGTCTACTCTCCGTTTTATCCCAACTACTCGTCACTAGCTCTTGCTTTTCTAATCGGCGAAGTAGTGGATATAAAGTACTTTGATCGATTGTGATCCCTGATTTCTCCAATAATTGGACAAGTGAATACCCATACTGCGGTGTTCTTAACTGGCTTAAAACCGCTAATGTTAATGTTCCTCTTCTTAGTTCAGTAATTAACGAATTTAATAAAGCATCCATTCACTCACCTCTTTCCCATTACTATATGTCATACAGTATATGTTTTATACTATGTATCGTACAGTATTAGTGTGATAAAAACAATATTTTTTACAAAAAAACGGATAATGAAATACACTAACTATATGATTTGCGCTTTTCTCACTAACATATATAACATACTTATCTTTTTTAATCAGTGGGGGTTTGGTTCATTCCCCACTGATTATCAGCCCTCACCAATCGAGCTGTCTGTTAATGCGGGATAAACTCTCCGTTTTCTTTATGCAATGGAACAACCTCTACAATCGCCTCAACATTAATTACTCCGTAAACATGCGGATATTCTTGACCGTTAGAAGCAAGTTCATATTTTACTTCTGCTTTTAATAGGGTTGGATCAATTGTAAGTAATAAAACATCTTCTTCATGCTTGAAATATTTTTCTGCAACTTTTAAAGCTTGATCTACTAATGAACAATGAATAAATCCCTCTTCTATAAGTGAATCTTCATTAATTTCTCCAATTATTTTTGCGATTTCCCAATTACTTTTCGTAATTACTTTTGTAATCATAGTAACTCTCCCTTTTTAATTTATGTAATGATATAATAACACTAAATTTTCAACACGTTCTTAATAGATTGGGGGACTTATAATACATAAACCTCATACTGCATTACAAACCATTATTATAAATATGAATACAAATGAACATTGGCATGATTTTATTTGTTACTGTCAGCATCGCGAAGCGGGACTTCGAAAATTAGCTTATAAACATTTAGAGACATTTATTTCAAATGCAAAGAAATGGGAATCAAAAGATCAAGAAGAGTTTGCCATTTCGCTGTTTACTATTTTAGATGCATTAAACGAAAAAGATGAGGTCTTAACTTTCTCACTAAATAGTTTTCTAATTGATATTCTATATAGATGGACAGAAAACAATCCGATTGATTCAAGACCTTTTAGATGGATAGGAATTTATATGGACTCTAGCAATAAAGAAGACGATTTAGAAAAATCCCTTCGAAAAGCGATTGAATTAGGTGGTTATACCGAACAAAAAGCCATGATATACCTAGTTTCTAATTACATCAATACTTTAGAATTTGGTACAAATGAATTCCCTTCAGGTTATTGCGGAGATTTAAGCGAATGTATAGAAAAACTTCCCTATATGCTGCAATTAATTAATAGAATTCAGAATAAGAACATAAAGAAGCTACACATTGGTCAAATACAAGTACAACTACACCTTATTCTAGATTGGTTAAAACATACACAAATTCCAGTAGATGCCGTTCGTATACGGGAAAAAGGACAAACTAAGGAATTAGAAAAGGTCATTGTATATTATTTATACAACAGCTCAAGTCGTTAATTCATCTTGTACAGAGATAATGAATTTGTTTAAAAAACGCCAGTCATGTTATTCAAAAATCGGGTTATATAACGGAATAAATTATTGTAAAAATTAGAAACATTTGAAATAATCGTTATTAAGTTGAAGCAGAGCGAATGCAGAAAAAGGTGATACGACTTTTTCTTACTTAAGAATCGCGAAACAGTTAAAAATTTTAATTAATTATATTCCGAAAGGGTGTGTGTAGTATCTTATCAACTAATGTTTTTACTTATAAATCTAAGGATGGAAAAACAGTAATAATTAGAGAAGCTAAAGAACAGGATGCAGAAAGAATACTAGATTCTGCTTCAAAAGCTTTAATAAACGCTCCATACACGCTAAGTACGGTTGAGGATGTAAAAAAGGTGCGTATCGATGCTATTCAAAAAACGTTAAAAGCTTATCATGAAAATCCAAATTATGTACAGTTTATTGCTGAAGTTGATGGTAAGTTAGTCGGTGCAATAGATTTTAAGAACGGAAACAAAGAAAAAATTAGTCATCAAGGGGCTTTTGCGATGACCATACTACCTGAATATCGAAATTATGGTATTGGAAGAGCTCTTCTAGAAACGTTAATCAATTGGGCTAAAAATAACAGTAAGATTGAAAAAGTTTGTCTTGAGGTAATGGAAGATAATCTAGGTGCAATCCAGTTATATAAGAATCTAGGCTTCTTTGAAGAGGGTAGAAAAGCAAAGGGTGTAAAATTGGATGATAGCTATCAAAATTTAATATTAATGGCTTTATTCGTTTAAAATTGAACATTATTCAACAATGGGCGATATTGTTGAATAAAACTTAGATTTTCAAACGACTTTATTGTTATATTTTTAAGTACAGTGAAGTATCTTATATCGAAAATTAAATAACTATGTTTTAACCCCGTCCTAAATTTAGAGCGGGGTTATACTTGTTTTAGGTTTTAAAATTAAATAACTTTATTGTCATTTTACACATCTACCATTTCAATATAAAAAAGAGGATTTTCATACAGTACTAGAAAATCCTCTTTTTATATTTATCCCACATTAGCTTGCAGTAAAACTCCCCACTGATTATAGTTTCACTTTATTTTAATCCTTTAATTAAAGGTGACGCTTCCCCACTATGGAAAATCCATAAATCATGAAGTGATCTCGTACATCCGACATATAGTAACTTTGCATCATGTTTTGTGTTTTTGTAATGTTCTTCATCCACATCAATTAAAAGCACCGCATCAAATTCTAAACCTTTCGCTAAATAGACAGGTACTACTGAAATACCACCTTCATATTTACTTTGATCTGCTTCAATAACGTTTACAGCCAATCCTGCTTTTGTTAATTTCTCATATATATCGCGGCATTCATCGTCTGTTCTTCCTATTACCGCAATGGTTTTCACATCTTCGTTTTGTAGATGTTTTAACGTCTTCATAATCTCATTAAATTGATCTTCTGCATGGATTACCTTAACATCTTCACCACTGCGAAAAACTGGTGTTGCGAGCCCAACTGGAATCTCTGCATTTTTAATTATTTCGTTCGCAAATTCTATAATTTCTTTTGTAGAACGATAACTTCTCGTCAGTTCATAATAACCTGTTTCTTGGAATACTTCTTTAAAAGCACTCCAATCTTCAATTCCTTGATAATCATAAATTGCTTGAGATAAATCACCTAATATAGTAAAAGAATTACCTAGTGTAATTTCTTTTAATACATAAACTTGGAATGGTGGAAAATCTTGCGCTTCATCAATAACGACGTGATGGAATTTCTGTCCGATTTCAATACCTGTTATGCGGTGATGTATGTAAATTAAAGCTGGTAAATCTTCTACATACACTTCTTTTTTACGACAACTCTTTTCAGTTTCTTTCACAAGTTCTTCAGGCAATACTTCGAGTATTTCTTTACTTTTCAATATTGAACTATATAGTGAAAGTGGGCTCATTTTCGGCCAAAACTTCATATAAGTGTTCAATCTCTTTGTCGCTTCTTTTTTTAATAATTTCTTCTCGTTTGTTTCTCCATACTTTTTCAGTTCAATTTCAATCCAGCGCTTCATTCGGCCGACTAATCTTTCTCTTCTTTTCTTTAATGGATAATGTTTATATTCAACTTGCATCCATTTTTTTATGTCTTCTACTGGAATAATAGCTTTGTCCCATGCCTCAAAATCACTTGTTGGTATTAATTCATTTTCAAATTGAATCATTCTCTCTTCAATAAAGAACTTAAATTCCAGTGTACCTTTCAATTTACCGAGCATAACCTTTTCTTCATCACGATTAATTGAAAATGCTTCTTTCAATTTTTCTTCTGTCTGCTTTAGTTTCACTGAATCATCTAACGTACGTAATGCCCAATCCGGAAACGTTGTTTGACTAATATTCCCTACACCTAATTCAGGAAGTACACTCGAAATATAGTCTAAAAACAGACTATTCGGCGCAAATACGATCATTCTCTCAGCTTCTAGCTGCTCACGATATTCATAAATCAAAAAAGCAAGGCGATGTAAAGCAATTGTTGTCTTTCCGCTCCCTGCAACCCCTTGAATTAATAATGGCAAGTTTCTTTCCGCACGAATAATATCATTTTGTTCCGATTGAATCGTTGAAACAATATCCTTTAGTTTATTATCTTTATTCTCACCTAATCGATATAGAAGAAAATCATCGGCATGTGATACATCTTCATTTCCTTTTACATATGTATCAACGACACGTTCAAGTTCTCTTTTTCGAATAGAAATGTTTCGTTTTAAATACACATCACCTTCTACTAACCCATCTGGTGATTGATAAAATGCTAATTCTTCTCCACCGGTAAATGAATAAAACATACTTGCGACAGGTGCTCTCCAATCAATAATGATTGGTTTCATCGTGTCCATATCCGAAACCCCTACTTTTCCAATATAAATCGGCATAGCTGCTTCTTTACCATCTTCCTGAAAATCTAACCTTCCAAAGTACGGCTCTTGCACACCAATACGTAAATTTTGTCTATTAGACTCTCTCATACTTTCAAGAATTTGCTCCTTAAAATCTTCTCCATAATAAACTGGGATTTTTTCAAGCTTATCCAATTGCTCATCCATCGTATGCAAAGTATCCTTCATTTTTTGTAACTCATCTTCAAATATGTTGCTCATTTCGACGATTCCCTCCTGTCCGTTCTAATTTTTCAGTCGAAGTATCATTGTATTAAAAATCCAATCATAAAGTCAATAGTTTCTATTTAAATTTTCCGAAAAAACTTACTTTTCATCTTTCTAATTTAAAAAGAATATGCAACATTTAAATCACACAACTACACATATATTAAATTGATGTATACAAAAACGACAATTATTCACACAATAAAAGTAAAAAGAGTAAGGATTTAATCCCTACTCTTTTTTACTTTTATTCGATATGATAAACATTCATTTAAAGAGGATCGCTCTTTATATTTCCCAGCTTCAAAATCATGCGCTCCTCCTGGGAAAATCCCAACTATACTTAAATGAGCCTCGGCACATAAATTACTAATCTCACCTACAGCATAGCAGCGTAAAGATTGTGTCACGATATCATTTGAAGAATCTATTTCCCACCAATGGTCTAGCATTCTTGCATTTTCACTATCATATTCATACTTTCGCATTGCAGAACCTATCGGCATTTCTTGTCCATTGGCCTTTTCCCAATATAACGGTTGATAAATATCAATAAGTGCACATCCATCATCCATCATCCAATTTTTAATTCGTTTTAATAGAATCAATTGTTCCTCATCTGTTCCTACACCAAATCCGTCTAAATAAATAACAACATCAAACTTTTCTTTAAAGTTAATTTTATAAAAATCGGCGCAATGAACCTCAATATCATTAGTAGCATGTTCTTTTGCAAACATAGCTAACTCCGGTACAAGCTCAACAGTAGTCATTTTTACATTCAAATTAGACATCGCCCTTGCAAATCCGCCATTTCCAGCTCCTAGTTCTAACATCGTCTGAATTGGATATCCAACTTGTTCTTGCACTTCTTTAGCAACTTCCTGTAACCAATTTTCATTATTTATATCATAGCTTATTAGTTCAAATTGTTTTTTATAAAATTCTTTTACATTTAATTCGTTCATTATTATTCTCCTCCTGCAAATTATTTTTCTGTTACAGGTGAGAAACTAAATTTCTAATGCCCATGAAAAATCCTCCTTTTGATTTCCCTATATTTACAATTCATCAAAATAATAAGAATTTTGAAAGTGAAAGTATAAAAAATAGATAATGGATTATTCCACTATCTACTCTTTAGCTACTTTTATTTTTCTTTTTGATACTCCACCCAGTCACCAGAATCAATAACTTTCAATATCATCTTTTTATCTTGAGCGATATACACATATGCTTCTATTTCCCTATCAGCAACATATACTGTTTGCGTGATTCGATCATATAAATCGGTCTCCGCATTACCTGTATATTCTTCTAGTTCATCTAACTTACACAATATCTCATAATTTACTACATAAACTTCTCCATACACCTTTTCTTCAATCGAATAAGTCATAGCCGGATATCCTTCATTCGTATCAAATAATTTTCCATATGTCCAAGCTCTGTCTGCAATGCACGTTGCACCTAACATATAATGAGCATTCGTTTGTCCTCTTCTTAACGTGCCATAAACGAAAACATGATACATAAAATCTTATCCCCTTTATATGTCTCTACTTTTTTATTTGTAAATAAGCACGAATCATAAAGTAACTCACTTCATTCGGAAGCTGTTCTTTAATAGATTTCAGACCACCCTCAGCATTTTGAACGGCAGTTTCAATAAGAGATTCATACTCTGCTGGAACAAAACTTTGCCACTCTACTTCCATTCCATCCTCGTAGCAGCGAATTAAATGGTTTTCGATTGTTTGTCTTGATAAGTTACGTTCTTTTGCAATCTCATTCAAATCAATACCTTGTTTATACATTTCATACGTTTCTAAATGAGAATTTGCGGACGCTTTTCCTGACTTTTTACGCTCTGCAACTACTTCTGTCTTAATCGTTTCAGCGTAATTTGGATTTTCCTCAATAAAATGCTGAACTGCTTGTAAGAAGTGCGAGCCATATTTCACAAGTTTGTGTTCTCCGATACCTTTTACCGTCAACAATTCGGAATCACTTTGCGGCATTTTCACGCACATATCTTTCAATGTTTGGTCAGAGAAAATAACGAACGGAGGTACACCTTCTCCTTGTGCAATTTCTTTACGTACCTCACGAAGCACTTCAAATAAAGGATGGTCTTGTACAATTTGTCTTGTCTCTACTCGTTCTTTTCGTAAAACATTCTCTTTACCAAGTAATACTTCTTTCCCTTTTTCTGTTACTTTTAACGTCGGATAAGTGCCATGTTCAACTGCAATTAACTCATCTGAAATTAAAAACTCAATAAACTCACTGACCTCTTTTACACTACGGTTCGATAAAAGCCCATACGTTGGTAAAGTATGAAAATTAAATTCAATAACTTTCTTATTTTTCGACCCCGTTAATACTTGCGCTATCATTTGCTTCCCAAAGCGTTGGTTCGTTCTAATCATGCATGATAAAACCATTTGTGATTCCCTTGTCACATCAATGCTCTCGCGATCGTCTGTACAATTACCACAGCGTCCACAATCTTCTTTCGGTTCTTCTCCAAAGTATTGCAAAATGAATGATTGTAAACATTGTTCTGTATGACAGTAATCGGTCATATTTTGCAATTTTTCAAGTTCATTTGAAAAACGTGATTCTCCAGTTGATTGATCAATTAAAAAACGCTGTACTTGTACATCTTGAGAAGAATATAACAATATACATGTACTATCTAATCCGTCACGACCAGCACGTCCTGCTTCTTGATAGTAACTTTCCATATTTTTTGGAAGCTGATAATGAATTACGTAACGAATATTCGATTTATCAATACCCATCCCGAATGCAGATGTTGCTACCATTACACTTACTTCATCTCGTAAAAAGAGTTCTTGTTGCTCATTTCGATCACTATCACTCATACCAGCATGATATTTTGATACAGAAACTCCAGCCTTCATTAAATCTTCATATAACTGATCGACTACTTTTCTAGTAGCTGCATATATAATCCCAGATTCCTTTTGATTTTGACGAATATAATCCGCCAAATATGCATTTCGATCTTGCCCTTTAATGACAGAAAACGATAAGTTCTCACGCTCAAACGTTGTCATAATTGTATTTTCTTGATTAATTTCAAGTGTGTTACAAATGTCCTCACGTACTTGCGGTGTTGCTGTTGCTGTTAATGCTAATACGAGCGGTTTTTCTGGAAGATAATCTAATATGCGATGTATATGTAAATAACTTGGACGGAAATCATGTCCCCACTGTGAAATACAGTGTGCTTCATCAATCGCAATCATAGGGATTTTCATATCGATAAGTTGGTCAACAAACTCCATCGAATCAAGACGCTCAGGCGCGACATAAAGTAATTTGTAATGTCCTTGTTTCGCTAATTGAATTCGCTGATTTGCTTCGGCAATAGAAATAGAACTATTAATATATGTAGCTGAAATGCCATTCTGTACCAATGTATCTACTTGATCCTTCATAAGTGATATTAAAGGCGATATAACCAACGTCGTTCCTTCAAATACTAATGCCGGAATTTGATAACAAATCGACTTACCGCCACCCGTTGGCATAATACATACTGTATCTTTCCCATCTAGTACATTTTTAATTGTTTCATCTTGTCCTCTTCGAAACGAAGAATAACCAAAGTAGGACGCTAAAAGTTCTTGTGCTTTAGTAAACAAAAAAGAGTCACCTGCTTTTCTTTATCTTTCATCTACTTCTATTATATCAATCACTTATGCGACTTGAAAGAGATGAATAGATGCTTATTATTTTTTCATTATTCTATGTTTCTCCACCTATTTAATATGAATTAGCATCCATGTTTTATATGTTTTACAACATTTATAACGTAAATCCAGTAAACATGAAGAAAGAGTTTCAATTTAAATATTCATTTTATTTCCCTTTCTTGAATACTACTAATCGTATACATATAAATTCAGGAGGTTTCTATATGAAACATCATAATATGAGTTCCATCACGGCAAAAAAGAAAACAACACAACTCCAATTCTCTAATAATGATGCGTGGAAATATGAATCATACTATAAGTACCAACCATTATTCTCTTATAAAAAGCTTTTTAATTTTCTTTCTCAACTTTTTAGATGTTAATATATGCGCAAAAAATATATCATTCGCAGAATTTTTCTCAATATTAAATGTATAGACTTACTACAATTCAGTTGTTACCATATATAATAATCTGTTGGATAAACCCCTTAAGTTGACCTGCTTATATTAGCAGGTCTTTTTCATGATTACTTACTTCTACACCTCAATCTCACTTCCAAGTCTTTTTTCCATTTTATAACCATATTTAAATCCCAACAATTAATGATAATCATAAATTGTTGGGATTTTAATTGTTCACATATAATTATGCAATTCTTCTTTCTCAATACACAAAACACATTTTACTTGTTACTATGAAAGTACTCCAGATGAGTTTTTGCTCATCGACATTATCTAGTTAATGGGGCCTGCCGCGGGAAGCAGGTCCCTTTGACTGTATTAAGGTCCCAATTTCATTTGGACACATTTACCAGGTTTTTTCAAAAGAATTTTATGATAACATTACGTAGTCGAGTCCGACATCTCGGCAATACCCTTTTGAGGGTCTGCAACTTCCCTTACAGACCCTCTTTTACTTTATATTCAATTTATTCATATATACCACAACACCATTCATTGAATTTCTCCATTTCAAATTCCCTAAAAATAATCTAGGACACGTAACTAAAAATAAATCTTCATCATACTTTGAGTTATACATGTTCAAAGGAGTGTTACTATTTATGTATTCTTATTGGCAATCGTATTACTCCCCCTACCATAACCCTTATGTAAACTATGATTTATCCGTACGGAACTACCGAATTAGTAAAAATGAGAATTTTTTAAAAGGGTATATGCGTTCTTTATGGGAACAACACGTCGCTTGGACGAGATTGGCTATTATAAGTATAGTATTTAATTTACCAGATGTTAATGTTACTGTTGGACGACTTCTACAAAACGCAACACATATGGGACTATCACTTGAACCATTTTACGGTGAGGATGCAGTGAAAAAATATAGTGCATTAATTAAAGATCACTTAGTAATTGCAGCGGATCTTGTTAAAGCCGCAAAAGCTGGTAATCAAAATGCAGCGGCCGCTATAGAGAAAAAATGGTACGCTAATGGTGACGCAATTATTGAATTCCTTAACAGGATCAACCCATATATAGATAAAGAAGAATTTAGAAAAATGTTTTATGAACATTTAGCACTAACGAAAGCAGAAGCACTTGCCTTCCTAAATAAAGATTATGAAGCAGGAGTAAAACTTTACGATAAAATTGAAAAAGAAGCATTAGAAATGGCTGACATGATAACAAACGCAATCGTAAAACAATTCCCGCAAGTATTTCAATAAAGTGAAACTTTAATCAGTGAGGGGTTTGTTCATCCCCCACTGATTATCAGCTCTCACCAATCGGCTTATTTAGTTTTCTCTCCATGATATTTCACCTCTCCTCTTTACATTTAGCTTATATCGATATATTTTATTAATATCCGTTTTTTATAGGAGGAAATAGTTTGATTAACGCGATTGGTCTCGTTTTTATACTTACAAATAAACACGAGAAAAAAAAGAAAGTTTACTTAAATGAAAAATTTGCACTAATAGATATTATTGATTCTAAAGAAGTATTTGATGATGAAGGGAATCCTTTAGTAGAACTAACATGTAAATACAGTATATATTTAGATGAAAAATATTACTGTAAATCTCTCGATGATTATACCGGACAAGTCTTTCCTTTCTTAAGTGCAAAAATAGGAAAAGGTCTTCTAAGAAACTTAAACTACTACTTTTCTTACGTTGATGCCTATGATAAGAAACCACCAGTTAAAGAAATAAGACCACTTATGAAACAAGTAACTAACAGATAGCCAAAAATACCAAAAAAAGAAAGCATCTAACCCTGGATGTTTTCTTTTTTATTAAAAACTCATTAACTTTCATCCTCTTCTAAAAGTATGTATCCAAGCATATTTTAAATTAAAAACATTGGAGGATTAGAGTGAATGAAATACTCAGAAACAATTATAAGCAAACGACTTCGAATACTTAAAATGACGGGTATGTTTTTCATGCTAGTGTTAATAGCATGGATTGGCTATACAAAATTACTTTATGAAAACGGCTTTCTTCAAGAAAAAAAGAATTCAGTAGAAGTAATGAACACTAGCATTACAGGAGAAATAGAGCAGCTTTTTCATATAAACTTGCAAGGTTATCGAAAAACAACCCTTGATGCTGTTATAGAAGCCAGTAAAACCGATCCAAGTGAACTATCCTTAATTGAACTAGTCAACAAATCCTGCTCGCGAGATTGCATAGGTGAACCAGTTACATATGTAAACTCAAACAATGGATATATCTTTTATAAGGAATCTAATGGAACTAATGTAGCTATAACGGTTAAAAAGAAAGACACATGGGTAATTGTAAAGAAATCTGTTCAAGATGGAATATAATTGAAGTGACCCCTAAAAGTTAGACACGGTTATTTCATTAGGCAGCTTGATAAAAGTGAGTCCGGTATTGTACCGGGCTCATTTTTAATTTTGCCTTAATCCGTTTCGTATTATAATAATCTATATATTTTTCTAATTCTATTTTAAAGTGCTCTACATTTTCAAATTCTTTTATGTAGAGGAACTCCGATTTCATAATCCCAAAGAAATTTTCTATTACTGCGTTGTCGTAACAGTTGCCTTTTCGAGACATACTCTGGACGATAGCTCTTGATTCTAGTGTACGGACGTATTGTCTCATTTGATAATGCCATCCTTGATCCGAATGCATCAGTAGCTGGTGCGTTTCAGGTAAACGTTCCAATGCTTTCTCTAACATGTCTGAAACAAGCGAATACGTCGGTCTAGAACCAATTGTATAGGTAATAATTTCACCATTATACAAATCTAATACAGGTGATACATACAGTTTTTCTCCAAACAATTTAAACTCTGTGATGTCTGTTACCCACTTTTGATTCGGTGCATCTGTATGAAAATTACGCTCTAAAATATTAGGTGCAATTCTACCGACTTTTC
>NZ_JBTWFK010000012.1:0-182500 GCF_054788175.1 Bacillus sp. NEAU-Y102 | reverse complement strand
GCTAATGCGACGCGGGTCCATCCATAAGTGACAGCCGAAGCCGCCTTTCAATTTCGAACCATGCAGTTCAAAATGTTATCCGGTATTAGCCCCGGTTTCCCGGAGTTATCCCAGTCTTATGGGCAGGTTACCCACGTGTTACTCACCCGTCCGCCGCTAACTTCTTGAGAGCAAGCTCTCAATCCATTCGCTCGACTTGCATGTATTAGGCACGCCGCCAGCGTTCATCCTGAGCCAGGATCAAACTCTCCAATAAAGTTAGTTTGTCTAGCATCTAAAAATAAAAATTGACGTTTCACGTTGTTTGTTTCGTTCAGTTTTCAAAGAACTACTTGGTCGCTCGTTTGCGACTTCCTTATGTTAACATCTTCGTTTTTCGATGTCAACTAAGTTTTTCAATTTCTTTTTTGTCGTTTTCTGCGTTTCCGCATCAGCGACGGTTATTAATATATCATGGTGAAAAATGAAATGCAACACCTTTTATAAACTTTTTTAAAAACTGCCCACATTTCTTTTTTAATATCATATACTTAAACGAAATATCTCTTTCATGTATGATTAATTCCTACATATATTTTATATAAAGTTACTCTATCAAAAAACGTTTCTTTCTATAATAAGCGTTTTATTCATATACCATATCATACAAGGAGGAATATATATGGACTATACCGATTTATTAATCAAACTAGGTCTCTCGGCTATTTTAGGATTTGCCATTGGTTTAGAACGCGAATTAAAACGGAAACCACTTGGTTTAAAAACGTGTTTAGTTATTTCTATTATTAGTTGCCTCCTAACAATTGTTTCTATTAAAGCAGCTTATAACTTACCACATACCGATCATATGAATATGGATCCACTTCGACTTGCCGCTCAAATTGTATCAGGAATTGGTTTTTTAGGTGCTGGCGTAATTTTAAGAAGAGGCAACGATAGCATTGCAGGACTCACGACTGCCGCTATGATTTGGGGTGCTTCTGGTATTGGTATTGCCGTTGGAGCTGGTTTCTATATCGAGGCAATTTTCGGAATGTGTTTTCTTATGATTAGTGTCGAACTTATACCATTGACAATGAAGTTTGTAGGTCCTAGATCATTTCGTCAACGTGATATTGCAGTGAAACTTGTTGTGCGAAATATGGACAATATCCCGGTTGTAATCGAGGAGATAAAAGAAATGGATATAAACGTTAAAAATATGAAGCTTAAAACGTTAGAAAACGGTTCTCACTATTTACATCTTAAACTGTCCATTGATCAAAAAAGACATACCGCTGATGTTTATTATACTCTCCAGCATCTTGAAAGTGTCCAACAAACTGAAGTGGAAAGTATGTAGCATAAAATAAACTCTCTTTAATTAGAGAGTTTTTCTTTTTTCTATAATGGTAACAATGAATGTAGTCCTGCAAAACAAGGAGGAATTTACTATTGAAATCCCGTCCGAATTTAGTAGATACATTTCGTGATTCCATTATTTTTCGTTTAATTTGTTTTATTATTGTACTCACTGCTTTTTCTGGTTTTCTTATACATAGATTAGAACCCTCTCATTTCACTACATGGTTTGACGGAATTTGGTGGTCAATTGTTACCATTTTTACAGTTGGATATGGCGACTTTGCTCCCCATACAACGATAGGAAAACTAATAGGTATAAGTATTATTTTATTAGGAACTGGCTTTTGTTCTTATTATATGGTTCTATTCGCTACTGAGATGATTAGTAAACAATACATGAAAGTTAAAGGTGAAGAAGCCGCTACCTCTAACGGTCATATGATTATCGTTGGCTGGAATGAGCGTACAAAACATGTTGTAAAGCAAATGCATGTACTACAACCAAACCTTGATATCGTTTTAATTGATGAAACACTTTCTTTACTCCCAAAACCCTTTCATCATTTAGAATTTATAAAAGGTTGTCCGCATCACGATCAAACTTTATTAAAGGCTAATATTGCAACGGCACACACCATATTAATAACAGCGGATAAAGAAAAGAACGAAAGCTTAGCAGATACACAGTCCATTTTAAATATTTTAACTGCGAAAGGACTCAATCCAAACATTCACTGCATCGCCGAACTACTTACTACTGAACAAATTCAAAATGCAACGAGAGCGGGCGCGTCAGAAATTATAGAAGGAAATAAATTAACGAGTTATGTATTTACCGCTTCTCTTTTATTCCCTTCTATTTCAGGTGTACTATTCTCACTTTACGATGAAATCTCTGATAACAAATTACAACTGATGGAGCTTTCTCCGTCCTGCACCGGACAAACCTTTGCAAATTGTAGCTATACCCTTCTAAAACAAAACATTCTCTTACTAGGTATAAAGCGTGATGATCAATATATGATTAATCCAGTCCATACCTTCATTCTTATCGAAAGCGACATACTCATTGTTATTCACCATTAATAAAATGACGCTCTAGTTCTTGCATGAGCACTTTCCCAATATTGATATATTTTCTTTTTACATCTCCATCTGGATCTTTCGGTTCAGCAAATTGATCCATCCCACTCGTTCCAGCGGTTAAAGTATTCACATTATCATCTAGTTCGTCTTGATATACGTGCGAAAGAATATACGGCGTTTCAAGACGGACTACTACACCAGGTACATCCAGTTCACCATCTACTGCTGTAAACGGCACTCGTAAAAATTGATACCCATCTTCTTCATCGATTTTGTAATCGAAGCATCCTTTATCATAATCCCAATTACCACCAATGCTATATCCAAGTGGTTTCATAATCTCTTCTAACTTAAATAGCGCATATGTACGTCCTTCTAAATTTGATTGAATTGGAATCAAGTCCATCCCTCCAAGACTTTTCCTTTAGCATACCCACTCTAGCTTGAATATACTGATGGACTTTTCGATAAAATAATAAAAAGCGACCGGAATCCGGTCGCTTTTTATTATTTTAAACGCTCTTCTAATTCTGCTTTTAATTCTTCAAATCCTGGTTTACCAAGTAAAGCAAACATGTTCTTCTTGTATGCTTCTACGCCAGGTTGGTCAAATGGATTTACCCCTAATAAGTAGCCGCTCATCGCACATGCTTTTTCGAAGAAGTATACAAGGTAACCGAATGTGTACTCATTTAATTCAGGAATATTGACGATTAAGTTTGGTACTCCCCCGTCGCTATGTGCAAGTAATGTACCTTCGTATGCTTTTGTGTTTACAAAGTCTACAGTTTCACCAGCAAGGTAATTTAATCCGTCTAAATCGTTTTCTTCTGATTCGATTGTTAGTTCATGTGTAGATTTACCTACTTTAAGAACTGTTTCAAATAAGTCACGACGACCTTCTTGAACGTATTGACCTAATGAGTGTAAGTCAGTTGAGAAGTTTGCTGAAGATGGGAAAATACCTTTTTGATCTTTTCCTTCACTTTCACCAAATAACTGTTTCCACCACTCAGCGAAGTATTGAAGTGCTGGCTCATAGTTAACAAGCATTTCAATTGTTTTTCCTTTATTGTATAAAGCGTTACGAACTACTGCATATTGGTAAGCTGGGTTTTCTTCTAGTTCTGATGTTCCGAAGTCATCATGACCAGCAGCTGCACCTTTCATCATCTCTTCAATATTTAAGCCACTTACTGCGATTGGTAATAAACCAACTGGCGTTAATACAGAGAAACGTCCTCCAACATCATCTGGAATAACAAATGTTTCGTAACCTTCGTTATCAGCTAATGTTTTTAATGCACCACGTGCTTTATCTGTAGTTGCATAAATACGTTTGCGAGCTTCTTCTTTTCCATACTTTTCTTCTAATAACTTACGGAAGATACGGAATGCTAGTGCTGGCTCTGTTGTTGTACCTGATTTGGAAATAACGTTAATAGAGAAGTCTTTACCTTCTAATACGTCCATTAAATCTTTCATGTAAGTGGAGCTAATGTTTTGTCCAACAAATAGCACTTGTGGAGTTTTACGTTGTTCTTTAGAAAGCGTGTTGTAGAAAGAATGGTTTAACATTTCGATTGCTGCGCGTGCCCCTAAGTAAGAACCACCAATACCTACAACAAGTAAAATGTCAGAGTCATTTTTAATTTTTTCTGCGCATTTTTGAATGCGAGCGAATTCCTCTTTGTCATATTGAAGCGGAAGGTCTACCCACCCAAGGAAATCGTTCCCAGCTCCAGTTTTTTCGTGGATTGCGTGATGTGTTACTTTCACTGCATCACGTAAATAAGTGATTTCATGTTCACCGATGAAGGATAACGCTTTAGAATAGTCGAACGTTACATGTGTACTCATCTTTTTCCCTCCAATTATGGATATGTATTTCTGTATTCACTTTAGCGAAACTGAAGTTGTAAATCAAGCGATTCAACCATTGTAAACGTAACCAATATATATTTTTTAGAAAAAGTTCATTTTTTGCATAAAAATTCGTATTTTTCGGTATAGATGTATATACATCATCTTTCGAACATTTTTTATGTATAAAAACAACATAACTACCCCATTCTATAAAAGAGTTAATTAACTCATCGCTTGCTCATGCTTCACAATTAAGGGGGGCTTTTTCATGAGTACTTTGCAACGTATCGCATTAGTCTTTACTGTAATTGGCGCTGTGAACTGGGGACTAATCGGATTTTTCCAGTTTGACTTAGTAGCAGCCATTTTCGGTGGACAAAATTCAGCTCTTGCACGTATTATTTACGGCATCGTTGGTATATCTGGGCTTATCAATCTTGGTTTACTGTTTAAACCATCTGAAAATCTTGGTACACACCCAGAAACAAACGAAATTCGATAGTCAGTATGTCCTTTCACCTCCGACATACGAATATGATTGCATGCAATCATATTTGCAAATATATATCATAAGATAAAGTAAAAGAGGAACGCTCATATGCGTTCCTCTTTTACTTTGTTAACTCGGACTCTTCAATCCATTCTGCCAACTTTTCTCGCAGCGTATTAAATCCGTTTTCAGATGGGTTCGGTATAAGAATCCTTCCTTGTTTTCTTTTCGCCGCTTTTAACGATAAACTCATTTTTCTGTGCTCTTCATCAATTGAAAGTACCTTTACTTCTACTGTATCGCCGACTTTTAAAAAGTCATGAATATCCTTTACATATCCATTTGTAATTTCAGATATATGCACAAGTCCTTGTGTTTCTGCATCTAACGCTACAAATGCACCGTAATCTTGAATTCCAGTCACTTTCCCTGTTACAACCACTCCTGTTGTATATTGTTCTGACATATGAAACACTCCCATACGTTTACCATTCTCTCTACAATTATAAAGAGCAAAGCAGATATATTTATTTTAAATATCCGATTGGTTAGTACGCATTCTAGATAACGTTATCTAGAATGCGTATACCTTATATTAGTAAATTATACCACTATGACAGAACTCATTCAAAATTCATGAAAAATTTCCCTTAAAGAAGTATAATTCTCCAATATTGGGATAGACTACTAACACATGGCTTTCTAGTATTCCCCCCCTTTTATGGACAAAACGTATTACGTTTTGTCCTTTTTTTATTTTCTACAAACCGTTCCATTCTCTTCATCGCTTCCATAAGTTGTTCAAGCGACGTTGCATATGAACAACGAATAAATCCTTCACCACTTTCGCCAAATACGCTACCAGGGACAACGGCCACTTTTTCTTCCAACAATAACTGTTCTGCAAATTCCGCTGAAGATAATCCGGTTGAAGATATAGCAGGAAAAACATAAAATGCTCCGCCCGGCACATGACACGTTAAGCCCATTTCATTGAAAGATGTCGTCATGAAGTTACGACGCTTCTTATAGCTATCTCTCATTCGAATTACTTCATCGTTCCCTGCGCGTAACGCCTCAAGTGCTGCAAACTGAGACATCGTCGGTGCACACATCATTGAATACTGATGGATTTTGAGCATTAATTCTGAAAATTGAACAGGAGCTGCAATCATACCGAGGCGCCATCCTGTCATCGCAAATCCTTTTGAAAATCCTGAAATTAAAATCGTATGCTCACGCATATTTTTAATACTCGCGAAACTTGTATATACTTCGTCGTATACAAGTTCTGCATAAATTTCATCAGATAATACGATTAGATTGTACTTCTCAACAATCACTGCTATTTCTTCAAGCTCGGATTTATTTAGCATTGCACCTGTCGGGTTATTTGGTGAACAAAGCAAAATTGCCTTTGTTTTCGCTGTAATAGCTGCTTCAATTTGTTCTGGTTGTACTTTAAACTCGTTTTCTAACGTAGTCGCCACAGGAACCGGAACTCCTCCAGCTAATGTCACAAGTGGTGCATAAGAAACGAAGCTCGGTTCAATAATGAGCACTTCATCATCAGGATTTATAATGGCGCGCATCGCTACATCTAACGCCTGGCTCGCTCCAACTGTAACAATGATTTCATCACTTGGATCATAAGATACTGCAAATTGTTTTTTTAGATACTTTGCTATTTCTTGACGGAGCTCCAATAATCCTGCATTTGCTGTATATGACGTATACCCTTGTTCCAAAGAACGAATACATGCTTGCCTTACATTCCAAGGTGTAACAAAATCCGGCTCTCCTACCCCGAGGGAAATAACACCTTTCATATTTGCTGCTAAATCAAAAAATTTTCGAATACCAGATGGTTTTAAAGATTCTGCTGATCTAGATAGTTCAAATTGCTTCATGGTGTCACCACAATTCGCTTATCATCATCGTCTTTTTCATAAATAACGCCCTCATGTTTATACTTCTTCAAAATGAAATGAGTAGTTGTAGAAACAACAGATTCAATTGTTGCTAATTTCTCAGAAACAAACATCGCTACTTCTCCCATCGTTTTCCCTTCTAATGTAATAGAAAGATCATATGTCCCTGACATTAAATAAACGGATTTCACTTCTGAATAACGATAAATTTGTTCAGCAACCGCATCAAACCCAACGCCATGCTTTGGCGTAACTTTCACATCGATCATTGCCGTTAAACCTGTATGTTCTTTCACCTTCGTCCAATCAATATGTGTTACATAATCCACAATAATCTTTTCATTTTCTAACCTCGCAACCATCTTCTTTACTTCTTCTACCTCTATATTTAACAGCTTCGCTAATGTATCTACAGATAATCGACTACTCTTTTCAAGACAAGCTAATAATTCTAATTCTTTTTCTGTCACCATATAAATCATCCTTCCTTTTCGTTTGTGTTTAAATTATACAAATACCCTTTCCAGTTTGAAAAGAAGATTTTTCTATTGAATTATGTCAAAATAAAGTGAAACTTTAATCAGCGAAATGCTTCACCCCACTGATTATCAGCCCACACCAATCGGGCTTTTACGGACAGTTGCTCTCCCACCTAACCTCTTTGCTTGAGCTGCTTTTTGAGGTGGGAGACTTACTGTCCGTTAATGCGGGGTAAAGTGAAACTTTAATCAGTGGAAAAATGCGTGATAAAGCGAAAGGGGATGGAATCGTGAAACCAAAAGTTTATATTGCTGAACCAGTTCCAACATTTGTAGAAAACTATTTATCAGAACACTGTGATTATGAAAAATGGGATCAAAATGAGAAAGTACCCCGTGATGTTCTATTAGAAAAAATACAAGATAAAGATGGGTTATTAAATTTCGGATCTGCTATTAATGAAGAATTACTGACAGTGGCTCCTAACTTAAAAGTAGTGAGCAACATTTCTGTCGGTTACGATAATTTTGATTTACAAGCGATGAAAAACCGAAATGTTATCGGAACGAATACACCATACGTATTAGATGATACAGTAGCTGATCTCGTTTTCGCCCTTATGTTATCTGCTGGGCGCCGTGTTTGCGAACTCGATTCTTATGTGAAAAATGGTGAATGGAACGCTGAAATTGGAAAAGAACACTTCGGACTAGATGTACACCATAGCACAATTGGTATTATCGGTATGGGCCGAATTGGAGAAGCCGTTGCAAAACGAGCAAAATTCGGATTTGATATGAATGTTCTTTACTATAACCGCCGTCGTAAAGAAGAAGCTGAACAAAAATTCGATGCTACATATTGTGATTTACAGACGCTACTGGAGCAGTCTGACTTTATTGTTCTTCTTACTCCATTAACAGATGAAACATATCACCTTATCGGAGAAAAGGAATTTTCATTAATGAAAGAAACAGCAATCTTCATTAATGCTTCTCGCGGGAAAACAGTAGATGAAGAAGCGTTAATCCATGCTTTAACAGAAAAGAAAATCTTTGCAGCAGGTATCGATACATTTACACAAGAGCCGATTCAAAAAGATAATCCACTCTTATCATTACAAAATGTTGTGACTTTACCACACATCGGATCTGCAACATTAAAAACTAGGCAGCAAATGGCTATGACCGCCGCTGAAAATTTAGTTGCAGGATTACAAGGAAAAACACCGCCTAATATTGTTCGCGGGTAATACTGAATAAACGAAAGGCAAGATGACATCGTCATCTTGCCTTTTTTTGTTAACATATTTTCTTCTTCCTTGGAGATGATATGAACAAAAATCAATGGAGTGACAAAAAATGAATCACGAATATACTTGTCCTTATTTCACTTTTTCCACTCGCGGCACTACTATTCATTACGAATTGTATGAACACGATAACAAAACAGAACGTCCTACTTTCGTACTCGTTCACGGCTTTTTATCTTCCTCATTTAGTTACCGTCGTCTCATTCCCTTACTATCGAAAGCAGGAACAGTGATTGCTCTTGATTTACCACCGTTCGGAAAAAGTGATAAGTCTCATCTGTTTAAGTATTCTTATCACAATTTAGCAACGATTATTATTGATTTAATTGAACATTTATCTCTCTCAAACATTGTATTAGTTGGGCACTCTATGGGTGGGCAAATTTCTCTCTATGTAAACCGTATACGTCCTGAACTCATTTCAAAAACGATTTTACTATGCAGCTCTAGCTATTTAGCACGCGCAACCTTACCTTTACTATACTCTTCTTATTTACCGTTCTTTCATTTATACGTAAAGAACTGGATTATTAGACGCGGTATTGTTCATAACTTAATGAATGTCGTTCATGATCACTCATTAATTGACGATGAAATGAAAAAAGGTTACTCCGCTCCTTTTTATGACGACCGTATATTTCCCGCTTTAACTCGCATGATACGAGACCGTGAAGGTGACTTATCTTCAACTGAATTACAAAAAATCGAAACACCTATCTTGCTCATTTGGGGTGAAAAAGACCGCGTCGTCCCTGTACATATAGGTCATCGTCTACACAAAGATTTACCGAATTCAAAATTTATTTCTTACGAAAATACAGGACATTTACTACCTGAAGAAAAGCCTAAACATGTTTATGAAGAAATTATCGCTTTTTCTGCGCAATAAAGTGAAACTTTAATCAGTCCCCACCTAACTTCTTTGCTTCCGCTGAATTTTGAGGTGGGGTCTTACTACCAAGCAAATAGCGGGATAATATAAAAAAGGCTGTCGGAAATTCCGACAGCCTATAATGAACAACTTCCGCCTTCTTTTATTACAAGTAATTCCACAGCTAACTTCTCACATTTTTCAAGCGCAGGTACTTCCTCAAAAGACATAAAGTATATATGTTGAATCTTCTTTGCGATGTATTTTGGATCATCAAACACACTTATGACGTTCACAACATCGCTCGCTTCTGTTTCATAAAACTCCGGTCCCATTTGAAACGGATCCCAATTCTTCACAACCTCTATCATCTTTTCATATGTACCCATTCGCTTCCCGCCTTTTCACTTTTTAATACTTTTCTTTATCCTATCACATCAGCTATTCTATAAGAAGAGAGAGAACTTTCGTAACTTATTGGTTTTACAGAAGAAGGGGGCAAACTTATGCAACTATTTCATAAAGCAATCAATCGACGTGGAACGCATAGTATAAAATGGGATACATATAAAAACGAAGAACTTATCCATGCTTGGATTGCTGATATGGATTTTGAAGTACCAAAACCAATTCAAACTGCCTTAAAACAACGGATCGAACATCCGATTTTTGGCTACACACTTCCCCCTGAAAATATTGGGGATATTATTTGTAACTGGACAAAACAACAATACGACTGGGACATTCAAAAAGAATGGATCGTCTTTAGTGCAGGGATCGTTCCAGCTCTTAGTACGAGCATACAGGCTTTTACAAAAGAAAACGAATCCGTTCTCGTACAACCACCTATTTATCCTCCATTTTTCGAAATGGTCACAACAAATAATAGGCAGTTATGCGTGAGTCCATTACAGAAACAAAATGATACATATGTGATAGACTTCGAGCATTTAGAAAAGCAGTTTCAGCAAGGCGTCAAACTCATGCTTCTTTGTAGCCCTCATAATCCAATCGGACGCGTTTGGACGAAAGAGGAACTTGTGCAGCTCGGATCGTTATGTACTAAATATAACGTAATCGTTGTCGCGGATGAAATTCATTCCGATATCATTTATGCAGACCATACACATACACCGTTCGCTTCCTTATCTGAAGAATTAGCAGAACGCACTATCACTTGTATGGCTCCAAGTAAAACATTTAATATCGCTGGATTACAAGCGTCGATTATTATCATTCCAAACGAAAAACTCCGTCACGCCTTTACAGCTATCCAATATAGACAAGGCTTCCACGGGTTAAATATCTTCGCCTACACAGCGATGCAAAGTGCCTATACAGAATGTAATGATTGGCTAAACGAAATTCGATTATATATAGAAGATAATGCTCAATTTGCTTATGAATATATCAAAACTCACATACCTGCTCTTTCCGTAACGAAGCCAGAAGGTAGCTTTTTATTATGGATTGATTGTTCTCGTCTAAAGCTTTCTCAAAACGAGCGTACTGCATTACTTGAGGAAAAAGGAAAAATCATCGTTGAACCTGGTGAGAAATACGGGTTAGGTGGGGAAGAACATATTCGAATTAACATCGGCTGTCCACGATCTGTTTTAGAAGAAATTTTGAACAGACTGCGTCATACGTTTTCATAATAAGAAAAGAGACTGTCATAAATCATTTTAGGACAACCTCCTTTATCCATATCTTTTCAATTACGTTTCACAAAAAAAGCTACCATGCACGGTAGCTTTTACTTTTTCTTCATATCCGATGCTTTTTTTACAATGACACCACAAGCAATTCGATCACCTGATTTACCTGTCGGTTGTGTCATACCATCATCAGCGTTTTCTGTAATAATAATAGACGCTCCATCTTTTCTATGAATCGTTGTTTTACCTTCTTCAAGCGTTATGTGCGGCGCGTCGATTTCTGCCTTGATCTTTCCAGAACCGTCTGCAATTACGTTCGGTAAATCACCGTTTTCTGCACCCTTCGGATTAAGAAGACCATGTTTTTTATCATCAGGATTAAAATGATTCCCGGATGATTCAAAACGAGGTGCCTTACACTCTCCGATTTCATGTACATGTAGTCCGTGTGGTCCTGGCGTGAAACCTTCCCCTTTAATCGTAATTTTCACTCCACTTGTTTGCTGAACTACTTTCGCAGTCCCTACTTCATCTCCTGAAGCATTATGTAATTTCACTTCAATTTCTTTCGGCTTTCCTTGGTCACAACCTGCCATCAGAAATAATAAACAACAACTGAAAAAAAGCCGTTTCTTCATTCCATTCCCTCCAAAATATATTCTGCCCTTAGATTGTCCGAGCATAGAGGGAAACATACAAAAATGCGTTACTGTTTCTTTTCAGCTAATAGTTTTTCTTCAACTTTCTGTAATCGCTCTGCTTCTCTTTTTGATATACGAATAAACATGCGCCACGTGGCAATAGCACCGATAATAAATAGAACGCACACAATCCCTGGAATAATATATTCTGTTTTATCTTCCGGAAAATATAAAGGCATCATAACGAACACTCCTTAATTATAGGATTCAAAAAAACATCAGAATTTTCTGTTATATATCTTTAAATTATAGTTGAACCAGTTCATATTCTCAAGGGGCGTTCCGAAAGTGAATGATTTCTTTGACTCCTCCTCCTACTTTCCTTACTATAAACTTGAGGTGAAAAATATGAGAGAAACATTTGAAATTGGTGAAATCGTTACTGGTATTTATAAAACAGGAAAATACATCGGCGAAATTACAAATAGCCGTCCTGGTAGTTATGTCGTAAAAGTATTAGCTGTTTTAAAACATCCGGTGCAAGGTGACTTACATAACGTAAAACAAGCTGACGTACCATTTTTCCATGAAAGACGCGCTTTAGCTTTTCGTGAGCAAACGAACATTCCACAGCAAATGGTAAAGAAATATGAAGGAGAAATTCCTGATTATACCGAGTCACTAAAATTAGCATTAGAAACTCAAATGAATTCATTTTCTGAAGATGATTCACCTTTTGCAGAGCGTAGTCTAGAAACATTAGAACAGTTAAAGAAGGACTACAAACTCTAAAAAAACAAAACGACCAAATTACATAATGTGCAATTTGGTCGTTACTGTGTGCTCACTTTCTTTAACACTTTTGAAAAATCAACGAGTTCTCCTAATGTTGGTGGTGCTGGTTTTACTAAATACTCTTTATCTTTTTCTACTAGTTTAAAAATATTGTACGTCGTCATCGCATCATCAAGCGCACAATGATGCTTCCCTGTCCCTACTTTTCCGTACGCCTCAATTGCTTTCCATAATCCTGTTTGATTTCTTTCCCCAAAAAACTTCTTATACTCAAGCGATAAATCACGACACTGCCCGAAGAATGGAAAAGCTATCCCTGCCATTTCACAATTATGCTTCAGCACTTTCATATCCATATTTCCCCACGTTACAATTGTCGGTTTACATTTCGTTTCGTATTCTGCAAGCTTCTTAACGAGTTCAGGAAATGAAATCCCTTTATCCACGACTTCTTGTTTTATTCCTAAAAACTTCTTACATCGATCCGTTAAGGAGGGAAATGTTTTCGGCCTGACATGTGATGAATACGTATCTTCCACCTTACAGCCAGCAACTGAAACGAGTCCTACCTCAATAATTTCCGGAAAAAATCCTTTCGGTTTTTTTCTATGCTGGGGCATCGTAAACTCAAAGTCTAAAAATAAAAATCGTTGTTCATCCATACGATCCCTTCCTTATCATTTTTGTCATTCCTTTCTATTTGACACTCCTACACGAACAAGCTCGAATGCTAATTCCATTTTAAATATTCAGATTGGATGTATCTTATATATATGTCAAATGCCCACAAATATTTTAAAAAATAAGAAAAAATGACCTATGCAGAAAATATGACAAAATCCCTCCTTTCATTTACATCCGCAGTTTTTCTACTTTATAATGACGTTATGTGTGTTTCATCTAGTTAATATTTGACACACTAAGAAAAATGAATGAAAGGAGATGAGATTTTTGCACGAAACAACGCAAGAACTCGCTAACTGGCAGTATTATTTTGCTATCGCAGTCTTTTTAATTACATATGCCATTATTATTTCTGAAAAAATTAATCGCGCTGTCATCGCACTTCTTGGTGCAGCACTCATGGTAATTGTGGGGGTCGTCGATTTACATAACGCCTTTACGAAACATATTGAATGGGGAACGATTACGCTACTCATCGGTATGATGATTTTGGTGAACATTACGAGTAAATCAGGTGTTTTCCAATACGTTGCCATTAAAGCAGCAAAAAGGGCACAAGGAAATCCAATTAAAATTTTAATTTCCCTTTCCCTACTTACTGCGCTTGGCTCCGCATTTTTAGATAACGTTACAACTGTACTTCTTGTTGTTCCAGTTACTTTATCTATTACGCGCATACTGCAAGTAAATCCTGTTCCTTATTTACTTTCTGAAATTATTTTTTCAAACATTGGGGGAACGGCAACATTAATTGGTGATCCACCTAACATTATGATTGGTTCTGCCAATAAACATTTAGACTTCAATGCTTTCCTATTGAATCTAGCACCAATCGTAATTATTATTATTGGAGTTACAGCAACAATACTTTACTTCATGTACCGCAAACAATTAATTGCCGATCCTGTACAAGTCAAAAAATTAATGAGCTTAGATGAAAAACAATACATTAAAGATCCAGTATTAATGAAAAAATCTTTAACGGTACTTGGACTTACAATTGTAGGTTTCATGACTCATTCTATTTTCCATATTGATGCGGCTATCATTGCCTTAACTGGTGCTACTGTACTTATGTTAATTGGTGTGAAAGAGCATGAAATTGAAGAAGTATTTGCAAGCGTAGAGTGGGTAACAATCTTCTTCTTCGCAGGGCTATTCGTACTTGTTGGAGGACTTATCGATATCGGTCTTATCAAAATGTTAGCTCAAAAAGTAATTGGTATAACAGGCGGAGATATTTCTTACGCATCCATCCTTATTTTATGGGTATCTGGTATCGCCTCTGCAACAATTGATAACATCCCATTTGTCGCAACAATGATTCCACTTATTAACGATATGGCAGTTGGGCTAGGCTTATCACCATCTGACACACAAATCGATGTATTATGGTGGGCATTAGCACTAGGTGCTTGTCTCGGCGGAAACGGAACATTAATCGGAGCTTCTGCTAACGTAATCGTTGCAGGTATCGCGAGCCGCGAAGGACATAAATTTAGTTACATGGAATTCCTAAAAGTCGGTTTCCCAATTATGATCGTTTCATTAATCATTTCTCACATTTATATTTATTTACGCTACCTTATGTAGTAGAAAAAGCACCCTGATAATCAGGGCGCTTTTTTACTTATATCTAAAATATATCGACTTATCAACAGAAACGAAAAATCTACTCTTTATATCTCACCGGTTCATTTCGAATAATAAATAAATGAATCGGTAAGAAAACCGAAAATGTGATTGTATGAATAATCGTAAACAATATAGAATTCGTTCCGTATCTATCTAAAATTGCGTAGATAAGATAAATAGACAGCACAATCGATACAGCTGTTGCTAATAAATATAGAATTGGTACGAAGTTAAAAATGAAACATGCGACATATATGCCGAATACTTTCCATCCCGCTTCTTCTTTTAAGAAATCCGGTAATTTGTCTTTTGCTAAATCACCCCATATCTTACTATTTAAAAAAGGAATAAACGCAAGAGCACCATCCGTTGCACCATCATTTTTCGCCATCGTATACAGTGCAAAAGCCGTTAATAAATACGCAATAATTGCCCAAATCAATACAACAAGAATAAACGCAAAACTAAGAGCAAAGAAACCTGCTAGTACGCCTTGATCCTCCATCTTATCCTCTCCTCTCTACTTTCAACATATTTCATTACATTGCAAGTTATGTTTTAAAATTTATCCAAACTCTTTGTATAATAAGAGAAGAAAGAGAATAAGAGAGGAGAAACACGTATGCATCCATTTGTAAAAGCATTACAAGAGCATTTTACAGCTCATCAAAATCCTGAAAAAGCAGAACCTATGACTCGTTATATGAAAAATCACTTCCCATTTCTAGGTATTCAAACACCGGAAAGGCGCCAATTATTAAAAGACGTCATTCAAATACATACTCTCCCAGATAAAAAAGACTTCCAAATTATTGTACGCGAGCTTTGGGACTTACCAGAACGTGAATTCCAAGCGGCCGCACTTGATATCATGCAAAAATATAAAAAGCATATAAACGAAACTCATATCCCCTTCTTAGAAGAACTTATTGTCACAAAATCTTGGTGGGACTCTGTCGATAGCATCGTCCCTACATTCTTAGGTACTATCTTTTTTAAACACCCAGAATTAATTTCTGCGTATATTCCAAAATGGATTGCATCAGATAACATATGGTTACAACGTGCCGCTATTTTATTCCAACTGAAATATAAACAAAAGATGGATGAAGAACTTCTTTTCTGGATTATTGGGCAACTACATTCTTCAAAAGAATTTTTCATTCAAAAAGCGATTGGCTGGGTCCTTCGTGAATATGCAAAAACAAATCCAGATGTAGTTTGGGAATACGTGCAAAACAATGAACTCGCTCCATTAATTAAGCGTGAAGCAATTAAGCATATTAAACAAAATTACGGAATAAATAATGAAAAAATAGGCGAGACTCTATCATAGATAGACACGTTCCTCTATTGAGATTTAAAAAAGAACGTGTTAGAATATGTTCATTATTATTAATATAAGTAGCGATGACGGACTTATAAGTACTTGCATAAAAAGCGATTCAGGGATAGTGAAAGCCTGAAGCCGCAAGGAAACGGCAGTCCCGAGCAATACATGATAAAGTGGATGCACCTTTTGTGTATCAACTAGGGTGGAACCGCGGGCAAACGCTCGTCCCTAGGCAAATAAGCCTTGGGATGAGCGTTTTTTTATGTTCTTTTTAGCATATACTGCTCGTTTCCAAAGTATCAGAGTATATCATCGCCAATACGTTAACTTTCAAAAGGAGGATTTTCTTATGTATTCAATGGAACAAGTTGTAAACTTAGCGAAACATCGCGGTTTTGTTTTCCCTGGTTCTGAAATTTACGGTGGTCTTGCAAACACTTGGGATTACGGTCCACTTGGAATCGAATTAAAAAATAACGTTAAAAAAGCTTGGTGGAAAAAATTCATTCAAGAATCTCCACACAACGTTGGTTTAGACGCAGCTATTTTAATGAATCCTAAAACTTGGATCGCTTCTGGTCACGTTGGTAACTTCAACGATCCAATGATCGACTGTAAAAAATGTAAAGCTCGTCACCGTGCTGACAAATTAATTGAGGATGCTTTAGATGCAAAAGGCATTGAAATGGTTGTTGACGGTCTTACTTTCGACCAAATGGCTGACTTAATGAAAGAACATGAAGTAAAATGTCCTGATTGCGGTAGTGAAGAATTCACTGAAATCCGTCAGTTCAACTTAATGTTCAAAACATTCCAAGGTGTTACAGAGTCTAGCACAAACGAAATTTTCCTTCGTCCTGAAACAGCACAAGGTATTTTCGTAAACTTCAAAAACGTTCAACGCTCTATGCGTAAAAAGCTTCCATTTGGTATTGGCCAAATCGGTAAGAGTTTCCGTAACGAAATCACGCCTGGTAACTTCACATTCCGTACACGTGAATTCGAACAAATGGAACTTGAATTCTTCTGTAAGCCTGGTGAAGATTTAGAGTGGTTCGCATTCTGGCGTGAAACTTGTAAAAACTGGTTACTTTCACTTGGTATGACTGAAGAGAGCATGCGTCTTCGTGACCACGGTGAAGAAGAGTTATCTCACTACAGTAATGCAACAACTGACATTGAATTCAAATTCCCATTCGGTTGGGGCGAACTTTGGGGCGTTGCATCTCGTACAGACTTCGACTTAAAACGTCACATGGAACACTCAAACGAAGACTTTAACTATATCGATCCACAAACGAATGAGCGTTACGTACCATACTGCATCGAGCCATCTTTAGGCGCAGACCGCGTAACATTAGCATTCTTATGTGATGCATATGAAGAAGAACAATTAGAAAACGATTCTCGTACAGTTCTTCGTTTCCACCCTGCTTTAGCACCATACAAAGCAGCTATCTTGCCATTATCTAAAAAGCTATCTGAAGGTGCTACTGAAGTATTTGCAGAATTAGCTAAAGACTTCATGGTAGACTTTGATGAAACTGGTTCTATCGGTAAACGTTACCGTCGTCAAGACGAAATCGGTACACCATTCTGTATCACATACGACTTCGACTCAGTTGAAGACAAAGCTGTTACAGTACGTGACCGTGACACAATGGAACAAGTTCGTATGCCAATTAGCGAACTAAAAGGTTTCTTAGAGAAGAAAATCCAGTTCTAATTATAAGAAAAAGAGGCTGCTCATAAGAGCGCCTCTTTTTTACTTTTCACGTTTTTCTTTAATTGCTACTGTACATCTTGATATACATAGTAAATCATCATTTTCATCAATAATGCGAACATCCCAAACCATTGTCGATTGTCCTCTATGTATCGGTGTCCCAATCGCTGTTACAATTCCATCTTTCTTTGAGCGAATGTGGTTTGCATTAATTTCTAATCCGAAACAAATACATTTTTCTTGATCAATTAAATTGTATGAACCAACACTTGCCACTGTTTCTGCTAATGCAACCGATGCACCACCATGTAAAAATCCAAACGGCTGATGCGTACGCTCATCAACAGGCATCGTAGCAACCACCTTTTCTTCTGTCATCTCTAACAACTCAATTCCAAGTGAATCCATTAAAGTTTTTGCCATATCGCTTCCTCCTTCTCTTACTTTAATTAAATGTATAATTTTACCTATTTATTTTCAAACTACTTATAACACTTATATAAGGAGGCTTCACCTAAATGAAACAGAAATTTTGTATATTACTGCTTATGTTCTCCTTGCTGACTATTGTACCAAATTGTGCAATAACAGCCAAAGCATCTAACCTGACAATCGATGTTAAGACTGTAACGCAAAAAGGTAAGAAACCTTATATAGAATATCAAATAAATAGGCCTTCTTTTCACAACTTTTCTGACTCTAAATTTCAAAATAAGCTCAATTTATATTACAAAAAATCCACTGACAAATTTAAAAACAAATTAGAAAAAGAAGCAAAAAAATATTATAAAGAGACAGAAGGATCTAGTACACCATTTCATCCGTACGTAGCAAATGTCGATTATAAAGTCTCATTAAACAAACCACCTTTTCTTAGCCTATATGTGAATTACTATCAATATACTGGCGGAGCACATGGTCTTTATACGTGGAAGGCAAATACATTTGATTTAAACGAAAAAAAGCTACTGCACTTAGACGATTTATTTCAACAAAAAGATAAATATAAAGATGTAATCCGTGCAGAGATTGTAAGACAAATTAAACAAAATGAAAGTATTTATTTTCCTGATGCAACTGAAAAGGTAATGAGTATGAAAAAGTTTCACTTCTTTTTAGAGCCAGACAATCTCGTCATTTATTTCCCTTTATATGAAATTGCTCCGTATTCAAGTGGAATTCCGCAATTTCGTATTCCATATACATTGCTAAGAGACTATTTAAAGCCTTCTTATCAAAATATTTTGATTGACAACAAGTAAATATTTTCGCTACGATAATGTTAACCTAAAAACAACAGGAGGTTAACATTATGAGGAGATTTCATGTTTTAGATTTAGCATTAGCTGCCATGTTCGTCGCTCTTATGGCCATTGGTGCAAATATTGTATCTTGGGCACCATTCCTGCAAGTAGCGGGCATCCCATTATCTATGCAACCATTTTTCGCAATTTTAGCAGGTCTTCTTCTTGGAAGTAGACTTGGTGCCTTATCCATGACTGTATATATGCTCGTTGGCGTAGCCGGCGCACCAATCTTTGCTAACTTCAAAGCTGGATTTGGAGCACTTTTAGATCCTACTGGTGGTTTTATTATCGCATTTATTATCGTTGCTTACGTATCGGGAAAACTAGTAGAACAAAAAGAAAGACCAACATTCATTACATTTGCTATTGCCTCTTTCACAGGAATTATTTTAACTTATATAATCGGTACTACTTACATGTACGGGGCAGTCAATCTCTTTATGGGCGGTAATATGAGTTATAAAGCTGCTTGGATGATTATGATGTGGTTCGCAGTAAAAGATATTGCATTTACAATTATCGGTGCTATTATCGCACCTCGCATATACTATGCTGTGCGTCGTTCTGCTTATCAGCATTCTCATTCGACGATTTCATAATAAAAAAAGAGTTATTTCAACAAGCTGAAATAACTCTTTTTTATATTAAGACTCTTGATTCGCTTGTTCTTCTAAAATTTTCTTCATCATCGCAACCATGTCATCACGTAATTCTGGGTGTTGCAGGGCCATTTCAATTGTCGTTTGAACGAATCCTAGCTTTTCACCTACATCGTAGCGCTTTCCTTCGAAATCGTAAGCAAATACACGTTGGATTTCATTTAAGCTTTGGATTGCATCTGTTAACTGAATTTCACCGCCAGCACCGACATGTTGCTGTTCTAAGAACATAAAGATTTCAGGCGTTAAAATGTAACGGCCCATAATCGCTAAGTTTGAAGGTGCTGTACCTTGTGCTGGTTTCTCAACGAAATTGCGAACTTGGTAACGACGACCTTCTTGTTCTAATGGATCGATAATTCCGTAACGGTGTGTTTCTGTTTCTGGAACAGTTTGTACACCAATAACAGAAGAAAGTGTTTTTTCATACTCATCCATTAATTGACGTAAACATGGTTTCTCAGCTTGGACAATATCATCACCTAGTAACACTGCAAATGGCTCATCACCAATGAATTTACGTGCACACCAAACAGCATGTCCTAGTCCCTTCGGCTCTTTTTGACGGATGTAATGAATATCTACCATTTTTGAAGAAGCTTGTACTTTTTCAAGCAACTCATATTTTTTCTTCTCTAATAAGTTTTGTTCTAGTTCAAATGCGTTATCAAAATGATCTTCGATAGAGCGCTTTGTTTTACCAGTAACGATAATAATATCTTCGATTCCCGATTTCACTGCTTCTTCTACAATGTATTGAATCGTTGGTTTATCTACTATCGGTAACATTTCTTTCGGCATTGCTTTCGTTGCTGGTAAAAAACGTGTTCCTAATCCAGCTGCTGGGATTATCGCTTTTCTTACTTTTTTCATCACAAAATACCCTCTCTCCTGTCGGAATTAATAGCAATCATTTCCTACATAAAACAAAAGGGAGATTTCGCTCCCTTTTGTTCCTTACTACTTAAAATTACTTTGTATTATAAACGATTCATAATGTCTTCTTTAATAGTAAGTAACTTTTGTTCACTATTTTGTAAAGAACTATCTTGTACACCGAAGTAGAACTTAATCTTCGGTTCAGTTCCAGATGGACGTAGGCAGAACCATGAACCATCCTCTAATTGATATTTTAACACATTTGATTTCGGTAAGTGAATCTCTTCTTTATGTCCATCTTGTAAAGATGTAATGATGCTTGCTTTATAATCTTCAACTGCTACGACTGTTAAGCCTGCTACTTCTTTCGGAGGATTCTCACGGAACGTCGCCATCATCTCTTGGATTTGTTCCGCTCCATCTTTTCCTTTTAACGTTAACGATACAAGGTCTTCACGGAAGAAACCATACTTCTCAAATACTTCTAATAGACCATCATATAACGTTTTCCCTTGTGATTTGTAGTATGCAGCTACTTCACATGCAAATAGGACAGATTGTACTGCATCTTTATCACGGCAGAATGGACGGATTAAATAACCATAGCTTTCCTCATAACCGAATTGGAATTCGTATTGTCCGCTTTCTTCATACTGTCTAATTTTCTCACCGATAAATTTAAATCCAGTTAACGTATCAACTGTATCTAAACCGTATGCTTTTGCAATTGTACGGCCAATTTCAGACGTTACGATTGTTTTTAATACGACACCGTTCTCTGGAAGTATTCCGTTTTCTTTCTTTTGAGATAGTAAGTAATCAAGCATTAATGCACCTGTTTGGTTTCCTGTTAATACTTGGAACTCACCATTATGATTACGAACAGCTACACCAAGGCGATCTGCGTCAGGATCAGTTGCGATTAATACATCTGCGCCTACCTTTTCACCGTCACGAATTGCATACTCAAACGCGGCGTGCTCTTCTGGGTTCGGTGATTTTACTGTAGAGAAGTTTGGATCTGGTAACTCTTGCTCTTTTACAACTGTTACATCTGTAAATCCAACTTCTTCTAAACCACGGCGTACAGAAATATTTGATGTTCCGTGTAATGGTGTAAAGACGATTTTTAAGTCTTTGCCGGCCTTTTCCACCATTTCTTTATTAATGATGACATTGTTCAATTCTGCAGCATATGCATCATCTACTTCTTGTCCAATAATATGTAATAAACCGTCAGCTTTTAATTGCTCTACATCAGCGACTTCAACTGTTAATTCATCTTCTATTGCATCTACGTAGCTAATTAACTCATCCGCTTCTTTTGGCGGCAACTGTCCACCATCTTCACCGTATACTTTGTATCCGTTATATTCAGGCGGATTATGGCTTGCCGTAAGAACGATTCCACTTACTGTATGTAAATGACGAACTGCGAAAGAAAGTACTGGCGTTGGACGTAAGCTTTCAAACACATATGTTGTGATACCACGTGCACCAAGTGTAGCAGCGACTTCCATTGCAAACTCAGGTGATTTATGACGAGAATCATAGGCTACAACAACACCTCGTTTTTTCGCTTCCTCACCTAACTTTTCAATAAAGCTTGCTAATCCTTTTGTTGCTTTACGAACTGTATATACGTTTAAACGGTTCGTACCAGCACCAAGTTCACCACGCATACCACCTGTGCCGAACTCTAGGTTTTTATAAAAGCTATCCTCGATTTTCTTCTCATCTTGCTTCATGTTTTCTAGCTGTTCTTTTAATTCTGCATCTAATTGTGCGTAAGAAAGCCAGCGACTAAATTCTTGTTTCCAATTCATTCTTCTCTCTCCTCTCGCTCGTCATACCTTTATTATATGAAAAAAACATGCCGTATCTCAATATTTTATAAAATCTAGCAGGATTTTACTAGGAATATTTGTATACACTATTGTTAAATACTCCACTAAAGGGAATGAGGATTATGCACGAATGGGGCTTGTCAGAAGAGCTCAAAATACAAACAAAGCAAATGATTGAAATTGCTGAAAGAGAACTATCGATTATGAGGAACGCAATCGATAAAGAAGATGAATGCATTTTATGCAAAATGGAAGATATTCATCATATGTTGGCAAATGTACAAACATTGGCAGCTACATACTATATTCAGGCATATTTATCACCTTATACGGAAAGTTCATCTTTTATTACAACAGCTATCCAACATTTAAGCGCCAGAAAACATGGTGCTCTTATCGTTGTGGAACGAAACGAGACGCTTGAAGCTTTCATTCAAACTGGAACGACATTAAACGCTCACTTAACTGCACCATTACTCGAATCAATATTTTATCCAGGTAACCCTCTTCATGACGGTGCCGTTCTCGTAAAAAATAATCATATTGTCTCAGCTGCTAATATTCTTCCTTTAACGAAAAGTACAGAAGTTGATCCTGAGCTGGGAACACGGCACAGAGCTGCAATTGGCTTATCAGAAAAGAGTGATGCACTTATATTAGTTGTCTCTGAAGAAACGGGCCGTACTTCTTTTTCCTTAAATGGGATTTTGTATACGATTTCTTTATAAAGTGAAACTTTAATCAGCCCTCACCAATCAAGAGTTTACGAGCAGCTCGATCCACACTTAACTTCTTTGCTTCCGCTGAATTTTTGAGGTGAGGGTCTTACTGCCCGGCAAATAGCTAGATAAACAAACCTATAAAAAAGAAGACTGTTCCAAAATATTGGAACAGTCTTCACTTATACTCTTATTCTTCTCCGAAACGCTCCACAAGTGTTGCAAGTGTACGTACCATTGCACCAGTTGCTCCAGCTGGACCTAAGTCGTGCGCGCCTTTTGTTTCTGATGTTCCAGCGATATCTAAGTGTACCCACGGTGTATCTTCAGCGAATTCGCCTAGGAATGTACCTGCCATAACCGCATGTCCTTCACGGCCTGGTGAGTTATTTAAATCAGCAAACTTACTGTTTCTCACACGTTCTTTATCACGATCAAAAATCGGTAGTTGCCAAATTGGCTCATCTGTTTCCATAGAAGCCTCTAGCACTTGCTCAAATAACTCTTCATTATTTGTCATTGCGCCTGTCGTATAGTTTCCAAGTGCAACAATTACACCGCCTGTTAATGTTGCAACATCAACAAGGTAGTTTGCACCAAGTTTTTTCGCATACGTAATACCATCAGCTAAAGCTAGACGACCTTCTGCATCCGTATTTAATACTTCAATTGTCTTTCCGCTCATAGATGTGATTACATCGTCTGGCTTAAATGCCGTACCACTTACAACGTTATCAGTTGAAGGAATAACAGCGATCACATTTTGTTCTGGGCGCAGTTCTCCGATAATTTCCATCGCACCTAATACAGCAGCTGCACCGCCCATATCACCTTTCATACCAACCATGCCTTCACGTGGTTTTAAAGAATAACCACCTGTATCGTATGTAATACCTTTTCCAACGAATCCAATGACATCCGTCCACTCTTCTTTTCCTTTATAAATAAGAGCGATCATTTTTGGTGGCTCTACACTACCTTGGTTTACTGCAAGTAACGCACCCATACCAAGATTTTCCATCTCTTCTTTCTCAAGAACTTTATAGTCCATATCATACTTCTCCGCTAACTCAACAGCATACTCAGCAAGCTTTGTCGCTGTTAATACGTTTGGCGGCATATTTACAAGTGTACGAGCCGAGTTTGTTGCACGTCCATGTACGTAGCCAACTGTTAATGCGGCTTCAATTTCTTGTGCATCTTCCGCTGTAATAGCCGTGAACTTCTCTAACTCTTCACGATCCTTTTTATCTGATTTATACGTTTGTAACTCATATGTACCAAGGCCTTGTACTTCTGCTGCAATATGAGCTACATCAATCGCATCTAATTTCTCTGTTACGAAAGAATCAAGTAAGATTGCTGCATCTTGTACTTTTGCTACTTGTAATGTTTTAAACGCTTTTCCAAGAGCCGCACGTAACGTTTCTGTCGTGTAAGACTCTTTCTTGCCTAAACCAACAAAGTAATAACGTTTCACATTTGTTTTTCCTAAGCTATGTACTTTCGAAATGGCCTTTTTCTTCGTAGATAATTCTTTCTCTTCTAGTAAAACTTGTAATTGTCCTTCAAACGCTTTGTCCAGTTCTTGTACAAAACTACTCATTTTCTCTTCTTCAAATAGAGCAACAATCACTACTTCATGACCTGCTAATTCTTTTTGTACTTGAAACATGTTCAGACCCCCTAAATTTCTCTACCACCATTATAACTTTATTTTCTATAAAATGCGACAATTCCAACTACAGTTATATGACGTGTAAAATCTCCTCTATTATGAAATAAGCCAAGAAAAAAAGTCTAGCGTAATTACAACTAGACTATCTTTGTTTTAAATATTGACCACGAAACACTTGCATCGTTTCGTCTTGATTTAACATCGTTAACTCTTCTTCTGTAAACTTACCATTTCCTACTTTTACTACATACACATTTACTTTTTTCTTACCCCATTGGCTATAAACATCTTTCACCGTATCATAATATAGATCAAGACGGTTTCCTTTTATTGCACCGCCCTTATCAGCTACTACACCATACCCGTAACCTGGCACGAAGAGAATCGTTCCAATCGGGAATACGCGTAAGTCCGCAGCAATTGTGGAATATAAATCCCTTTTCACTTTAACACCTGAATATGTAATACCATACTCTGGATGCCCTGGCCTCTTACCAGTTGACTCAATCCCCGATGTATAACCTGTTGCAGTCATTTCAATTGAACGATATTTAGACCAGTCGTTTGCCTGCTCTAAAGCATTTATCACTTCTTTACTCGGAGCAACATTTCTCTTAACTTCTGCTGCATGTACTTCTTTTGCACTCGTTCCCTCATATTTCTTTACAATCTCTAATAGAGAAACTCCTGTGAAAGCATTCCATGTTACGCATAATGCAATTGCAAGTAAACAAGTCATCATAATGCGAATACAATATCGTTTTAACATTTTTACATTCCACACTCCTTCATCGTTAATCATTCCCTATACGATGAAGGAATATGCAAAAAAAATAATCTCCAAATGAATTGGAGATTAAAACATTTGATATCCGCTTTTCCGAAGTTTCTTGATCACGACTCCTGCTAAAGCAGCCCCTACTAATCCAGTAGATAGAATAAATAAGTCTGCTTGTCCTAAGTGCGATACACTTGTCCCAAATGAAGAAAATGTTTCTTTCGGCTTTGAAAAATAATCCCACATACTCGCTTTATTAATAATAAGCATACAAACAATCGGATACACAATAACCATTACCCATGTAGCCCGCAAAATCATGTTGAGTAAAAATCCAATTCCAAAGAACAAAATAAAGAATAACATCATTGAAATAAGTAGTACCGGTATACTCACTCTTTTTCCCTCTCCTTCGCACGTGCCGTAAATACGTGATAAGCTGTATAACCAAATGATTCTCCTGGATTTAATGTTTTGTCCACTTCAAGATGTAGTTCTGATCTTCCTTCTAACAAATATTTAATAAGTACAGACGTATTCGGATCGTCCGCAATCTTATCTGGATGTAAGAACGCCACTTCAGACAATTCTTTCTCCTGTACAATAATATTTTCTCCTTCAGGCTCCAAAAGGAAAATAATCATATTATCACTAATTTCATCACGAATAACACCCGATCGAACACCAATGATCCCCTTCACATGAGCGACAATGCCTGTCTCTTCTAACACTTCGCGTTTCACAGCTTCATCAACTGTCTCACCTTCATTTACAAAACCAGCCGGTAAAGACCATTTCCCTTTTAATCCACTGTATTTCTTCTTAACGAATAGCCACCTGCCATCTTTTGTAGCTACTAGACCGCTAACAGCTAGCCATACCTTCCCTCGTTTCTCCATGATGTAATAACCTCCTCCATCATAACGGACAGAATATTCTTTCTTTTTTATATATTATACTATATTTTTAATATGAAAAAAGCAGAAACAGCGCTTAGCCGTTTCTGCTTTTTCTACTATATATTAAAAGAACTTTAATTTACCTTTTTTAAGAACTAATAAAGGTCCACCTAATAAGAACAGGTAGCGGTTATCGATTACTTTCTTCATGAAGGAAGCTTTCCAACCTGTTAACTTTTTACCCATAACAACACCCATTGCATCGTCATGACCTAAAGAACATACAGATCCTTTATTATCGAATGCGAATTTTTTCATTTCGCCCTTGCCACGAACTAATACAGTTAAGTTGTGTGCAATGTTGTAACCTTGTTGAATTGCAATTTGTGCTGTTGGTGGGTATGGACGGTTAATTTCTTCGTTAATAATTAACGCGGCATCACCAACCATGAATACCTCTTCGTATCCTGGAGCGTGCATGTACTCATCAACTTTTACACGTCCGCGCATTGCTTCAAAGCCAGACTCTTCTACAATACCATTACCACGAACACCTGCAGCCCAAACTACTGTTTCAGACTTAATTAATTCCGTATCATCGCCATTTGCAACGATAATTCCTTCTTCAGTTGCTTCTTTAATTGCTGTACCGATGCGGAATTCTACGCCTTTTTTCTCAAGTTGTTTTACAGCGTATTCTACTAATGCTGGATCGAAACCTGGAAGTGCTGTTGGAGCCGCTTCTACACAAATGATACGTGCTTTTTCACGTGGTACATTGTACTGTTTGCAAAGTTCAGGAACACGGTTTGCAAGCTCACCTACGTACTCGATACCAGTAAATCCAGCACCACCAACAACGATTGTTACTAACTCATCGCGCTTCTCATCTGCATATTTAGCGAAACTAGCTTCCATATGCTCACGAATTTCACGAGTTGCATTAATGTTAGCGATTGAGAATGCATGCTCTTTTAATCCTGTAATTCCGAATGTTTCTGATTCGAAACCAAGACCGATTACTAAATAGTCATACTCTAACTCGCCGTCTTTTAAGATAATACGTTTTTCAGCAGCTTTAATTTCTACTACTGTGTCTTGTACAAAGTTCACTTTATTTGTATCAATAACGTCTTGAATATCTAGACAGATTTTTTCATCTTGTAATGTACCAGCTGCGCTCTCGTGTAACCAAGTCGCTTGGTAGTGATAGCTGTTGTTGTTTACTAACGTAATTTCAGCTTCATTTACAGATAATGCTTTTTGCAGACGAACAGTCGTAATCATCCCGCCATAACCTGCACCTAAAACTACGATTTTTGGAGTCTTCACCAAATCACAACCCTTTTCTTTATATAATAGTAATGAGAAATAATACCAAGTACTAAAAACTCTATTTGTCAAGAATGTGGAATTTATCACATTCTATATCATAACAAAACGCAGTCAAAAAATCGTACGAATTTTGTCATAGAAATTTAACATAATACTTCCCTATATTAGTCGGTTTTATTCCAGAATTCAAGCATCTGGCGAATTATCAATATTTTAAAATAACATAGCGTTTTCAAGGGTTTTTCAGCCTTTTTTTCATGTATTTTCCTTTCTGTATATTTTATACAATAAAAAAGAACCTATGCGAAAACTTACACACAATTCAGTCGTTTTCAGAAGTATTATGAACTCAAATATGCTATCATTTATTTGAAAGTGTCATCATTTGCAGGATTTTCGTGTACATATGAACAATATATGAAATCAATATCAAAATTCCATCTATAGGGGGAATGAAAGTGGCAGAAAATCAAAAAGTTTACGACATAACAATTATTGGTGGTGGTCCAACGGGACTGTTCACAGCATTTTATGGCGGTATGAGACAAGCAAGTGTAAAAATCATTGAAAGCTTACCTCAACTTGGAGGACAATTATCCGCACTCTACCCTGAAAAATACATTTATGATGTGGCTGGATTTCCAAAAGTGCGTGCACAAGAATTAGTCGATAACTTAAAAGAGCAAATGAAGAAATTTGATCCAACCGTTTGCTTAGAAGAAGCGGTTGATACGCTTGAAAAACAAGCTGATGGTATATTTAAACTTGTTACGAATAAACAAACTCACTATTCTAAATCAGTCATCATTACTGCCGGCAATGGTGCTTTCCAACCACGCCGCTTAGAATTAGAAGGTACAGCAAAATACGAAAAGAAAAACTTACATTATTTCGTTGATGATATGAATAAATTTGCTGGCAAGCGCGTCGTAGTATTTGGCGGTGGCGACTCCGCAGTAGACTGGACGATGATGTTAGAACCGATTGCTGAAAAAGTTACAATCGTTCATCGCCGTGATAAATTCCGTGCACATGAACATAGCGTCGAAAACTTAATGAATTCTCGTGCAGAAGTAAGTACACCGTATGTTCCAGTTGAACTCATTGGTGATGACAAAATTGAACAAGTCGTTCTTCAGCACGTAAAAACTGAAGAAAAAGTTATCATCGATGTTGATGACGTAATTGTAAACTACGGCTTCGTTTCTTCTCTTGGTCCAATTAAAAACTGGGGCTTAGATATACAAAAAAATAGCATCCTTGTGAATTCAAAAATGGAAACGAATATTCCTGGCATTTACGCTGCTGGTGACATTTGTACATATGAAGGAAAAGTAAAACTTATCGCTTGTGGATTTGGCGAAGCACCGACAGCAGTAAACAATGCAAAAGCTTACTTCGATCCAAATGCAAAACTTCAACCGATGCATAGCTCAAGTATGTTTTAATATGCAAAAATAAAAGCTCCTTCCATAAGTGGAAGGAGCTTTCCTTTTATATACCACGAAAGCACACTGAGTTCCATAAACTATCGAACTCAGTGTGCTTTTCGTCTAAAAAAATTATTGTTTTCTTCTTCTACCTAATACGAATAATACTCCGCCAACTAAGAATGAAATTCCCGCACCAACTGACATTATCCATGAATGTGCTGCCCCTGTTTTCGGTAATTCTTTTTCTACTTTTACTTGCGGTTCTTTAATTAACTTTTCAAGTTTTACTTCCGGTTTCTCCGGTTTCACTTCTGGCTCCTTCGGTTCTTTCGGATCCTCCGGTTTCACTTCTGGCTCCTTCGGTTCTTTCGGATCCTCTGGTTTCACTTCTGGCTCCTTCGGTTCTTTCGGATCCTCTGGTTTCACTTCTGGCTCCTTCGGTTCTTTCGGTTCTTTCGGCTTCACTTCTGGTTCCTTCGGTTCTTTCGGCTCTTCCGGCTTCACTTCTGGTTCCTTCGGTTCTTTCGGCTCTTCCGGCTTCACTTCTGGTTCCTTCGGTTCTTTCGGCTCTTTCGGCTTCACTTCTGGTTCTTTCGGTTCTTTCGGCTCTTCCGGCTTCACTTCTGGTTCCTTCGGTTCTTTCGGCTCTTCCGGTTTCACTTCTGGTTCCTTCGGTTCTTTCGGCTCTTCCGGCTTCACTTCTGGTTCTTTCGGTTCTTTCGGCTCTTCCGGCTTCACTTCTGGTTCCTTCGGTTCTTTCGGCTCTTCCGGTTTCACTTCTGGTTCTTTCGGTATCTTAAAATCTTCTTTTGTTTTCGGTAAAATTGTAACTGTAGGCTCAAGTGGCGGATTTATTTTATCGTCCACTACTGCTTTATTTGTTATCCCTTTACTTGGTGCTGCTTTTACCTTCACTTTAAAAATAATACTACGTTCTTTCGTATCTGTAATTTCTAGATACTTCGCTATTACTTTTCCAAACTCCATTTTTAACTCTACTGGATTTGGCTCCGCCCCTTCAAATCTAATGCTATCTTGCACGTACTCTAAACCGGCTGGAATTTCATCTTCTACCTTTACCTCTGCTAGTTTACCGTTTTCTACCGTATTTTTGAAACTAATTCGGTATTCTACTTCTTCTCCTAGCTTCGGTTCTTTATTATTTACTATCTTCGTCGCTTTTAACTTACCATCTTTATATTCTGGCTTTATTGTCGCTGTCGGTTCCATAACTGGATGATCTGGATCATCTACATGAATGATCGCTTTATTTGTTATTTCCTCTCCAACTTTTACTGATTCTTTTACCTTTACTTTAAAGATGATACTTCTTTCTTTCGTATCCGTAATTTCTGGATACCTCACTGTTACTTTTCCATTCTCGACTTTAAGTTCTGTTGGTACAGGCTTATCACCTACGGCCTCCAGACTTTCTTTCACATACTCTAAACCAGACGGAATTTCATCTTCAATCTTTACATCAACTAACTTCCCGCCATCTACTGTGCCGTTAAAAGTAATTCGATATTCGATTTCTTCCCCTAGCTTTGGTTCATGGTTACTTACTTCTTTCCTTGCCTCTAGTTTCCCATCTTTATATTGAGGTGTAATTGGTATAAGTGACTCAACTGGTGGATTTGTCGGATTATTATCATCCACAACGGCCTTGTTTATAATTTCTTTTCCTACTTGTACCGTTTCTTGTACTTTCACTTTAAAGATGATACTTCTTTTTTTTGTATCCGTAATTTCTGGATACTTTGCTGTTACTTTTCCATTCTCAACTTTAAGTTCTACTGGATTTGGTTCCGGCCCATCAGACTTTATACTATCTTGTACGTATTCTAAACCAGGTGGAATTTCGTCCTCTACTTTTACCTCAGTTAGTCTGCCTTTTTCTACCGTATTTTCAAAACTAATTCGATATTCTACTTCTTCTCCTAACTTCGGTTCATGGTTACTCACTGTCTTTTCAGCTTGTAATACACCCTCTTTATGTTGAGGTTGTATCGCGACATTCGGTTTCTCTGGTGGATTTATAGTATCTTCCACAACCGCCGTATTCACAATCGCTTTGCCAATTTTAGCTTTTTCTTTCACTTTTGCTTTAAAGACGATACTTCTTTCTTTCGTATCCGTAATTTCTGGATATTCTGCGAGTACTATGCCGTTTTTCACTTTTACATGCAACGGTTTTGGATTATCCCCCTCAGCTCTTTCGCTACCTTCTACAAACTCTAAACTGTTTGGTAATTCATCCTTAATTTTCACCTTCGCTAATTTTCCGTGCTCTACTACGTTACGGAAAGTAATTCGATACTCTACTTCTTCTCCTAATTTTGGAGCTGGATTATTTACTGTTTTCTCAGCTTTTAGTTTTCCGTCCTTATACTCCGGCGTAATAATCGCTTCTGGTTTTTGCGGCGGATTCTTCGGATTATCATCATCTACAATTGCCGTATTCACGATTTTCTTACCGACTTTTACTGCTTCCGTTACTTTTACCTTAAAGCGAATACTACGCTCAGCTGTATCAGTAATATTTTCATACTTCGCACTAACCTTACCAGCTTCTTCTTTTAACTCTACTGGCGCTGGCTCATTACCTTCTGATTTTAAACTATCCTTCACATACTCTAATCCATTTGGTAGTTGATCCTCAATTTTCACTTCTGCTAGTTTTCCGTTTTCTACCGTATTTTTAAAACTAATTCGGTACTCTACTTCTTCTCCTAGTTTTGGATCTTTTTTACTTACCTTTTTATTAGCTTTAAATTTACCATCTTTATGCTGCGATGTAATATCTACTTCCGGTCGCTCTGGTGGATTTTTTGTATCATCAACAATTGCTTTATTTACAATTGCCTTGTCCACTTCAACGGAATCTTTCACCTTCACTTTAAAGATAATGCTTCTTTCTTTCATGTCAGTGATATTTTCATACTTCGCACTAACCTTACCAGCTTCTTCTTTCAATTCTACTGGGGCCGGCTTATCACCTTCTGCTTTTAGACTATCTTTCACATACTCTAAACCAAACGGAATTTCATCCTCAATTTTAACCTCTGCCAGTTTTCCATCTTTCACCGTATTATTAAATGAAATTCGATATTCGATTTCTTCTCCTATCTTCGGTTTATGATTATTCACCTTTTTATGAGCAGCAATTTTACCGTCTTTATATTGCGGTGTAATTTTTGCTGTCGGATTAATTACTGGATGGTTCGGATCATCAACATGGATAATCGCTTTATTTGTAATGTCCTTACCTACTGTAACCGAATCTTTTACCTTCGCTTTAAAGACAATACTTCTTTCTTTCGTATCCATAATCTCTGAATACTTTGCCATTACCTTACCATTTTCTACTTTTAACTCCACTGGTTTTGGCTCTTCACCTTCAGCCTTTTCGCTTCCTTCTACAAACTCTAATCCAGCTGGAATTTTATCTTCTATTTTTACCTCTGCTAGTTTTCCATATTTCACCGTATTATTAAAAATAATTCGATATTCGATTTCCTCGCCTAACTTCGGTTCATGATTACTTACTTCTTTTCTTGCCTCAATTTTTCCATCTTTATATTGTGGTGTAATCGGTACATAAGGCTCTTCTGGTAGATCCTTTGTATCATCTACAATTGCCTTATTTACGATTTCTTCTCCCACTTTGACGCTTTCTTTTACCTTCGCTTTAAAGACAATACTTCTTTCCTCTGTATCTGTAATTTCTGGATACTTTGCCATTACTTTATTATTTTTCACCTGTAGCTCTACTGGTTTCGGTTTAGAACCTTCTGCTGTGATGCTTCCTTCTACATACTCTAAACCATTTGGTAATGTATCCTTTATATTTACCTCTGCTAGTTTTCCGTTTTCTACCGTGTTTTTAAAACTAATCCGGTATTCTACTTCTTCTCCTAGTTTCGGTTTATGATTATTTGCTACTTTCTGCGCAATAATTTTACCATCTTTATATTGCGGAGTAATTTCCACATGAGGCTCTACTGGCTCATTTTTTGTATCTACTACAATCGCTTTATTAACAATCTCCTTGCCTATTTCTGCCTCTTCTTTTACTTTCACTTTAAAGATAATACTTCTTTCTTTTGTATCCGCAATTTCTAGATACTTTGCCATTACCTTGCCGTTTTCAAATTTTAATTCTACCGGACTAGGCTTAAATCCTTCTGCTTGTAAACTGTTCTCTACAAACTCTAATCCAGCTGGAATTTCATCTTCTACTTTAACCTCTACTAGTTTTCCGTTTTCTACCGTGTTTTTAAAACTAATTCGGTATTCTACTTCTTCTCCTAATTTCGGTTTTTTATTGTTTACAAATTTCTCTGCTTTAAGCTTACCGTCTTTATATTCTGGCGTAATTGTTACTTCTGAAGTTGTTGGATCTTTTGTATCATCAACAACTACTTTATTGACAATGCCTTCACCAACTTTAAATTCTTCTTTTACTTTCGCTTTAAAGACGATACTTCTTTCTTCTATATCCGTAATTTCTGGATATTTTGCGATTACTTTGCCATCTTTCACTTTCAGTTCTACCGGATTCGGCTTAGATCCTTCTGCTCGTAAACTATCTTTCACATACTCTAATCCATTTGGTAAATCGTCTTCTATTTTTACCTCTGCTAGCTTTCCGTTTTCTACCGTGTTTTTAAAACTAATTCGGTATTCTACTTCTTCTCCTAACTTCGGCGTTTCATTATTTACCGTTTTCTTCGCTTCTACTTTTCCATCTTTATGCTGTGGAGTAATTTCTGCCGTCGGTGTTTCTGGCTCATTTTTCGTATCATCAATAATTGCTTTATTGACGATTTTTTTACCGACTTTCACTTCATCTTTTACTTTCACTTTAAAAGTGATACTTCTTTCTTCTGTATCCGTAATCTCTGGATACTTCGCCATTACCTTACCATTTTCCACTTTCAATTCCACTGGATCCGGCTTAGAACCTTCTGCTTTCACACTGTTTTCTACGTACTCTAAACCTTCGGGTAAAGTATCTTCTATTTTCACCTCTGCTAGTTTTCCGTCTTCTACCGTGTTTTTAAAACTAATTCGGTATTCTACTTCTTCTCCTAACTTCGGCGTTTCATTATTTACCGTCTTCTTCGCTTTCACTTTTCCGTCTTTATGTTGCGGAATAATTTCTGCTGTCGGTGTTTCTGGCGGATATTTCGTATCGCTCACAATCGCTTCATTAACAATCGAATCGCTCACTTTACCTTTTACTTTCACTTTAAAGGTAATACTTCTCTCTTTTGTATCTATAATCTCAGGATACTTCGCCATTACCTTACCGTTTTCAAATTTCAATTCCACTGGAACTGGCTTAGAACCTTCTGCTTTTAAACTATCTTTCACATACTCTAATCCATTTGGTAAATCATCTTCTATTATTACCTCTGTTAACTTTCCATGTTCTACCGTATTTTTAAAGCTAATTCGGTATTCCACTTCTTCTCCTAACTTCGGCGTTTCATTATTTACCATCTTTTTCGCTTCAAGTTTTCCATCTTTATACTGAGGAATAATTTCCGCTGTCGGATTAACTGGCTTGTTTTGTGAATCATCAATAGTTGCTTTATTAATGATTTTTTTACCAACTGTTACTTCTTCTTTTACTTTCACTTTAAAAACGATACTTCTTTCTTCTGTATCCATAATTTCTGGATATTTTGCCATTACCTTACCGTTTTCAAATTTCAGCTCTACTAAATCTGTTCCGGCACCTTCTGCTTTCAAACTATTTTCTACATACTCTAAACCTTCTGGTAAAGTATCCTCTATTGTCACGTCTGTTAGCTTTCCGTTCTTTACCGTATTTTTCATACTAATTCGGTATTCTACTTCTTCTCCTAACTTCGGTGTTTCATTATTTACGATTTTCTTCGCTTTAATTTTTCCATCTTTGTGTAATGGTGTAATTTTCGCTTCTGGTTCTTTCGGATGCTTCATATCATCAACAATTGCCTTATTGATGATTTCCTTACCTACTTCCGCTTCTTCCTTCACCTTTACCTTAAAGACAATACTTCTTTCTTTCATATCCGTAATATTGTCGTATTCAGCAATGACTTTTCCATCTTTCACACTTAACTTTAATGGAGCTGGTTTATCACCTTCAGCCTTTTCACTGCCTTTTACATACTCTAAACCGTTAGGAATTGTATCCTCTATCGTTACCTTTTCTAGTTTTCCGTTTTCTACCGTATTTTGAAAGCTAATTCGGTATTCTACTTCTTCTCCTAGTTTTGGTGATGGATTATCTACTGTCTTCTTCGAATCAATTATTCCATCCTTATATTGCGGAGTAATTCTTTCCTCCGGCTCAATCGGTGGATTTTTCGTATCATCAACAATTGCTTTATTGACAATCTCTTTATCTACTTTTGCTTCTTCCTTCACCTTTACTTTAAAGACGATACTTCTTTCTTTCATATCCATAATATCGATATACTTAGCTTTGACTATTCCATTTTCAACAGCTAATTCTACTGGTCCAGGTGCTTCTCCTTCGGCCTTGATACTATTTTCTACATATTCAAGACCTTTTGGAATTGTATCTTCCACTCGCACCTCTTCTAGTTTTCCGTTCTCAACCGTATTATGAAAACTAATGCGGTACTCGATTTCTTCTCCTAACTTCGGTTTCTTATTATTAACTACCTTTGTAGCAGCAACTTCACCTTTTTTACTTTGCGGTGTAATAACAACCTTCGATTCAACAGGCTCATTTTTCGGATCTTTTGCAATTGCTTTATTTACAATTGCCTCCCCTACTTTTGCCGAATCTTTTACTTTCACTTTAAAGACAATACTTCTTTTTTCTGTATCCGTAATTTCTGGATACTTTGCCATTACTTTGCCGTCTTCCACTTTTAGTTCTACTGGCTCTGGTTTTATACCTTCAGCTTTCAAACTATCTTTCACGTATTCAACACCTTTAGGTAGTGTATCTTCTACTAGCACCTTTTCTAGTTTTCCGTTTTCTACCGTATTATAAAATGTAATTCGGTATTCCACTTCTTCTCCTAGTTTTGGTGTTTGATTCGTTACGCTTTTTTCAACATCCACTTTACCGTATTTATAATCCGGCGTAATCTTTTCTTCTGGATGCTCAGTTTGTCCATTTGGCTCACTCACAACCGCTTTATTAACAATTGTTTCTCCGGCTTTTGCCTCTTCTTTTACTTTCACTTTAAAGGCAATGCTTCGCTCTTTTGTATCCGTAATCTCTGGATATTTGGCGATTACCTTACCATTTGCTACTTTTAACTCTACTGGATTTGGTTCAACACCTTCAGCTCTCTCACTACCTTGAACAAATTCTAAGTTAGCTGGAATTTCATCTTCTATTGTAACTGCATCTAGTTTTCCATTTTCCACCGTATTTTTGAAGCTAATTTGATATTCAACTTCTTCTCCTAGCTTCGGCTTTTTATTTGTTGCTTTTTTCTTTGCAGCAATTTTACCGGCCTTATGCTGTGGTGTAATCTTCTCTTCTAAATCCTTTGGTGGATTTGTTTTATCACTAACGGTTGCTTTATTAACAATTTCTTCACCAATTTTTGCAGTTTCTTTTACTTTTGTTTTAAAGATGATACTTCTTTCTTCCATATCCATAATTTCTGGATACTTTGCAATTACTTTGCCATTTTCAAACTTCAGCTCTACTGGCTCTGGTTTTGCACCTTCTGCTTTCAAGCTATCTTTCACGTATTCAAGACTACTTGGTAATTCGTCTTCAATTGTCAATACATCTAGACGTCCATCTTTTGTCTTATTTTTAAATGTAATACGATACTCTACCTCGTCACTTAGCTTCGGTGTTTTATTAGAAGCTATTTTTCTTGCCTCTATTTCTCCCGGAACTTCTTTCGGAAGCGTAACCGTAACATTTGCATCATCTGTAGTTTCATAATTTACCTCGGTACTATCTTTTCCCTTTACAGCAACGATATTTTTTATTGTTGTATCTGATTGTACAGAAGCTTTCACTTTTACTTTAAATGTAATAATGGCACTTTCACCAGGTTTTAAAACACCGCCGTCTTTAGCATCTGCCCCTTCACCAATACGGAAATCAATTTGATTATTTACAAACTCTGCTTCATCATCGCTTACATTATCTGTTTTATTTCCTTTATTACTTCCAGAAATATATTGTATAGATTCCGGAACATACTCTAAACGATCATCTAATTTATCAAAACCTTTTACATTAGATACAGGTGCTTGATTATTTTTCGTATCATTTTTCACTTCAATTTGATACGTAAACTCTTCACCGGATTTAATTTCCTTAACTTCTTTACCAGCACCATCTAACGCCTTTTTATCAACTTGTAAGTTTGGAGCATTATGTTCTGTTACGAATGTAGCATTGTTTAATACGTAAATATCACCAGTACCACCATTTGCTCTAAAACGCATTTTTGCTTCTTTTAAATCATTTTTTACTTGAGTGGGCCCTTCAAAGTGATATGTATGAATGTCAGTACTGAATGAATTTGTCCAATCCGGGTTATATCCTGGATATTTTTTTGTAACAAACTCGTTAGTACCGTCTACTTGTACTTCTGTCATAGACGAATCATTCGCATCATTATCTTTACCGTTAATATTCTTTATCTTTATATATCCAGCACCAAAATCATATTCTCCATAATCATATGCATATCCATCTTTCTCAGCTGGATCACCTTGCGATGAAAAATAACTAAATTTCGCCTTAAAAGCACCTTCTTTTGGTGTGTTTATTTTATTAACACTAATATCTGTCCAGGCTGTACTTTTTTGAGAGACTAACCCTTCCCAAATCTTCATGTCTTTTACTGTTTCTTTATAGTTTTCATAAACTAATATAAGATTCCAGTTACCCCAGTAATAGCCGCCACCTGTTACATCTTTAATTTGTGGCACATTCGCAACTGTCAACGTTTGAGAAATACCTTGCTGTGCAATTACATTTGTTACATCTGCATACGCAACATATCCTGCGCCACTACCTGAGTAATTAGAAATATAAGGTAGGTAATCCGCTTTTCGTATGCTATCAGCACTTACCTCTGCATATTCTTTATTTCCCATTTTCATTTTGACTGGTTGTCGTACATCATTATCACTAACTCTTTGATTAACATTTGTACTAGTTACAGTTCCCATTGCAGCTGTCCAAAACAAATACGCCTTTTTCACTTTACTTCCGGCAGGGATGTTAGGAAATGCACCTGTTGACGAATTAAAAGTACTATCATCGTTATCAACGTCCACAGTCATTTTATTCGTTTTATAACCCATACTTTGTCTTCCATAATGATCCGTAGTCAAACCAAGCGTCACATTACCAGTCTGTACTAAATTACCAGAAGCAATTGTAGAATACAGTGGATCTCCAAACCCTTGTTTATCTCCTGTTTGGATTTGAACCTTCGAAGCATTTTCTGATGCAGCTTGTACTTCTGCATCACTCTGCTTTACTGCTAAAGGTGATTGCTTTTTCTCTTTTTCTAGTTGCTTCTCAGCTTCAGGTTGTTTTATCTTCTCTATTTCTGTTTTTCGTGCAAGTTTATTTTTATCCTCTGCAGATACTTTTGCATCCACTTCTTTAACTTTTGAATCAGTTGTTGATCCGATAGCTTTCTTACTACTGTCAGCCTCATCATCGGTATTAGCTTCTAAATTCTCTCCAGAAGGAAGCCCTTCAACATCTACAGACATGTTTCCTATTTGTAGTTGATCCTTTTGCACACTAATTTTTTGCTTATACTCTTTATTAAAATGTTGTGCACGACGAGCTTTTATTAACACAGTCATTTTTTCATGTGATTTTAAATCTTTAATTTTAAGATTAGAAGAAAGAATCTTTCCTCCCTTATCTTTTTCCTCTACATAGAAATCCGCTACCTTATTTTCAGGTAACTTCTCTCCGTTTACTTTCACAGATTGCGAAGGGAACGTAATTTCATTTTCATTATTTTGTTTAAGCACCAATTCTTGAATTGGTGTAGCTCCCGTATTTTCAATCGTATATTGAAATACGTGCTCCCTCTCCGCTACTTCTCCCTTATATATTTCAGCATTTACTTGCTCTGCCTTAATTTTCACATCATTTCCTTGTAACTCATCCCAGCTTTTTTTATTTATCTTTGTAGCAAAAGCACTGGGTGAAGGCAATATGATGGATAGGAGAAGTGTGATCATCGTTACGACATTAAAACACTTCAATACTTGCTTCATATTTTCTACCTTTCTCCTTTCTATATACTTGCTATCCGTCTACTTAATTTCGTAGCCGTATACATAGCAATATATATCCACTCGCAACAATCCGACCTACGAAAATGTATCGTTGAAATCCCAATGTCAACAATATAAATCTCATAGAATATTACTATTTTAATTTATCAAAAATAGCATATATACCAGACACTTATATAAACCTATAAAAACACCTGATAATATAGGTCTATATAACAGTTTAAGGATACATAAAAAGCTTAACATATCTCTTAATCTATTCATACATACAATAGAAATTCTACCATTTTTAGTCATTTCTGTTTGTTATTTATGATTAAAATTTTCAAAAAACAATAACCGTTACATGTAAAAATATGTTATATTATTAAAGAACATATGTTCTTATTTTAAAGGAGGAATTTGTAATGATAAACGAACCCATTATCGTAAAAAAAGAAGCTTTCCAAGCAATCGGCGTTTCGGTTACGACGACTAATGAAAAAGAAGCATCTACTGAAGGAAAAATTCCCGAGCTCTGGAACCGATACTTTCAAGAACAAATGATGCATCACATCCCAAATCAACAAACGAAAGAAACACTCGCTTTCTACTCCAACTACGAATCAGTTGAAACTGGTACATATACATTTACAATCGGTATGCCCGTTTCTTCACTAAAAGAAGTTCCTGAAAATATGACAACTTTAACAATACCCGCCGCTACGTATGCGGTATTTACAACGAGAAAGGGACCAGTTGCTGAAGTCGTTTGCGAAGCTTGGGAATATATTTGGAAATGGTCGAAAGAAAATAAACGTGCTTTTACAACAGACTTTGAGCTTTATGATGAAAAAGCAACAGATCCAACCAACGTACAATTGGATATTTATATTGCATTAGCCTGAACGACAAAAAAGAAGATACCATTTGGTATCTTCTTTTTTGTCGTTAAATAGCCACTGTGCAAATTCATTATTATTGTCTACAATGAGAAAGTGCAGTATAGAAATATTAGAAACTGTATAAAGTGAAACTATAATCAGCGAGGGACATCTCTCATTGAGTATTAGCCCTCACCAATCGGGCGTTTACTGTTTTTTTAGTTTAAATTTGTCACATAGAAAGGAAGCAATATGGAGGAACTACAACAAAATAAAACTGCTTTAGAAGGAAGCGGAAAACCGTTATTAAAAAATACGAATTTCCTTTTTCTTTGGGCAGCTACTCTTTTTTCAAGCTTTGCTTTAGCCTTTTTTACTTTTTCACAAACGTGGTACATAGCAAAAACATTAAACCTTGAAGCTTCACTCGGTGTTGTTTTCGTAGCTCTTAGTGTTCCAAGGCTTATTTTTATGATTATCGGCGGCGCTGTAGCTGATAAATTCCCGAAAAAAAACATTATGTTTTACTCCAATATTATTCGAGCGATTCTTGTTGCAACCATTCTCACATGGTTTATCGTTGGTGATGTAACACTATATACATTTGCTTTATTCGCTTTATTCTTTGGACTTGCCGATGCTTTCTTCTGGTCAGCAGATGGATCTATCTTACCGGAATTGGTAGAAAAAAGCCGGTTAACACAAGCGAATTCACTTACACAAATGACGAACCAAGCATCGGTCATCTTAGGCCCTGTACTTGGCGGAATTCTTATCAAATTCACAAACTACGAGACAATATTTTCTATTACAATTTTATTACTGATTGTCGCGGCCATACTCGTTCAAAAAATACAATTTACGATGCCAGAACTAAAAGATACGGATAAAGGTATGTTCACTTCCATTAAAGAAGGAATCTTATATGTAAAGGAATCACCATTCCTTTCAACTTTCCTTATTTGTAGCGCCTTTTTAAACTTATTTTTGATCGGCCCGATGCAAGTTGGTTTCCCGCTTTTTGTTAAAAACGTGCTGCATGGTGATTCACTCCAGTTTAGTTACTTAGAAGCATCTGTAGGCGGCGGAATGGCAATCGGTGCTGTCATTGTCGGTTTAAAAAATATTAATCGTAGGCGCGGTCTTTTTTGTATTATCATGATGCTATTGTCTGGTGTATTCTTCTTAGCCATCAACTTTAGCACCGTACTTTGGCAAGCACTATTAGCCGGCATGTTTTATGGTATTACAATTGCAATGGCTATCGTTCCGCTTATGGCGATGATTCAATCGACAGTAAAAGAGGAAATGATGGGACGCGTAATGAGCTTACTTATGCTATCATCAATGGGCTTTATCCCGCTCTCTTATGCATTCACATCAATCGCACTTGCACTGGGAATTCCAATCGTAACCGTTATGAAAAGCGGTGCAATTGCTGTTATCGTCTTCGTACTATTTGTAGCGATTCGTGTTCCAGTTGTAAGAAAGTTCGACTAGCTACTTGGAGTCATGTATTATACGCATGGCTCCTTTTTAAATGGATCAAATAACGCTATCCCCTTACTTCTTCTCAGTGCCGCTCCCCATTCTAATCCAACCTCTAAAAATAAATCTCGCACTGTACTATATAAAAGTGCCTTCACATTTTTACGGATTTCCCCGTATTTATAAGCTCTCACGACACTCTTCACTCGCCAAATGAAATTTCCATACACTTCTTCATCAGCTAATATTTGCTCTAGTAAAACACCTTGCTCTAGCAATCCGCTCTTTTTATATGCAAGTTCTACCTTACTCCAAAATATATTAATCTTCTTCGGATTACTCGTCATCGGCAGAAGTGCGTATATAAAAGGCTTCGGTATATCATGACGGCAATACGTCTCATCAAGCTCGTACGTTATTTTTCTTTTCTCTTTTATTTGTGGAATGTTTTTAGAAAGAATTGTTTCCCTCTCGTTTTTTTGTTCCTTTCCGCTACAGCCAGCTGCATAATCCTCACTTTTACAAGCGGACATTTTCATACGGTCATCCATGCGGTCAATTGCAGATATAAGAAAAATATATAAATTCGCACTATACCCGCCGCGCTTATGTCTTTCTTTTGTTGCAACACGCTTTATAATTCCTAGTCCCTCTAACTTTGCAATTGAACGGCGTACTGTACGAATACTCTTTCCAACATTCTTCGCAATCGTCTCCATTAACGGACAGGCGACTCCTACTGTTTTTTGTTTCTCATTCACCGCATACTTTCCTAAAAAATGAATAATGATAGAATCATTTTTATTCAATTGAAATCGGTAGCACTTCAAAACTTGTTTTTGATATGTATTAAACTCTTCTTTACTTCGAAATTCACTATATGGTTTCATTAAATTATATAAGCTTCCCATTTATATCACCTCATTTATAAGTAAGAGGCAGGAAGAGAATTTGGCGTGGAATTTAATATTTTTTTAATGGAGATGAAAATATGATCGTAATTAGCGCTTGTTTAGGTGGTATCGCTTGTCGATATGACGGAAATGACAATCTCGTTTCAAAAATAGAGGAGCTTCTGCAAAAAGAAGATACCGTCCTCATTTGTCCTGAAGTATTAGGGGGACTACCAACGCCTCGTCCTTCCGCTGAAATTATTGGCGGGAATGGCGACGACGTTTTGGACGGAAAAGCGAAAGTGATGACAAAAGATGGTGAAGATGTCACAGAAGCTTTCGTAAATGGCGCTTATAAAGCATTAGAACAAATTAAAAATTTACAACCAGAATATATTATTTTAAAGGAACGTAGTCCATCTTGTGGTAGTTCTACGATTTATACTGGAGAATTTAACGGTAATAAGCAAACTGGTTACGGGGTAACTACTGCTTTATTTAAAAGATACGGATTTAAAGTCTTTTCAGAAGAAGAATTTGAAAGCAAAAAAAGGAATTGACCCTGTTCGTCAATTCCTTTTCTATCTGTCTTATTTCACGCCTAATTTTTCTTTCACTTTCGCTGGAAGCTCGTCTTTCTTCACTTCTTCCCAAGCTGTTACACCTTTTTTATCTGAGTTGTATACGCGTAGGAATGCTTCTTTACGAAGGTTTTTTTGTGCTGTGAATTCCAATTCTTTTTCTTCTCCACCTTTATCGAATCCTTTTAATTTATACTCGAAATATTTATGTGGCTCTCCGTTATCAAATTTCTCATTTTTTTCAATTCCATCAGCTTTAATTTGAAGATAATACTCATCTTTTCCTAAACGATTAATATCACAACCAACTAACAGACTTGCAAATACAACTAAAATACTAAATAGTGCAATGTATCTTTTCATTTCCTTCACCTCATATGTTTTTCTTATATTCTTATCTTAAAGCGCAGAGCTTAAAGAAGAAATTCAAAAACATGACATGAACATTACACTTTTGTAAGATAATAATTATTTCTTCACTTTAGAAATCTTCATTCCATCACCAATTGGAACGAGTACAGATTCTAAATGCAAGTCGTTTTCTATTATTTCATTAAACTTCTTCATAACTTCTGTATAACGTTTTTGTTTCGCACACTCATCACCTACACTACCGCCAATAACGTCTTTCACGCCAATTTCGCCATTTATCACGTAATTTCCTTATACCGTTTATTACGCCTTCTATTATGCCCTCAATTATAATCTCTATTACAAGATATCTCACTAAACTAATAATAGGTTTAATTACGTATCTCCCTATGAATTCAAGAATATCCTCCATCATATTTTCCTCCTTATTTCAAAAGGAAGCTGCTACTACGCGTCCTCTTACGTTCAGTTACAACCGCTGTCCTACTGCGATATATACCAACAAGAATAATACGACAACAACATCCACAATAACGCTATTGAATTTGGAAGAAACTTCGGTAAATACTGATACTATAGTTAACATGGCTAATAAAAACACTTTCCATCTATATTCGGGTATGCTCCCAAAAACTTTATAAAATCAACGAAAACTTTACTACAACTCTTCCCGTAACTAATTTATTATCGTGGTAAACCGTCTTCCACTACATCCGTAACAGTTCCATTCGGTTCAAAGATTACACGTAATGATCCTTCTCCACCATAACCCGTATAGTCATATACTGAATAAGATTTATATTTCTCAATCACATGTGGCTGTCCAATTGCAGCTTTTACCTGATTCGCAGGCATACCTTTTTTGATTTTCAAATAGTGATTGTAACTTACTGCTGCCGAATTGTTATTTACATCTTTATACCACGGTACACGATCGTTTTTTTCTTCATATTCCTTTACAGGCTCTTCAATACGTTTCGTAGATACCCGATTCTCTTTACCTTTCTCTGTATCTTTCTCTGTATCTTTATCTGTATCTTTATCTGTATCCTTTATAGCAGTACGTTCAATATTCACAACGTAACCATATGTATTTAATTCAACCATAATTTCATATGTACCATCCGTATCTTTTTCAGTATAAAATACGCGTTTTTCATTGTTATTATAATGTTTTATGTTCTCACCACCGTAGTCAATCGTATTAAGAATATCCGTATACATCATACCTTCCTCAATCTTTTTAGATTCATCATGAGAAATGTAACGCTTCTGTGATGATGGAGCGTCCTCATTTTTAATACTTTCACGTTTACTCGTAGTCATAGGTGTTTTCTTCTGTTCTTTTAGTACGTCACCTTCCGCCTTCGCTGGTTGCTTTACTCCTACTTTTGTTAATACGTCTGTATCGCTAGAACAAGCTCCCAAAATCGATACTGTAGTCAACGCCATCCCTACTATAAGTACTCTCTTAAATGACTTCACTCTAATCCCCCCGGTATTTTTTAATATCTAGTAATCAACGTATTTTAATTAATACGGAACTATTCAGTTCTATACAATTTGCTATAGCCTTCTCCCTCATGCACCTTTTTTATATAAAGTGAAACTTTAATCAGCCCTCACCAATCGGGCTTTTATGGAATAAATCTACCTATTAGTCATAACCGATGCAGCTACAGCTAATCCAAACATGGTCACCAATCATCTTCGTTACAAATATTAACATTAAATATAACTAATAAATAGTATATTTCTCCTATTCATTTACATTTCTGTTGCATAATCTTATCTTAAAACGAACAATATGAAACTCGATTAATCATATATCCCATATATAATAACATTTAAATTAAATTCTAAAGTAACTTTACATGCATTTTCTGTTTTAACGCCAAAATAAAAGACCTTCCTAACGATTTTATTCTATCGCTAAAAAGGTCTTTCCTATTTTGGCTAAAAACTTAGCACTCTTCTGGCTTACCAGCATTCGTCGCTGTACGGAAAGATGATCCAAATCTGCATGATGCGATTGTGTTTAGATAATCAATCTTGAATTATGCGTTCAATTTAAAGCAGGTTAAAAAATAATAATTCCTTATTCAATTAACATATGCATTAGTTTAACAGCCTAATGCTGCTGTACCAACTGATAGTTTAGTTTTCAATATGTGAAAAGGGATTTCTAAATGATGAATTGAATATATATTTATTGTTTACTCGTTTTTGAGAGGTTCCTTTATGGGAAGATAAGCTTTACTATATTCCTGTACTTCACACAGTTCTATAATAACTAATAGTGATGCTGTGACGTGATTTTCTATTAGTGAGATAAAGTATTTTTCAATTCATTTATTATAAATTGCGACTCTCGTCCTCAAGAATTATTTCTTTTGGGTGAAAGTTTTTTTATGATATAAGTTTCATTCTGTCATAATTTAAAGGTTTCGAGAGGAGAAATAATATGAATCCTATTTTATTAGATGTTCCGTTACAAATAGAAACAGACAGACTCATTCTTCGAGCACCACTTCAAGCAGGTGAAGGGAATGTAGTACATGAAGCTATTAAAGATTCAATTCGTGAATTAAAGCCATGGTTGTCTTTATTCCAGTCCATTCCTATTGTTGAAGAAACGGAAATTCTCCTGAGAAATGCGCATATAGATTTTTTGAAAAGAGAAAGCTTTCGCTATCTTATCTACCATAAGGAGACGAATGATTTTGTTGGAACGGCTAGCCTTCATCGAATTAATTGGAAGGTTTCTAAATGCGAAATTGGATATTGGATTAACACGCAATTTAGTGGCAGTGGATATATGACAGAAACAGTAAGTGTGTTAACAAACCTTGGATTTCAGTTATTCAAATTTAGAAGGATTGAAATCCAATGTGAATCTAATAACACGAAAAGTCGTGCGATTCCTGAAAAACTAGGCTTTGAACTTGAAGGGATATTGCGTAATGAAGATTTTTCAGCTGGCGGTAAACAACTAGCTGATACATGCATCTATGCAAAGATAAAGTGAAACTTTAATTAGCCCGTACCAATCAGGATTTTACGGCAAAAGAAAAGACCTCCTTAACGATTTTATTTCATCGCTAAAAAGGTCTTTCTCTATTTCTGCTAAAAACTTAGCACTCTTCTGGCTTACCAGCATTCGTCGCTGTACGGAAAGATGATCCGCATCCGCATGATGCGATTGCGTTTGGATTGTCGATTGTGAATCCGCCGCCAAGCATCGATTGTTTATAATCAATTTTTACTCCTTTAACAATTGGAGCACTTTCTGTATCGATAACAAATTCAACACCGAAAAACTCAAGAACTGTGTCGTCTTCTTTTGGTTCTACTTCAAATCCTAAGCCGTAAGAAAGGCCAGTACATCCGCCGCCGTGTACAGCAAGGCGCACGTACTTCTCTCCATCTTCAGCATCTTTTAACATATCTTTAATTTGAAAAGCTGCTTGTTCTGTTACTTCAATCATGAAATACACCATCCTTTCTGTTCTCATTCTATTATACATCTTTACGCTTCTATCTTGTACTCATACACTCCGCGGCAAATTACTTCCGCAGGCCCTTTCATCAACACGTTTCCTTCTTCAGTCCATGCAATCATTAAATCGCCGCCAGCTAAATGGACTGTAATTTCCTTACCACGTTCCATCTTTCCATTTAAAATAGCAGCGACAACTGCAGCGCACGCTCCTGTTCCGCAAGCTTGCGTTACACCAGATCCACGTTCCCAAACGCGGAAATTCATCTCTGCATCATTCAAAATCTCGATGAATTCAACATTTACTCGCTCTGGGAACATTTCATGTGTCTCCAGGACTGGACCAAGTGTTGTAAGAGGTGCTTGCTCTACATCATCAACAAAAATAACCGCATGCGGATTCCCCATTGAAACAGCTGTAAATGCATAGCGATGATTATTGTATAAGAAGTTTTCACGAATAAATGGTGTTTCACCTTCACCAAGCATCGGTATTTCTGCACGTGTTAAACGCGGTGCTCCCATATCGATTTTCGCTAATGTAACTTTCCCTTCTTCTACCGTTACTTCCGCTGTTACAATACCAGCTAACGTTTCAATTGTGAAAACTGTTTCTTCTACTAGTTTATGCTCATACGCATATTTCGCTACGCATCGTAAACCGTTACCACAACTCTTTCCTTCTGAACCATCATTATTAAACATGCGCATTTTCACCGGAGCTACGTCAGATGGACAAATTAAAATCATCCCATCTGCTCCAATACCAGTATTAATATTTGAAACCTTTTCCGCCACAAGAACTAGATCTTCTTCAGGAATTTGTTCTTCAAACATATTTACATATATATAACTATTGCCAAGACCATGCATTTTTGTAAAAGAAAATTGGCTCATTTATATTCACTCCAAAAATAATTTGTTATTTTAAGTATAGAATGCATGCTTTTAGAACACAATATGAATGTCCCCCGTTTCTCATATTTGACAACGTTTGGCGATGAGCCACTCTTACACACATTGTGTAAGAAAAAAGCCCTTCTAAAAAGGGCCTTTTTTTATTTATCTATAGTATTAAACTACCCTACGAAATAACATTTTATCTAATGAAAAAGGTGCTGCTGATTGCAACACCTTAAAACATTGGATTTTCATCCAAATAATCATATACATTATTGACCAGTTCTTCTACTGTAGCACCTTGTACAACTTCACCATTTACAAGTGCAAACGGTCCTTCAAAACAAATGCCACAATATCCTAAACAACCATACTCCATTACATCTAAATTCGGATCTTTTTCTAATTTCTCTAAAGCTGCTTGTGAACCACTTGCAAGGTTACCTACACAAAATTCAATTAATGGTTTAATCAAAATTCTCCCCCCTGTACTACAAAACAAATTACCTTCTGACTTCATCTATAAGAAGAAAACTAAGCTGTCTCTTGTTGTTTTCGTTATACATCCTAAACTATTTAGTTACTTCACTATTTCACTTCAAAGTAGATGGTTTTATTTTATATAACATGCTACTTGCAATAAAATAGTAACTAAAAAGGCAAAACAGTTTACTTTACTTTTCTTCTTATTGTACAACAGAGTATTCATTCATGCATTGTTATTTGTTCACAAATTCGATATAATTTGATTGAGTAAAGTCAAAATATTTTATTAATATAAAATTTTATGATTAGGGGATATTTCAACAGAAAAGGGGTAATCCATCATGAAACACCTCGTAATACTAGGTGGCGGCTACGGTGGAATGAGAATTCTACAAAGGCTACTTCCAAGCAACCAACTTCCAGATGATGTACAAGTGACATTAATCGACAAAGTACCATATCATTGCTTCAAAACTGAATATTATGCATTAGTTGCGGGTACTATTTCAGAAACACATATTCGTATACCGTTTCCCGAGCACCCACGACTCAATATTCAATACGGCACAATAACAAATATTAATCTCGAAGAAAAAGCTGTTCATCTCGATGGCGGCGAAGCGATCCAATATGATGATTTAATTATCGGTCTTGGCTGTGAGGATAAATATCATAACGTTCCTGGGGCGAAAGAATATACACATAGCCTACAATCGATTGAACAAACACGTAAGACATATGAACAATTAAATAGCCTAGAACCAAATGCAACAGTAGCTGTCGTTGGCGCTGGCTTAAGTGGTGTGGAAGTTGCCAGTGAACTTCGCGAAAGTCGTTCTGATTTAAAAATCTATTTATTTGATCGAAAAGATAGAATTTTATTCCCGTATCCAGAGAAATTAAGTAGATACGTAGAAGAATGGTTCGTAAAACATAAAGTTACTATTATAAGAAACTCTAACATTACAAAAGTGGAACCAAATATTGTGTATAACCACGATGAACCACTTGAATGTGATGCAATCGTCTGGACAGCTGGTATTCAAGCAAATGAAGTTGTTCGAAACCTTCCAGTTGAACAAGATGGTAGCGGACGGGTTGTCTTAACTAAATATCATAATATTCCAAATAACGAGCACGTGTATGTTGTAGGAGATTGCGCAGCACTTCCACACGCTCCATCTGCCCAACTTGCTGAAGGTCAAGGAGAGCAAATTGTCAAAATATTATTAAAACGTTGGAACAATGAACCACTTCCTGACGAACTACCTGTAATCAAATTAAAAGGTGTTCTCGGCTCTCTTGGTAAGAAGCATGGCTTCGGTTTACTTGCAAACCAACCATTAATGGGACGTGTACCAAGATTATTAAAATCCGGTCTACTTTGGATGTACAAATATCATAAGGGTTAATATCTTACAGGCTGTCTACTATGTAGACAGCCTCTTTGCATCAGTTTTTAAAAATTATCAGACACATCTTTCTCAATATGTATAATGATTTATTTTTCATTTTTATATTAAAAACTATTGATAAACAGTGTATGCTATTTGTAAGTTGTCTTATTATTTCCTTTAAGACCGAATTCATTCGGTCTTATTTTTTATGTGATAAATACTTTTGTAGGAGGCATTACATTCAACTTATGAACTTATCGAAACTAAACAATCGAATAGAAGCGAAAAAGAAAGAGTTAATCTATCTCGTTGAACGATACGGATTAACTCATAATAAAGTGATTTCTTTCAGCCAAGAATTAGATCGTTTACTTAACTTATTAATAAAACTCAAGATGAAGAAAAAACGTTGCTCTTTATAACCCTTATCCTCCCTTTTTTGATACGATATAAATAGAATCAGAAAGGAGCGATTTATGTTTATATTAAAAGACGTTATATATAAAGATATCCTACACATTCCTTATTTACAGATTCAAAATGAAAAAATCACTTGCATTATCGGTGAAAGTGGAAGTGGAAAAAGCACATTGCTTCGCATGTTAAACGATTTACAATCTCCAACATCCGGTACAATTGAATATAACGGAAAGTTAATTTCTGATTATCCGCCTATTCAATTACGTCGTGACGTAGTTATGCTTGGGCAAACTCCACCTATTTTTGATGGAACCGTTAAAGAAAACCTATTAACGGGACTTCGTCTTTCTGAAAAACCATTTCCAAATGATGATGCCCTGCGGAGTGCATTACAAACCGTTAGCTTAGACAAGCAATTAGAAGATAGCGCCTCCTCATTATCCGGCGGTGAAAAACAAAGACTTGCCTTTGCTCGTATTGTACTTATGGATCCGCCTGTCTATTTATTAGATGAACCCACTTCAGCACTAGACAATGATACAGAACGCCGCGTTATGAAACAATTTACTGAACTAGCACGAAAAAAGAAAAAAACAGTTATCTTCATCACACACTCGCAACAACTTCCAAAAGAAATTGCAGACGACATTATTGAAATTAGTAAAACAAACGGTGCAACTAGAAAGGAAGTGCTCTCTATTGAAGGGCGTTATTGAACTCCAAATTTGGCAACTGGCGGCTACCTATATTTTTATCCTTATCTTAATTGGACTTGTAAAATTAAAAGGAATACCTCGTGAAAAACAAATCGCGCTCGCAACATTCCGTATGACGATTCAGCTCGTACTTGTTGCATATGTCCTTACATACGTATTTGAAAACAGTAATCCATTTTATACAATTGCTCTCATTACTTCTATTACTACCTTTGCAATTTTTAATATTTATAAACGAGTTAATATCCCAATGTCTAAAGAATTAAAACGAGTAGCCGCCCTTTCCATGGTCGCTGGATCAATTGGGCCACTTCTACTATTTATCTTTGTTATTATCGGTCATGACCCTTGGTATGCTCCGCAATACATCGTCCCTATTACGGGAATGTTAGTCGGTAATGCCATGACTGGTGTTTCTCTCGGCGCAAATACGTTCTTAAACAATATGAAATCGCAAAGAGGTCAAATTGAAGGTGCACTTATGCTCGGCGCAACACCGAAAGAAGCAGCTGCTCCGCTCATTCGAGACGCTTTTGATTCTGCTATTTTACCAACAATTAATTCTATGGTCGGAATGGGAATTATAAGCTTACCAGGCATGATGACTGGTCAAATATTATCCGGTGTATCACCATTCACAGCCATTCAATATCAAATCGCTATCATACTCGGTATTTCAGGAAGTACCGCTTTCGCTGTCATTATCTTTTTACAGCTTGGATATAAAACGTTCTTTAATAAGCGATGTCAGTTGAAAGAGGTTGACTATGATGCGAAGTGAATCGTAACTTTCGCTCAGTAAATGATGCCCTGTTCTCGGTGAGTGAAATTATATCAACGATTTTTTCAATATATCTATCATAACTTGCAATATATCAACGATTTTTCAAATATATCTATCATAACTTAGAATATATCAACGATTTTGCACGAAATATCGATTTACCGACAAAAAGTGACATAATAAAAAGAGGAGGCTATTCGCCCCCTCTTTTTATTGTCTTACGCCTTCTTAACGAACTGTGATTTTAACTTCATAGCTCCGAAACCGTCGATTTTACAATCGATATCGTGATCGCCATCAACTAGACGGATACTCTTTACTTTCGTACCGATCTTCACAACTGAAGAAGTTCCTTTTACTTTTAAATCTTTAATAACAGTAACAGCGTCGCCATCTTGAAGAACGTTTCCGTTCGCATCTTTTACAACTTTTGCACCATCATTATTTTCAGCTTCTGCGTCTTGGCCCCACTCATGAGCACATTCTGGACATACGAAAAGAACGCCATCCTCATACGTATATTCTGAATTACATTTTGGACAATTTGGTAAAGTAGCCATAAATTCATTTCCTCCGTTCATTATTTATACGTAAAAATCAAAATTGATGTTTACATCTCGATAAATAAAATTTGTATAGCATTTCTTTATAGTGCCATAGTCTCACGTTATTGACAACCCTACCTCAAATTCTCATTTTTTATTGTATTTTACAAAATTTCAATTCGTATGCCTTTTTTCCATTTGCTCTTCTACTAATTTTAAAAATCTTCGTTGTGCATTTTTATTTTTTACCAGCAATCGAACTCTCAGCTTACTTTGTAAATATGAGCGAACTTTGTAGTTCGTAATAAATAACTTTCGATACTTCTCGTCTTCATACATCATTCGAAACCACTCATACTGCTGCAAGTAAAGTATGTTAGCATCAATCTTTTTCGTGTGTAAACCCGTACTTAAACTAATAGATCCTATTAGAGCTTCTATTAATGCTGAAATCATTTCTCTCTCCCCTAATAAACAAAAGAAGAATCTTCACAAGATTCTTCTTTTCAAAATGAACGAGTTCCCTCTAGAAACCCCAATTATTTTCTTCAATATAAATTTGATATTCTTCTACTTCTTCTTCACTTAACTTCTTATTATTTTCATATACCTCTTGCCACTCGAAATAATCTTCATCGAAATAAACAGCAAATTTAATTTTCACATTTTTCTTCTCTGTATAATCATAACCAGTAAACTCTACTACGTCATACTCTTTTTCTTTCTTCACAAACTTCCAAGTTGGATTATCAGTCATAATCTCTAAAGTAACCCCTTCATCACTTGAACGAACAACGTTTTTAATATTCGGCTCAGTTGGTAAAAAGGACAGCCCTAACGCAGCTAAACCAAACACAATCCCGACTATAATCTGTAAACCAATCATACCAGCTACACTAACGCCGCCCTTTGATTGTAAGAAATACGCCTTCTCATGATCAGACGCATCTTCTCCCTTACGAAAAACACGAACAGCATGCTTATAATATAAACGGTTTCCTTGCCATCCAGTAAATATCATCATTCCTAATTGAAGAGCTAAACTAAATGTTATATAAATCCCATCTGGAATATCTATAAAAGGGGGTATAACTATACTAGGTATAGCCAATAACGCAAATATAATAAATAACTTATACGTTTTACGATAAGCTAACCAAAAAGTTGGGAAGAAAAAGGCTACCCAATTCCATGTATTCCCTTGCACAGGATTTTCTACTTTACCCCACTTAAAATCATAATAAGCTGTATTTTTTTGAACAACTTTATGTAATTCTTGCTGAGAAATTGTTTCTTGTAAAACAGTGTCCTTCACGTACATCATCCTTTTCTTATTTCTATATACATTTATTGTATATGTACAAAATAAAGGAATCTAACAAAAAGTACACATATTTCATAAAAATGAACGGAAATCGAATATATTCCGACAATTATCCGTTTCTTATTTCATTTTACTTTTAAATATATTAAAATAATCATGTATCATACCTTTAATACACTAAGTTAATTATTTTATATATTCACTACATTTCCTCCCTCTTAATCACGTTGAAATACTATTTTATTGCTCACACATTCCCCTTCACTTTCTCAATAATATCTTCTATACGTTCCGCTATACATTCCAGCTCCCATTCTCCCTCACCGTGCATAGCTGTATAAACTGGACAATTCTCATCATTACTATCTACAAAAATCGGGTCTCCAAGATATGAATCTATGCCGATTACAATCCATCCTTCTTCATCAAAGCTATAACCAAGTTGCCCTTCTTCTATTTCTTCACTATTAAACAATTCTATCGTCATAGGTTCAGATTCATACTCTAGCTCAATTTCATTATCCTCAGCACGATCTACATGTGCTAAAAGTTGTTTAATTTTATTATGGTTAATCATGATATCTTCTCCATTCTATCTTTTAAAAATCTAATTTTATTCATAATGAGCTGCCGCAAGTAACACCTGGGCAATAAACTTCCATGGAATATTTTCTAGAAGCTTCTCCCCTTGATTTATATAAACGCCTTCATAATCACCTAACCAAGCACTTAATGCCTCTAAATAAGTCTCTATCTCTACATTCTCCCATTCATCTTTGTTCACTTTAAAATCCTTTTGGAGGTATACAAGAAATTTTAATAAATCTTCTTTAGAATTTACGTGATCGAGGTATTCATACACATCCATACTCCGTCCCTCCCTCTATTGCGTGTTATCTAAACTAACTATAATATATGACATAAGATTCTTAAAACTATTATTTGAGGTGACCGAATATGAAGAGTACAATTTGGGCAGAAGATGACTATTTAAAACTAGCACCCATTAACGACGAACTAATCAAAAAAGCAGAAGAGGTACTGAACGTAAAGCTTCCAGAATCATACATAAACCTTCTAAAAGAACAAAATGGGGGAACTCTTCGTCTTGATACTCACCCTACTTCAAAGCCAAATTCTTGGGCAGACGATCACGTTAATGTATCTGGTTTATATGGTATTTCTTTTGATGAAAATGAATCTAGTATTTTAGAGAGTCGCTATTTAATTCGAGAATGGGAAATGCCTGAGAATATCGTACTTTTATCTGGTGATGGACATACATGGATTGCATTAGACTATCGAAATGTAGCTGAAAATCCTCCAGTTATATTTATCGATAATGAGTTTGAGGAAATTATTGAATTAGCACCTAACTTTGAAAGTTTCTTACAAAACTTAACTACGTATGAATATGACGAGGAATAAGTCTCGCTCTAAAAAGGATCAAGATTTCATTACAAATTTACACGCCACTTTAAAACCACTCGGCTTTAAGAAAAAAAGACATACATTTTTCAAAGCTGAAAACGGATTTTATAAGCTCATTAACATACAAAAAAGCCAGTTTGGAGATGACTTCTATATAAATATAGGAGTCCACCCTATCGGTCTCCCACAGCTTATTACGGACCAATTACAATTAAAAGAAAACATTTCAATATTCGATTGCATTCTACAAACGAGAATAGAGCCTATGCATATCAAACAGAACCAGTTATTGCATAATGTTTCACATGAAACTATCGCTATTCCGAATTACCTTTCTACTATTTTCGACTGGTTTCAAACGTGAGCGTCTTATGAAAATCTAGTGGAAATGAATATACATTCCATTACTCCGGTACTAGCTGTCGTTCCAATATTACGAGAAAAAGCGTTTCTACTTCTTACTTGTTTTTCTTTCTACAAATTAAAACAGTACGAACAAGCTAATCGTTATTTACAGCAATATTTACATTGCGCTGTGCATCTGAATACCGAGGAAAAAAAGTTCGTATTCTTTCATGAAGTTGATATGTATATAAAAAAACTAGTAGAAAGTGCAATATGATTTCACATTTTGCTTTCTACTAGTGCTTTATATTCCTTTTGTAACTTTTTAAATTGTTCTTCATATTTTTGCATCTTCACAGTATCCGTTTTTGAATTAAGGACTGGCCTTCTTCTCCCAGTCACCATTATATTTTTCCCATCTATTGCATCGTTCATATATACGTAAGGTTTAAAAGACTCGCATACCGTATATGGCAATGCTACAGAAAGTTTTGCATACTCTTCCACCTTAAATTGATTAGATATGCTTAACTCTTTTAAATTTTTCAATTGCATTAACGGTTCTAATGAATCATCTTTAACCTTTAAATTCATCAAAGTAAGCTTTTGCAACTGCTGTAATTCAGCGAGTGGTTTTAAAGTTTGTACTTTCATCGCTGTATTTATCCCACCACCCATATAGAAAGTATTGAGTTGTGTGCACTTACTTAAAGCACTTAAATCTTCTAACTTAGAAAAATCATCAATTAGTAAGGATTTGAGCTTTTTATTATAATCAATATCCCATAACGTCTTCGCTTTTGTATTCCAGCACATATACAACTGTTGTAAATTAGACAATTTCTGAAGGCTACTTAAATCCTCGACCCTCATTTCGTAAACGTATAATATATCGGGACAAACATACGTAAGAATATGATCAAACTGCTTTTGATTTACTGTGAACACCCATAACTTTTTAACTTGCAAAGATGCTAGTCGTTCTATATTTTTTGTTTTCCCCTCAATCGCTACTTCTTCTAAATCACCAGCTATACTTGCTAAGTCTTTCATAATCTTGGGCTGATCACCAATCGGAAACATGTTATCCTCCTCTACAACTCCCAAGTAATATTCATTTCTTCAAATGACTCCTTACTAAATTCCAATCCTTCGCTATCTTCCGTTCCAATCATTGCTACTTCTTCTTTAGACAACTTAATTTCCTCATTTGGACTTTGGATTTTTTTCTCATACACGAGTTGTAAAAGCTCTATTTGTTCCTCTGTCAGTTCATACTCTTCTTCCAGTCTTTCTATTGCTGATTCTGTATCAAGTAATGGAATTTCTAATAAGAATCCGCCGTGCTCTTCCATCTCTTCAAATGAATCAATTGAATACGCACCGCTATCCTCAATCCAAAATGCAGTTGTAATAAAAGGAACTGTTTCGCCTTCTACTTCTTCTAATACGTATTGAAGTGCTTCTTCTTTCGCAATATCCATTACTTCCGAAGGTGCCCCTTCAAAATAATCTTTCGCATCAATCCACTCATCAATTCTCTCGCTATTCACATCTTGAAGACATACAATCGTGTAATTCGGATGAAACGTAATTGTCCCTTGTCCGCCTTGAGTATCTTGCATACTATAGTTAAATCCATCCCATGAACTTTCATGTAAGAAATCTGGACAATGCGCTACATTAATTGCATGGGCAATCGAATTTAAAACGCAGCCTTTCCATAGTTGTTCTTTATCTATATGTAATTTATATTTACTCATTATCTTCCCCCATGCACATATTTTTTTCTATTATCTTTCCTCTACACAATACTTGTAAATACTTTTCTATCTACTACAAAATAAAAAAGGCGTCTTTTTATAGTTGAAAATTCAATAATAAATAAAACGAATTATTTAATAAATGAATCCCAATTGGAACGAGTAAATTCTTCGTTTTCTTATATGTGTATGCTAAACATATACCCATACCAAAAATATATAAAAGACTACCCACTGTAAGGGGATGGCCTAAAGTAAATATAAAAGCACTTATAACGATACTAGTAAGTGTAGAAAAACGCTGAGATAATTTCTTAAAAAGTATCCCTCGAAATAAAAGTTCTTTCCAAATCGGTGCAAAAACGGTGAGTACAACTACGTATAAAATGATTTCACTTTTAGTAGGCTCTATTACTATATTAGATTCGTCCACCCCAAGCCCATGTGGTAGAACTAAATTTAATATGGCAAGATATATAAGCATTACAATCGCTGTCATTACTATCGTTACATAGTATTTAAAATTATTGAATTGTAATGATTTTATTAAATGTAAGCAGCAATTTCTTGCCGGTGCATACATTACGATAATCATACAAAACGTGAAAGGTGGAATAAGATAATCTACATACCATGGGTATAAGGAAGAATCATATAAAAGGTTCAAAAAACCAATTCCATGCATGACCCCAAAAATAATTAATAGAATGCTAATTACTTGGCGCATACTCATTTGTTCATTCTTTTCTTCATATGTAGCTAATTCTATATTCATCCTATCCCCTCCAGTATAATTAAACTTTTTAAACCATTATATACCAAATTCAACATAAAAAAAGACAATACACCCCTCTGTATTGTCCATTTTCGTCCCTACCATTTCTCTCTACACGTCTCAATTAAATGCAGTAAGTACCTCTTCGTCATATCTGCCCTTCTCCACCTTGAGAGCATTCGCTTTTCTTTTGGATTGTGCCGTATTCGCTCTACTTCTTTTAATAAAAGCTCCCATTCTTCCGCTGAACTTTCTAACAAGTATTGCAATCCTCTATCTTTTGAAACGATTGTTTTATAATCTAGTGTATATAAAATACGTCCCATCGTAACGACAGCTGATTCTACCCAATCTTCTATAAAAAATAAATATGGCTTCTTCGCCTTTTCACTCCAGTACTGTTCTACGTTATATTTCATCGTATTTACTACATCATTCCATTGTATTTGCAACGGAAGATCTTCTGCTTCTTTTCCGGTAACTGTAATGCCTTGATTTTTCAACGTCCACCATGTGACCGCATTAATGTCCCAATGACCAACATTAGCTTTACCATCTGCACAATACACATACTCGTTTATTTCATCATTGTATTTCCCTAAATCAACAAGCGGAATATACATACCGTCCATTCTTTTACCTAGCGTATTATCACTAAGTTTCTTATGTAGTTCCACAAGCTGCTGTTTTTCAGCTTCATTCACGGAATCACTTATCACTGTAACAAAATCAACATCGCTCGTTTCCTTATGAAATGCACCTAGTGCGATGGATCCGTAAATATATACCCCGACTATTTTTTCATCCAAAAAAATTTCTTTTAATTCTACTGTGTACCGCCCCATTAACTGTTGTACTTCCGTTGGTAACGCATGCTTCACTCCATTTTTCACATCTATCCCTCCAATAAAAAAAGCCTTTGCAAATTCGCAAAGACTTCTTGTTTTATAAATATTTCTCGATTTCTTCGTAAACATCCTTCAAACGAGGATTTCCTTCTCCAACAATTTCTCCATTTATAAGAACGACCGGATAAAATAAATCTTCTTCCACTACGCGCTCAGCGAATGCTTTCTTATCTTCATCTTCTTGTTCTTCTTGAAAATCAATATACTCGAAATTAAATTTATTTTCTTGTCCTTCATATTTACGACCAATTGCCGCTTGTAACCATTCAAACGTTTCTGTTGAAGATGGCATTCCGACGCAGCTCGCACAAATTACTTTCGTCCCATACACTTGCACATTAACCATTTCTTCTCCCCCACTTCTTGTTCCAACAGTATATTCAGATGTCTTATTACATAAGCACATCATTTTACAATCTTATCCCATACCCCTATACTGAAAAAACACGATACAATATTTCGACAATAAAACAAGAAGAGAAAAAATAGATTTTCCCCTCTATCTTGATTATAATAAAACTGATGAAAGGAGTCGATAAAAATGGAAAACCCACATATGCAAGAACAAGTATTAGAAGTATTAGATAAATTACGTCCATTCTTACTTCGCGATGGCGGAGACGTTGAATTAGTAGACATTGAAGAAGGTATCGTAAAACTACGCCTTATGGGTGCATGCGGAAGCTGCCCAAGTTCTACAATCACACTAAAAGCTGGTATCGAGCGCGCGTTACTTGAAGAAGTACCAGGCGTTATCGAAGTAGAACAAGTATTTTAATCTAAAAGCGGAAGCGGCTCGTTCAGAACAGGAGGTCATTGGAGCTCCTGACGAAGAGGCGCTTTTTGCCTCACAGGAAGGCGCGAAATGGCCGACTGTTCTAGCCGCTGGAGCTGGATAATTAAAAGCAGAAGCGGCTCGTTCAAAATGTGAGGAGGATGGAGCTTCTGACATAGAGGCGCTTTTTGCCTCGGCGGAAGAAGCGAAGCCACCGAACATTTTAGCCGCTGGAGCTGGATAATTAAAAGCGGAAGCGGCTCGTTCAAAATGTGAGGAGGATGGAGCTTCTGACATAGAGGCGCTTTTTGCCTCGGCGGAAGAAGCGAAGCCACCGAACATTTTAGCCGCTGGAGCTGGATAATTAAAAGCGGAAGCGGCTCGTTCAGAATCGCCTTCTAAAAGGAGACCAAATTTGGTCTCCTTTTTTTATTCAAATCACATTTATCCGTTAACATCATAAAACAAAATTGGAAATCCTTCTCAAAAAATGCGATAATTAATACTATATAGTGAATCGTTCACACATATACAGTAAGAAAACATAGGGGGATGACACATGCCAAAAATGGGGAACACTTTTTTAACAATTCAAGAACTAGAAAAGAAAAAAGAGTATTTATTAGGCCTTTCATCCGTTATACCAACATGGAATACAAGCTATCAATTTTTATTTAAAGAAATCCAGCAAGAATTATTGGGTAAAGTAAATGAAAAACTCGAAAAACATCAATTCGTTTTAAATATATGTACAGATCAACAGGTAGGGGCATAATGTATTACATAAAATTGTGGTATAAAAAAGAGACCTCCAGCGGTCTCTTTTTTATACGTTTAAGATAGCCAATCTAATTTTCTAATCCCAAGCTTATCTACTGGTAAACGAAGTGAGCCATAAAAATGCTTCATAAATTGCTCTGAGCGGTTCACATCGTGTAAAATGGCTTCTAAGCGATCTCTATATATGCTTTTTTGTTCTTCGTTTCCAGTTTGGTAATATCGTTCGACCGTTTCAAAATAGTGCAGCGGGAACAAGAGCCTTGCAAATAATAAGCGCCAGCCAAATGAGGATAGCGAATAATTACGTTCATAATCTGTAACAAATTGAATTATTGTTTGCTCCCAGTCTTTCTTTTTTTCTATCATCATATAGCGAATTAATTCTGCCATATCTCGAGTTGGGTGATCATACACCCAATCAAAAGGAAGTTTGAGCCGCTTCGTTTGATGCCATAATAAAGGTGTGAATCGTTCTTGGCAAATTGTTGCTGCATCCGTTAGTTGCGGCGTATCATCCATTTCTGTATCGACAACATATTGAATTGCATTTTCTGCAACTCCTAAGTAATACGGGAAGGATTCAATAAACAATTGATCGAATACATCTGAAGGGTGGTTCATCACTTGTGATTGCCAAAACTTTTCTAATTGGTCGAGCCTTTTTTCCCATAACGCTTTCCATTCACCAATACGGCTTAATTGCTCAATTTCTTCTGGAAAGAATGCACCTCGTTTATGGAATATAGAAAGCTCACTTCCTAATGACATAGCATGTCGTTCTAACGTGCGCATACCTTTTAATAAGCAGTAATTTTGTTCTTCTATCTCACTTACATAGTAGCCGTGTATAGTCGGAACGAAAGTCGCTACAGTTATATCCCCTTGCTGGTTCATATAATCACTGAGCTTTTTCATCTCTACAAGTACTTCTTCCTCCATTTCTCCAATTGGAACAAGTACATAAATTTTGTTGCGAATCCAAAAGCTTTTATAGGGGCCAAGGGGGATTAATTCTTTAACATGCATGTGATAATGCTCATAAATATGCTGAATCATCGCAGTCGCCACCTATGGTTTTTCTTTATATATATGAGCTTGTGCTCGCCTTTCATTCCTATGCACATGATAAAGCAACGAAACGTATACAAATACTAAAAAGAAAAAAAGGTGATAAACATGAAAGAATCAAATCAACTACAAGAAAGAGCATTACAACTATTACAAGAACGCGGTGTAACAATTGACGATATTGCTGAACTTGTTCATTTTCTTCAAAAAAAATATCATCCAAATTTAGAGATGTCAGAATGCCGTTATAATGTAGAACGTGTACTATCAAAACGTGAAGTACAAAACGCACTGATTACAGGTATCGAACTCGATGTTCTTGCTGAAAAAGGAATGCTAAGTGAGCCGTTACAAGATATCGTAAAACGTGATGAAGGCTTATACGGAATTGATGAAGTTATCGCACTTTCTATCGTGAATGTATACGGATCTATCGGTTTCACGAACTTTGGATATATCGATAAATTAAAACCTGGTATTTTAGAATACTTAAATGATAAATCAACTGGAAAAGTGCACACGTTCCTTGACGATATCGTTGGCGGAATTGCTGCCGCTGCCTCAAGCCGTTTAGCGCACCGAGCTGATCACTCGGAATAATAATGTTTTCTAGACCGTCAGTTTCATGCTGACGGTCTTTCGTATTCCATAAGCATAAATTCTCTTCCACGACTCAAAAAAATAGACCCTTGCTTAAATCCGATATTTTTATATAACGTAATCGCTCTTGTATTAAATGTTGCTACACTTAATCGAAACATCTTCGAATTAAATTCCTTAGCAGCAAACGCTATTCCAGCTTGAAAAAACATTTCTCCCATTCCCTTCCCTGTTAAATCTGGCTTCATGCCAAGTCCGATATCAATCACATCTTCTCCACCATATAAATTAGCATCTCTTCCACCTGGTACTTGTGCATTTTCTCCAAAACAAAAATAGCCGATGAACTCTTCTTGATCGTTACAACAGCCATAATAAGTTCCATCTAATAATTCTTTTATTACTTCTTTCTCGCCTGAAAAACTATATAAATTATATGGTTCCTCGTACGCCCACGTATTTATCTCATTTGCTTCTTCCTCTGTTAACTTATGTATATCCACATTCTCTTTCCCCCTATTATATTTCTATTAACAATATTCGATATTCATCTTATAATTCATCTTTCTCAATATATTTTTTTAATTTCTCGCTTCATTTTATGGAAGATTTTTCTTATTATGTTACGATTAAACAGAATCATTACAAATAAGGTGGTGACAATTTGAATTACTTTTCTTATCTCTCCTCAGAAGAACGGCAAAATTTTTTCTATAAAGAACCTCTTAGTTTTTCAAAAAATATAGGAAAAGAACAACTAGCTTACGCACTAGGCGCTACACTATATACTCCTGGCACAAAAGAAACGATTGCGGAAGATATAATTAGAAAGAAACATGTGGATGCTACCTCAATTATTCTTTGTCTAGAGGACGCTATCAGCGATGAAGAAGTAAAACTTGCAGAGCAAAACATCGTCGTTCAAATACAGCAAATAGCCAACTTAGTCAGTGCCAACATACTAAATCAAGCAGACATCCCACTTCTTTTTATTAGAGTTCGACAGCCAAGTCAAATGAAGACAATTGTTACTGAATTAGGTAGTGCTGTTCATTGTTTATGTGGTTTTGTCTTTCCAAAATTCACACCGATTAACGGAAAGACTTATATCGATCAGCTTGCATGTATAAACGAGTTATACTCATTATCGCTATATGGCATGCCGATTTTAGAATCACCAGAAATTATGTATAAGGAAACACGGGCAGAATCATTATTACAAATAAAAGATTTACTAGATTCTTATCACGATTACATCTTAAATGTACGTATTGGTGCTACTGATTTTTCAAGTATATTTAGTATTCGGCGCAATAAATACACACCTATCTATCATATTACTGTTGTCCGTGATTGTATTTCAGACATTATTAACGTTTTCTCAAGGGCAACAAATGAATATATTATTTCAGGATGTGTATGGGAATATTTTTCTAATGATCATGAAGAAGGGCTCATTCAAGAGGTATCACTTGACCATGCAAATGGCTTAATCGGAAAGACAGTTATTCACCCATCTCATATTAAAGTTGTACAGGCAATGCACATTGTCACAATGGAAGATTATTTAGATGCGAGGTCAATTTTACAAAATGCAGATACGTATAATGGAGTGCTAAAAAGCAGTTTTTCTAACAAAATGAATGAAGTAAAGCCGCATTATGGCTGGGCTCGCAAAACCATTTTAAAATCTAATATTTATGGGGTGCTACATGAAAACAAACAATTCACCGATCTCCTTATTACAAACGCAAAGCAACACGTATAACGTTTTAAATAATATACAAGTTCATGTAGAAGTACGTGATAATCCATATAACTTAGCGCTAGACAATCTTTTTCAAATGGCTGCTAGAATAAATAAGAAACGTAGTTTTTTATTTGTGAGTACAATCCTTGGAAAGCATCTTCCTATTAAACCTGCAGTCTCTCTATCAAGTGGATTTGCTCTCGCTACAAGATATATGGAAATGCTACATAATACTTCTCATCCATTTCAAAAAGAAATTTTAAATCTCATTTCATTAGAAATTCATGAAATCCCAGAGGAAGTATTTCGTTATCAATATCCTCTGCAAGAAGAAGTTTTGTTCATCGGATTCGCTGAGACAGCGACAGCACTTGGTCATTCTATGTTTCAATGCTTTCAAAATGCAAAGTATGTACATACAACTAGGGAATCGATACCCCACCTAGAATCTGTCATTACATTTGAGGAAGAACATTCTCATGCAACATCGCACCGTTGTTATGTGGATGAAAGCTTTTTTCAAAACAGCAATCCTATTGTTCTCGTAGATGATGAGATGACAACAGGAAAAACAGCATTAAATATTATTAGATCGATTCAAAATAAATTCCCACGAGAAGAATATATTATTGCTTCTTTATTAGACTGGCGTTCTCATACTAATAGAAGACAATTTAAACAATTAGAAGACGAACTTCAAATTAAGATTCATGTTATTTCTTTATTAGAAGGCAGTATTCATACAACTGGCCAACCATTGAATATTGCCAAAACAGATATTCAAATTGAAGAAACAAAACCTGATTTCAAAAAACATACCCTTACCTGCCCAAAATTACCCTATACATCAAATTATATAAAATATACTGGGCGATTTGGCATTTCAGCATATGAACAACAGCACATTCATTCTTTCGCTCAAGAAGCAGGAAAAACTTTAAAAAGAGAAAGAATTGGAAAACGAACACTCTGCCTCGGAACGGGTGAATTTATGTATATCCCAATGAAAATTGCTGCTGAAATGGGTGAAAATATTTTATATCAATCTACAACAAGAAGCCCTATCCATCCTGTTTCAAATGATGTGAACTACGCCATTCATAATCATTTCTCATATCCAAGTCCTGAAGATTCTACTATTACAAATTACTTTTATAATATTTCACCTCATGATTACGATGAAGTATTTGTTTTTATTGAACGTGATTTAGGAGAAGAAGCCCTATCTCCTCTTCTACAGCAGTTACAAACAGTTATTCCTTTTATTCATATCGTCTCATTTTCAAATAGCATAGAAAAGGAAGGTTGATAATTATGGTAAAAGTAAATTCTCACATTAGTAGTTATGATCCAAATGATGCTATTTTTCTATTAAAAGATATTAGTGATTTAATGAAAGAAAGTTCCACAGAAACTAGAGAACAAGCAATTCAAGCTGGCACACATTATTCTGAAATGTTACCAATGGAATATAAACCATCTAAAGCGTATATGGATTTATTCTTTTCTTCTCTGCAACAATACAAACACAAACTAGCCATCGCTGTTGGAGTTGTCGCCGAACAAATTATACAGACTAAAGGAACTAACCTTGTCCTCGTTTCATTAGCTCGTGCTGGTACACCTATTGGTATTCTTATAAAACGCTACATACGCTATCAATACAACCTTGATGTACCTCACTATTGTATTTCTATTGTTCGCGGACGCGGTATTGATGAAAATGCACTCCATTATATTTTGGAACATCACCCTAAAGAAACAATTCAATTCATTGATGGATGGACTGGGAAAGGTGCAATAAAAAAAGAATTAGAATATGCAGTACACACATTTAACGAACGAAATAATACACACATTTCTCATTGTATGGCTGTGCTTGCTGATCCCGGTTACTGTACTTCAATTTACGGTACACGTGAAGATTTTCTTATTCCTAGCGCTTGCTTAAATGCAACCGTCTCTGGACTCATTAGCCGCACTGTACTAAATGATACCTATATTGGTCCAAATGATTTTCATGGTGTTAAATATTATAAAGAGCTAGAACAAGAAGACTTATCAAATTTCTTCATTGATGAGGTGACAGATTTATTCCCTTCTGTTCATTCTCATATAGATAATCAATTACGTTATATTACTTCAACTTACACTGATCCCTCTTGGCAAGGATTAAAAGATATACAGTCTATCCAAAGTCACTTTGAAATTGACGATATTAACTTAATCAAACCAGGAGTCGGTGAAACAACTCGCGTATTACTCCGGAGAATACCGTGGAAAATTTTAATATGTAAGCAAAACAATCCCGATTTAAAGCATATTTTACTTCTCGCTAAAGAAAAGAATGTCCCTATTGAAATCTATGAGAATATGACTTATTCATGTTGCGGGCTCATTAAGCCTCTTAGGAGGGAAACGTTATGATTTTCGCCAGTGATCTTGATCAAACGCTTATTTATTCCCGGAAATCGTTTCGTGCCCCTATAGAAGATGAATCAATTCAACTCATTGAAACTTTAGATGGGAAAGAAATTTCTTTCATATCACATAAAACCATTTCACTACTAAAAAAATTACAACTGCACTCACATTTCATCCCAGTTACAACAAGAACTATTGAGCAGTTTCAGCGTATTACTTTATTCCAAAACGAAATCATTCCCGAATACGCCATTACAAGTAACGGCGGTAATATCCTTCATAACGGTAAACAAGATGGTACTTGGAACAGGACAGTAAAAGAAAGACTATCGGTTGAATGTATAGAGAGAAACGACATACTAAAGGAGTTTGGACAAATTGCTCATAAAGATTGGGTTATATCACAAAAAACAGCCGATGATCTATTCCATTATTGCATCATTAAACGGGAGAACATTCCTTATGATGAATTATCATCCTTCACTTCCTGGTTAGACAAACAAGGCTGGAATCATTCACTTCAAGGTAGGAAGCTATACTTTGTACCAAAACCAATTAACAAATGGGATGCCGTGCAATATATAAAAGAAATTTTGCAAATAGATACGATTATTACAGCTGGGGATTCTTTACTTGATTTATGCATGCTTGAAAAGGCGAACCATGCCTTCGCACCACTTCATGGTGAGTTAGGAGCAATGCATGATAACTTACAATCCCATATTTTAAAAACAGACGCAATCGGCATATATGCCGCAGAAGAAATCGTAAATAAATCACTTCAAATTATTCACAGTTCATTACCTACCTCATGATTAAAATATGCACAATTGCATACGCACCACAATTAAACAAATGGTACAATTTATTTGAATCGCTGTTGCTACACTTCTTGATTAAAGAAAAGGCGCTAACACGGAAATTAGCGTCTTATCAACCTCAAGCAATTGGCACATTTTGTCATCTTAAAAGACACTCGAAAGAGTGTCTTTTTTTCTATATCCCACAAGGACTTACTCATTTCAAATTATAAATACATAAAATAATGTAAATCATTACACGCATGAATCACTTTCTAAAAGTTATAAAGTAGATTCAAAATAAAAAAGCACTCTTAACTAGAGTGCTTTTTACTTTCAAACAAGGAGGCTACATATATGGATAGCACTCTCGTATTTAACTTCGGCATTGGTCTTGTCATTATTTTATTTGTCTTCTTTGTACTTTGTATGAGCGGGGTATAAAAAGGCGATTTTTGAGCGTCTTTTTATACATATGTATTACTTGACTTCCATAAAAGGAGTAACCATAATGGTTACATATATACAAATAACTATTCACATATCCACAAAATAGGAGGAAGAACAATGAAACATGTAATCGTTTATGCACACCCAAATACAGAAAGCTTCAACCATGCAATTTTAGAAACGGTAAAAAGTGAATTAGAAGAAAAAGGTCATGAAGTACGCGTTCGCGATCTATACGAATTAAACTTCAATCCAGTATTAGGCGCTTCCGATTTCATCTCATTTTCTCAAGAAAACACACCAGAAGATATTAAAGAAGAGCAAGAGCATATCTCTTGGGCTGATAGCATTACATTCATTTATCCAGTTTGGTGGGCGGGACTTCCTGCTATTTTAAAAGGATACGTTGACCGTGTATTTAGCCATGGATTCGCTTATGCTTACGGTGAAAAAGGCATTGAAAAGTTATTAAGCGGTAAAAAAGGATTGTTATTATCTACAATGGGCAATACGAAAGAAGCATACACAGCAGGCGGGATGTTTGACGCAATGAAGAAAACAACGGATGTTGGTATTTTTGAATTTACAGGAATTGAAACAATTGAGCATACATTCTATACGAGTGTCCCTTCTGTGGATGATGGTGTGCGTAAACAATATCTTGAAGAAGTTAAAGATGTTGTGAATCGTGCGTTTTAATAAAAAAAACAGGTAACCTCTTCGGTTACCTGTTTTTCATTACATCTTCTCAATCCATTCCGTCAAGTTATGCACAACTTGCGTTGGTTGTACTTCATATTCTGTTAACTTCTCCACAGTTGTGACTCCAGTGTGGACAAGAAGCGTATGCATGCCAGCATTTACTCCCGCTAAAATGTCTGTATCATAGTTATCCCCAACCATTAATGCTTCATCTTTTCCTATACCAAGAACTTTTAACGCTTGTTCCATGATGATTGATTCTGGTTTTCCGATAAAGATTGGATCCACACCTGTTGATACTGCTACAACTGATGTTAATGAACCGTTACCTGGTAATAATCCTCGCTCAGTTGGGATTGCAATGTCTCCGTTCGTGGAAATAAATGTTGCGCCGTTACGCACAGCAAGACACGCTTTTGCTAATTTTTCATATGTGATGTCACGATCTAAACCAACAACAACGAAATCAGGATTTTCATCCACAAGTTCAAATCCTTTTTCCACAAGTGCATCGTGTAAGCCTTCTTCACCAATCATATATACAGTTGCATCTTGTTTACGTTCATAAATGAAGTTCGCAGTCGCCATACTCGTTGTGAATACTTGCTCCGCTTTCGCTGGAATATCGAAACGAACAAGCTTTTCTGCCACTTGTTCTGGTTTGCGAGTTGAGTTATTCGTAACGAATAAATATGGAATGCCGCGCTCTCCTAATGCTTTGACGAAGTCGCTTGCTTCTTCAATTTGTTCTTCCCCGCGATACATCGTACCGTCTAAGTCAATTAAGTAACCTTTATACATCGATTATGTCTCTCCTTCTATGCTAACGTTCTCACCTTATCATACCACTCTTATATTACCCGCTTTTCCAAAAGAAAAAAACGCTTTACCTTAAAGCGCCCCATAACGTTCATTTTTTCTCTTTTATTTGGTAAGAACAACTACAATCGCCCTCGCACATGTTTGCTAGCGTTTTCACATCTGCGTTCGTAAATAAACGCTTATACATCTCTTTTTCATCTTTACATACTTGTGGGAATCTCTCTGCAATTTCTTTTAACGGACAGTTTTGTTTTTCAATTACGAAAGATTTCTCTCCATCTCTCTTTATTTGAACCATATAACCATTTTTCTCTTGCATAGCTGCTATCTCTTGCACTTTATATGCTAAATTCTTTTGATTACTCACTCGCTTTTGCAACTGTTCTTCCATACGCTTCGTTCTTTCTTTTAAAACATATTGAAGTATTTTTTCATCGCCCATCCGAGCTAAATCTTCTAGCATATCAATCGCAAATTGCTTATACTCTTTCGGGAATGTATCTTCTCCCTTTTCACTTAATCCATACAAATAAGTTGGTCTTCCGACATGTTGCCTTACCATCTTAGAATAAATGAGTCCATCTTTCTCAAGATTACTTAAATGTCTTCTGATTGCCATTTCTGTAATCTCTAAAACGTCAGCTAGTTCCGCTACTGTGTGCTCTCCCTTTACTTTCAACAATTGTACAATCTCGTCTTTCGTAGTACGTGCTTCCCCCATACTTCACCCTTCTCCCTTTTCTTTCTCACATACAATATAAGATCCCCAAAAGGCATTCTCTGGGGATCTTATAAGCATAATTATTCTGGTACAAATGCAGATACAGGTCCTAATTCTTTTTCTAAATAACTGCGAATATTTGCTGGGTATTTTTCTACCACTGCAATATGTTTTTGAATCGTCTTATATAATTCATCATGATTCATTTGAATATAATCTTGCGTAAGCATTTTTCGAAGAAGGATAATTTCTTTCATCCCTTGTCCATCTTCTTCACTTATCACTCGCTCATCCATTAAAATATCAATAATATCTTCATAGCTTCCTGGATCGCGCATAATAAATCCATCAATCATCGCATTTCCTACATCTAATACAGTATCAATAATAAGATGGGCTATGCGCTCTAATGCGTAAAATTCAAACTCGGTTTCATATATCTTTTTCTCTTGAAATGTACTTGTTGCTCGTTCTAAACATACTAGCATTTGTTCTATTTTCTTTCTGTCTACAAAATACATGAATGTCACCTACCTGGAAATTAAAGCATTTACATTTTAATTGTAACGCTTTCTTCTGAAAAAATCGACAATTTTTCGAATTCACCTTTTCTCCGTTATTTGTTATAGTTATATTTGTATGATTTTTGAAATTGGAGGAATGAAATCTTGGAACGTGAACTCGCACTAGAAATTGTCCGTGTAACAGAAGCAGCAGCATTAGCATCCGCACAGTGGATGGGCCGCGGAAAGAAGAACGAAGCAGATGATGCAGCAACTACAGCAATGCGTGATATGTTTGATTCAGTAAACATGGCAGGTACAGTTGTAATCGGTGAAGGAGAACTTGATGAAGCACCGATGTTGTATATTGGTGAAGAACTAGGAACAGGTAACGGTCCAGAAGTAGACATCGCCGTTGACCCATTAGAAGGTACAAACATCGTTGCAAAAGGTCTTGCAAATGCAATGGCAGTTATTGCAATCGCAGACAAAGGGAACCTTCTTCATGCTCCTGATATGTACATGGAAAAAATCGCGGTTGGTCCAAAAGCAGCTGGTAAAATTAGCTTAGATGATCCAATTGAAAAAACAATTGAAATTGTAGCAGAAGCTAACAATAAAAAGATTCGTGATCTAACAGTTATCGTTCAAGAACGTGAGCGTCATCAAGATATTATTGACCGTGTTCGTGCAAAAGGTGCACGCGTAAAATTATTTGGTGACGGTGATGTTGGTGCGTCAATCGCAACAGCACTACCTGGAACGGGTATCGACTTATTCGTAGGTATTGGCGGAGCTCCAGAAGGTGTTATTTCTGCAGCAGCATTAAAGTGCCTTGAAGGTGAAATGCAAGCTCGCTTAGTTCCAATGAACGAAGAAGAAGAAGCTCGTTGTCGTGAAATGGGATTAGAAGATCCTCGTCAACTTCTTATGTTAGACGATTTAGTATCTGGTGATGATGCAATCTTCTCAGCAACAGGTGTATCTGCTGGTGAGTTATTAGACGGCGTGAAATTCCTAGGCGGAGATTTAGCTGAAACATACTCTATCGTAATGCGTTACAAAACAAGAACAGTACGATTCATTAAAACGCATCACCATTTAGATCATAAACCACACTTAAACTTAGATATTTAATAAAGGAGCCATGTGTATGGAAGAACGTTTCTTTCTGTACGACGACACTGTCGCTACAAAAACTCGTTTCGTTAGCTTTATGGGAGAAAATGAGCGTCATGATTTAGCGCTTTTATACTCCGATCGTCATTACGGTAAAACAATTGTACTTGATATGCAAAGTAATAAATTTGCAATTATCGGTGCTGACGATTTAAACGAACCAGGCTACTTAGAGCACGCATTTTCTATGACTGAAGAAATTGCAGAAGAATTACGCTCATTTTTATTTGAACTTATATAATTTATCGTATGCACCAGCTATTTTAGCTGGTGTTTTTTCGCCTTTATTATTTTGAATTTTCAGTATTATATGTTATAATGAAGAATAAATCTATTTGGATAGAAAGGACGTTATCTACGTATGCCAACATTTACTTTGTAATGGACCAGCAATTGGATAGCATTACTCTCAAAAAAGCACCACGCTTTTTCAAGGGAGTAGTCTGCCCATTCCCATTACAAAGGAACGTATTGCATCTGTAGTATGATGTTTACGGAGGTTCCTCTTTGGGGAACCTCCTTTTATTTTTGTCTTTTTCTCATGTCTTCATACTACAAGACATCCAAATAGCTGTATTACGTTTCTTTGCCACTACTATAAGAGGTGAAGGAAAATGCAGAAAGTACAACTTTCTTGGAGTTTATATGAAAATCAGCAACACACAATCGAAAAATATTGTAAAAATTGCGGACGTACTACCCTATTTACTGATACGAATATTCGTAGGCATAACGCCAATGGAAAAAACATATACCGCTTTGCTATTTATAAATGTCCGAAAGATCATACGTGGAATCAAAAACTGCGTATTTATAAATCATTTACTGATCACGTTGAAACGATCGATATGACCCAGCAAGATCAAGCCGAAACAACTACTACTATTCCCATTATGCAACATAAAGAAAACGGCATAGCCGAAATCACGCTTGTATTAGACCTCATTTTCGGTTCCCACCGCATCGATAAAGCCTTATCCACATATATTTCTGACTGGAGCCGTACACTCATTGTGGATAAAATTAAAAATGGGGATATTCAATTGAACGGACAACAAATGAAGCCAAATACAATACTTTCTGAAGGCGATTATATCTCGATTTGTTTATAAGCGAGCATATGCAAAAAATCCTCTTACAATTGTAAGAGGATTTTTTTATTTCTTCGCTTTTCTTAATACGAAGTGTGCACAACCGAAGTTACAGTACTCGTATAAATACTCCGTTAACGTACTAATTTTCGTATCATATGTCGCACGTTGGTTACTATCATCAAAGAATCCGCGCAATCTAAGTTGCTCATATCCCCAGTCCCCAACGATATAATCATATTTATTTAAAATTTCTGCATAGCGCTCTTTAAATGCTTCTTCACTAAAACCGTCACGAAAGTTTTTAATTACTTCGTACTGAACATTATTAATGCTCACCGTAGCATGAATCTCTTGCTCTTGCTTTTGCTCCATCATTAACTTCCTCTCTAAGCATTCTTCTTTTTATCGTATCACAAAGCATACCAACCAACAATTTCAAATACAAAAAATTGAAAATTAGTGCATGCTATGGAGAAGGAGGTGATACATCGTGAAAAAACAAATTTTACTTTCCCTTCTCACTATTTCCTTATTTGCAGGGTGCCAATCAGCGAACAAAGCTGAAATGGAACGTGAAGAAGGAAGCCGTGTTCTTGTTTCCAATAAAAACGACATGTATCATACGGAAAATACAAATACAAGACTCACAAGAGTCGGTTATTCTTCTAAACAAAAGCATGAAGTATCTAACAAACAAGTAGGGGCCATTAATCGCGAGAAAGTCGCTGAAATGATTACAAGCATGACCGTCAAACTTCCTGACGTTACAAACGCTGCTACACTCGTTACCGATGATGAAGTATTTGTTGTATATCGTGCAAACACAACGGATCCAAAACTTGTAGCGGATCAAGTATATAGAGCTGCCTTGTCCATCGTCCCTCGCTATTATAAAGCATATGTATCAACAGACCAAAAGTTGATTTCCCAAATTCAAGGCCTTCAATCTGGCGCATTAAATGATACAGAATATACGCAAAGCCTCGATATGCTAAAACGTGAAATGAGTAAAAATCCTCATTTGAACAATACGGGAGATCAGGCCTTGAATGATATGATTAAAAAGTAAAACAGGTGGAGAAAATCTCCACCTGTTTTACTTTTTATTACGATCCGCATAAACTTCCATCGCATCACACATAAACTGCGCTAACCCCTCGCCAAACTTATCGATATTTTTCGTGAAGCGCTCATCAGCGACATACATTTGACCGAGTCCCTTAAAAGCGTCTAATGAATAGTGACTAAAGTTTTGCAAGTAATCGTACCATACTTTGATTGCTCCCTGCGCCTCTTTAGAATCTGGTGCACCGTGTCTCAGTACCGCTAAATTTCTATAAATAGTATTAAACTCTTCTTGGTTCTCTTTTGACATACCTTTTGCATATTCGTTCGCTTTATCTACAGCTGCGTCTCCCCATTTTTCACGTGCTTCTTCTTCATATGGGTTATGGCTGAAATCGAATCCTTCAAACTTCTCTTTGTTCGTCATTTCAATCTCTCCTTTTGTATGCTGAATTGTTTTATCAATCGTCGCAATCACCTTATCTAATCTGGTACGCTTTTCAAGAAGCATTTTCTTATGAAGCTGTAGTGCCTCTTCGCGATCAAATGATGGACTCATGATAATCTCTTTAATTTTTTTCAAAGGGAAGCCTAGTTCTTTAAAAAACAAAATTTGCTGCAATGTCTCTAAATTCTCATTGGAATACAGACGATATCCAGACTCTGTCGTCTCGTCTGGGGTTAACAACCCAATTTCATCGTAATGATGCAGTGTGCGCACACTAATTCCAACTAAATCAGCTACTTCTTTTACTCTCATTGTCATTTGTATCTCCCCCTTAGTACATACGATAAAGTATGACGCAACGTTAGAGTCAATAAGTAAATTCATTTTCTTTCTAAAAGTTTCATCTCTCCCGTATTTCATGCATAATAGATATGTACATATATTAGAAAGCGGTGAAAGTATGGTTTCAAATACTGTAATTGCCAGCATCATATTTCAACTCATTGTCTCGATTCTGGTCCCAATTATCGTACTCGTTTATTTCCGTAAAAAATATAATATTAATTGGAAAGTGGTCGGCATTGGTGTTCTTATCTTTATCGGATTTACCCAAATTCTTGAAACACCATTCCACCTATTTATGCGCGGTAATCCAACAATCGCTCCATTTTTAGAAAATCCGTTTGCCTTCGCAATTTATGGCGGATTGACTGCTGGTATTTTTGAAGAATTAGGACGCTTCGTTGCCTTCTTCTTCTTACTAAAAAAATATCTAGAATATAAAGATGGCTTCGCTTATGGAATTGGTCACGGCGGAATTGAATCTATTTTAATTGGCGGTTTTTCTGCATTACAAGCATTAATCTTTGCTAATTCTATTAACGATGGTAGCTTCGCTCAACTGATTGAACAAAAACCCGAACTCAGCATTTTACAAGACATGTTAATTCAGCAACCTGCCTACTTATACTTCCTTGGTAGCGTAGAAAGAATTATGGCACTCGTGCTTCAAATCGCCTTTACAATGCTTGTTTTATACGCAGTAAAACAGAAGAAATATATCTTCCTAGTATACGCTATACTATTCCACGCATTTGTAGACTTCTTTGCGGCACTTTACCAAACAAAGACAATCAATATCTTTGTTGCCGAAGGAATTACACTTCTCTGTACAATTGGTGCTGTCGTTCTTATTCGCAAAATGAAAGAGAAATTAATGAGTGTACCAGAGTAAAAAAATAACCCACCGGTTGGTGGGTTATTTTTTATAAGGACTATCACAATGATGATAACTTTTACCCTCCTTTAGCTCCCTCTTTGTTTCTGCATCTATAACGATGTACTTATGAAACTCTTCTACTTCATTTTGAGTAAAAGAAGCGAAAAAATAAACTTGGCGATCAGGGTGAACAAAAAAATCTTGAAGCACCACTCTACTTCGACAACCGAAAGCTGTTTTTTTTAGGAAAGAAAATTCTTCATCAGGCACTTCTTTAAATAAGATTTTTTTCCGAACACTATATGCTGCATTTTTATATTCTTTATAGATTTTCTTATCTAACTGTTTATAAAAAACATCCTCACTCACAAATGACTTATTTCGATTGCTTGGATAATTTAGTTTTTGGTTGGATTCTGCATATGTTGTGGACAATTGCGTAAGAAAACAAATAATGAATATGATACATATCATTTTTTTCATCATTGCACCTCAATTTTTTATTATCCACATTACTTTTCCACATATTTAAATCCATATGCCGTTTCCAATAAAAAGGAATTATTTCCACATTTGTCGAAGTATATAGCGTCAACTTGAAAGATGGGGATGAATTATGAAGAAAATTATTGTAATACGACATTGTTCAGCAACTGGGCAAAAACGTGATGCTGAATTAACGACCGATGGGAAAGATCAAGCAAATAACCTTGCTACATTCCTCTTAGAAAATCATCTACAAATCGATCATATTATTTCAAGCCCATTTGTCCGAGCTATCGATTCCATTCGGCCCTATGCGCTCCAAGCTAGCTTATCTATCCAAGAAGATGAACGATTAACTGAACGCATATTGAGCAACGTTCCAATGGATGATTGGATGCAAAAACTAGAATCCACTTTTACGAACATAGATATTGCCTTTTCAGGCGGAGAGTCAACAAAACAAGCAACAGACCGTGCCATATCGCTTATTCAAGATGTTTTACAATTAAACCATACGACAACACTACTTGTTACACACGGCAATTTACTTACACTCATTTTAAAGCATTTTGATCATACGATTGGCTTTAATGAATGGAGAGCTTTAACGAATCCTGATATTTACGAAATTACAATCGACGAACAATGTATCATAACACGCTTATGGAAAGCATCGTCCAAGTAATATCCCTTTCAAAAACATTCAGTTGACGCCACGAGAAGAGACTGTTCTAACAATAGAAAGGGGTATTATTTCATATGTACGAAGACGTACTTGCTCTACTACATAAAACAAATGTTTCTTATGAAAAGTTCGAACACGAACCGGTACTCGATTATGAGACAGATCGGATTGTACGTGAAAGACTTGGCTTACAAGGTACTCCAAGTAAAAGCTTATTTTTAAAATCAACATCTGGAAATTTTTACGTGTTTTTTACGTTAGAAGGAACTCGGCTTAACCGAGGAGAGATGAAAGAAATAACTGGAGAACGCTTATCGCTCTGTTCTCCTGATGAACTAAGAATGAAAACTGGCTGTACTCCAGGATGTGTAGCTCCTTTTGGTTATTCACAAGATGTAACAATTATTGTGGACAGTTCCGTTTATGCGTACGATAAAATTTTAATTACACCTGGTGTTCCTGAATTTACAATTGAATTATCCACAGAAGAATTAAAAAAGATTTTATTAACATGTCCAAATACCGTTTTAGAGTACAAACAAAAAGAGAGCTAATCGTTAGCTCTCTTTTTTCATTATTTAGCTTCTGCTGTTTTTTCTTTTGCAGAACGTACTTGCTCGTCCGCATGGTAAGAAGAACGCACAAGTGGGCCAGCTTCACAGTGGCTAAATCCTTTGCTAAGTGCAATTTCTTTAAGCTCTGCAAATTCTGCTGGTGGATAATATTTAATAACTGGTAAATGCTTCTTAGATGGTTGTAGATATTGTCCAAGAGTTAAAATATCCACATTGTTTGCACGTAAGTCATCCATTGCTTCAATTAAATCTTCTCTTGTTTCACCTAAGCCGACCATAATGCTCGATTTAGTTGGAATATCAGGCTGCATTTCTTTTGCTCGACGTAAAAACTCTAATGAACGGTCATATTTTGCTCTAGCGCGAACTCGGTTAGATAATCGACGTACTGTTTCAATGTTATGGTTTAAAATATCTGGTTTTGCATCCATTAACATTTTTAAGTTTTCTTCTACCCCAGCCATATCAGATGGTAATACTTCGATAGACGTGAATGGGTTTTTACGACGTACTGCTCGTACTGTTTCAGCAAAAACAGCTGCTCCGCCGTCCTTTAAATCATCACGTGCAACCGCTGTTATAACAACGTGCTTTAAGCCCATTTGTACTACTGAATCTGCTACGCGTTCTGGTTCTTGTAAATCAAGCTCAGTTGGTAAGCCTGTTTTAACCGCACAAAAACGACAAGCGCGTGTACAAACCGCACCTAAAATCATAAATGTTGCTGTTTTTCTTACAGCCCAGCATTCATGAATATTCGGACATTTTGCCTCTTCACAAACGGTATGAAGATTCTTAGAACGCATCATTTTCTTTAAGCCTGTATAGTTTTCATTCGTGTTTAACTTAATTTTCAACCATTCGGGCTTGCGCTTATATTCTGTTTGTTTTGTCATGGTTATCAACTCCGCACAATATGAAATAGTTTACCGTGTTCGCTTCTTTCAATGTAACATATCTATTCTAACGTATGAAAGCGATTTGCTCAAATGAAGATTCTAAGATTTTTTCCAATCGTTCCCTATAATGAAATACTCCGTATATCCCACACTAAAAAGAGTGATGTTGTGAAAGGAGTCTATTTCATGCTTCGAAAAATTTCTCTTTTGCTTTCTATTTGTTTTCTTCTCCACCAAAACATCGCCTACGGTGAAGATAATCAGCAAAGCATATACGAAAAGCGCATGGCACTATATAAAGAAACCGAGCAGTCTTCAGGCATTCCATGGTATTACTTAGCTGCAATGGATCAATATGAAAGAAATATACGGAGCGTAAGAAAAGATATTCCAAAAAAACCAGATGCCATCATTTCCCTTTATTTCAAACCAGAAATATGGGCTGGACCTGTTAATAGTAACGACACTCTCCCCCATACAATTTCTCTATTTGGCGGAATAGGTTTAGATGGTGACAAAGATGGATTTGCAAATGCAAATAGCGACCGTGATCTTCTGCATACCGCAGCGACTATTTTAAGGAAACAAGGAACGTCAGAAGACCGTATTAAAATTATGCTTTGGGAATATTATAGACGTGCAAAAACAGTTGATTTAATTAGCGAGTACGCCCAAATTTATAAACATTATGGACGTATTAATTTAGAAGGAAATGCTTTTCCTCTTCCGATTCGTAGTGACCATAGCTACCGTAGTACTTTCGGTGCTGGAAGAAGTTTTGGGGGCAGACGAGTTCATGAAGGAACCGATATTTTTGCCGGATATGGCGTGCCAGTAAGATCGACTTGCTATGGCATTATTGAAACGAAAGGTTGGAACCGCCTTGGTGGATGGCGCATTGGTATTCGCGACCTTCATAACAATTACCATTATTACGCTCATTTAGGCGGGTTCTCAAAAGAAATACAGCTTGGACAAATTGTTGAGCCCGGAAAAGTAATCGGGTTTGTTGGTAGCACTGGCTATGGCCCCCCTGGTACAGCCGGAAAATTCCCACCCCACTTACATTTTGGCATATATAAAGACAATGGCTATACAGAATGGGCCTTCGATCCATATATGCATTTAAGCCTTTGGGAACGCAAAGAACGAGCAAATACAAAACGATAACCGTAGCGCATTGCTACGGTTATTTTTTATCCAGTAAAAGCCCGATTGATTCAAGTTTCACTTTATATGCAATTAACTATCTGTTTTCTTTTTATCAGGTACAGCAACACTTCCGCTTCCATAATACGTAGGCACTTCCCCTTGAACGATACGCGTCGCAATCGGAACATTTTGTTTCACCGTTATCTCTTTCGTATGAAATGGAATGATTACTTGCAACGTTACTTCCATTTCCATAACAATTTGAATCGCTGTAGTGTTGATCCCGTGCGGCTCAATTTTTTGTTTAATATCTGTATTCACATGCCCAATTGGCGTGAAATGAATCGGAATATCTGGTCCTATATTACCAAGAAGCGCATTATCAGTTACACGCCCAAAAGGAACTGCCATAGTCGCCCCGTTTTTTTCAGAAATACCTAGCTCCTTCAACTTCCCTTGTTCTACTTGCTGCAAATATTTTTCTATGTACGTAGTCGTTGACGTTACGATTTCATTTACTTGCTTTGTATTTAAATTAATTGTGGATACTTTCCCGTTTTTATCATTTTGTACTTTCATTAACGAATCGACATCGAATCCTTCATTAATTCGATCCTTTACCGCCTTCGTCATAATTGCCGTCGCCATTTTCTTTGTCTCTACTTCTCCATATTTAATTAAGGTCGGCTGAATACTATTATTCACAATCCACAGCCCTTGCGTAAGTAATATAACAAAAAGACTAAACGACATAAGCAGTATATACCGAAAGGCAATAGGTCCCTTTCGAAACCGCGAGTTTTTCGAGCGAAATATACTCATAAAAAAACCTCCTTCTTATATCATTTCTATGCAAGAAGGAGGGACGATATATGCTTATTTCATTTTTAATAATGCTTCTTTTCCAATCGTTCCTGCTGGAATGCCTAATGCTTCAGCTCCAGTCGTTACCGATTCTAGTGGCGCTTCAAGAAGTTGTTCAATCGTTCTTACACCAACCGCACGGCCAGCAATAATTCCTCGATCACCTAACTTCTCATTTAAAAGACCTACATCTAATGCACCACACATAATATATCCTTTATCGCTCATTACAGCTAGCAAATTCGTCTTTGGAAGTTTGACGCTAACTGCAATAAACGTATAATTATCAATTATAATTGGCTCCACATTAACCATAGTTCACACTCCTCTCTTTCTTATCTGTATGACAAGAGAAAAATGAGTGTTACAAGTTAACTAGCCTATAGTTTAACGGAAGATGTATAAGTTATTAACATATCTGTTAACACATCTCTAAGTAGTTCTGGCATATAATATTGTTTGCTAGAAAGTGTGGATAGCTCTGGGTATAAGTATCCAAACGTAAACATATCAATTGTTCCTACTGTATATATACGGTCTAACTCCAGCGATTCGCCGTTAATCAATACATCTTCTAATAAAATTTTATTCCCAGGAATCGTATCTGGAATTACTTCTACACCAGCGTAAATCATTTTCCCCATCACTTTCCCCCGAAATCCGAATCCTTTCACCTCAAGATTCTCCATATTCGGTTTACGTGCTTTCAAAATAACTTCTCTTAATATCTTTCCTGGAACTTTCAAAGCACACGGATTAATTGGATGTGGACAAATTCTGTGAATATCTCCGCGCGTTACAACACCCTCTTCTAATCCTTCAAGAAGTACACCAGCATTCACCATTCCAATTTCTGCACCGCACCATGTTTTCAGCGCACTTGCTAACATATGAGAAAACGGCGTCTCATGAAACCAATCAACCGGTAATGACTCTTTTAAATGAACGACAGGCTCTGCCATTATATGCTTACTTTCTTCCTGCAGTATTTCAATTGTGGATAACGGCTCGCTATAAGCCCCTAACCGTTCCGTCTTAATTGCTCTACCGTCTTTTTTCAGTAGTTTCTTCGTCTCTATATCCACAGTAAGCTGTACGTGACCAACGTAACGCCCCCACTTTTCACAACAACAAAGTAACGTATTATTCATAAGAACACCACGCTCAAATAAATGATGCGTATGCGCACCTAAAATCACATCTATATCATAATGCTCTGCCATATACTCATCCATGCTTTTTCCAAGGTGAGAAAGGACAACTGTAATATGAGCCTCATCTCGCACTTCTTCTAAAATAGACTCTAAATGGATAAGCGGATCTTCAATATGCCAATCGAGCATATGATAGAACTCTGGATAAGCTACCGTTAACCCGATAAAGGCAATCGTAATCCCATCTGTCGTTGTATGTAATTTATAAGGCTTTGCCCACTCCGGACGTACACCTTCTTTTTCAAATAAATTCGCGACAAGCACTTCAAATCCAGCCTCATCATATAGACGATTCAAATGCTCCTTCGCTAACGTAATTCCTTCATTATTTCCGATCGTTACATAATCATATAACGCCTCATTTAAAAGCTTCGTATTGCCAAGTCCATTCGTCGCTTCCGAAATACTATGAAAACGATCCACATGATCGCCGATATCAACCGTCAAAACGGTCTCTCCCGCTTCCTGTCTTCGCTTTTTCTCTCCCTGTACAAACCGAGAAATTTGCGGCCAATTTTCAAAATGACTATGTATATCGTTTGTATGATAAAGGTGGATGATTGTTTCCTTATTTATATTCAGAGAAAAAACCTCCTCTCAGTTCCTTACTGCCATTTACGCTATGCGCACACAATAATCCTGTAAATACTTTTCGTCTTTTCTTGCTATTTTACATTGTACTCGCATTGTGAGAAAAAGCAAAAGATTGCCCTTTTTTATATGAGAAACTTTTGCTAATGCAGGAAAGAATTCCAGATAGTGGAGGGAGGGGTGGATTTGTCAAAAAGTTTAATATAAAATTCAGTGGTTGATTGTTCAAGTGGATTTGTCAGTCTCTTTGTCTTAAACCTAGTCGTTCTCTGTTCTTATAAAATGTTTGGGGTATGTGAGAATTTTCTTTTGTCTTATCTTGTCGACAAATCGATATTCCTTGTCGAAACGTTGATATATTGAAATAATCGTTGATATATTCCCGTTTATGATCGATATATTTGAAAAATCGTTGATATATTTAGCTGAACACCCACCCGGGTATTCTCTCCCAAGCCAAGACAAATCCGCAAAACAAAAAAGCGCCCTGCACAGCAGGGCGCTTTCTTCATACATATATTATCCAGTTCTAGCGGCTAGAATGTTCGGTGGCTTCACTTCTTCCCCCTCACATTCTGAACGAGCCGCTTCCACTTTAAATATTGTCCAGCTTTGCCTCCTAAACCCTCATGTCTAAGAACCTTCCGCACCAGAAGATAAAAAGCATCTTCTGTGCGAAAGAACCTTAGCCAACGGGTCTGAACAGTCGGCTCCGCATTTCTATTTAACCAATAGAACCTTCCATCTCAAACTTGATTAGGCGGTTCATTTCAACTGCGTATTCCATTGGAAGTTCGCGAGTGAATGGCTCGATGAAGCCCATTACGATCATTTCTGTAGCTTCTTGCTCAGAAATACCGCGGCTCATTAGGTAGAATAATTGTTCTTCTGATACTTTCGATACTTTCGCTTCGTGCTCAAGTGAAACGTAATCGTTTTTGATTTCGTTGTAAGGAATTGTATCAGATGTAGATTGGTTATCCATGATTAACGTGTCACACTCGATGTTAGAGCGAGAGTTTTTCGCTTTTGGTCCGAAGTGTACGATACCACGGTAAGTTACTTTACCACCATGCTTCGCAATCGATTTAGAAACAATTGTTGAAGACGTGTTTGGTGCTAAGTGAATCATTTTCGCACCAGCATCTTGGTGTTGGCCTTTACCAGCAATCGCGATTGATAATGTTAAACCACGAGCGCCTTCGCCTTTTAAGATAACTGCTGGGTATTTCATCGTTAATTTAGATCCGATGTTACCATCAATCCATTCCATCGTCGCGTTTTCTTCACAAACCGCACGTTTTGTAACTAGGTTGTATACGTTGTTCGCCCAGTTTTGGATTGTTGTATAACGGCAATACGCATCTTTTTTAATGATGATTTCTACTACCGCACTGTGAAGTGAGTTAGTAGTGTAAACAGGTGCTGTACAACCTTCTACGTAGTGTACGTGTGCACCTTCGTCTACGATGATAAGCGTACGCTCGAATTGTCCCATATTTTCAGAGTTAATACGGAAATACGCTTGAAGTGGTGTATCAACTTTAATACCTTTTGGAACGTAGATGAATGATCCACCAGACCAAACTGCAGAGTTTAATGCAGAGAATTTGTTGTCTGTTGGTGGGATTACTTTTCCGAAATGCTCACGGAAAATATCTTCGTTCTCTTTTAATGCGCTATCTGTATCTTTGAAGACGATTCCTAGAGCTTCTAGGTCTTCTTTCATGTTGTGGTATACAACTTCAGATTCGTACTGTGCAGATACACCAGCTAAATATTTTTGCTCAGCTTCTGGAATACCTAATTTATCAAATGTTGCTTTAATTTCATCAGGTACTTCATCCCAAGACTTCTCAGATTTCTCAGATGGTTTTACGTAGTACGTAATTTCATCGAAATCTAAGTCATTTAAGTCGCCGCCCCATTGTGGCATTGGCATTTCATAGAACTTATCCAGTGATTTTAAACGGAAGTCTAACATCCACTGTGGTTCTTCTTTCATACGTGAAATCTCTTCAACGATCTCTTTTGTTAAACCGCGTCCAGCACGGAAAATCGAAACGTCTTTGTCTTTGAAACCATATTTGTAATCGCCGATATCTGGCAGTTGCTTCGCCATGTTGGTGTGTCCCTCCTTAGATAACCTCATTTTTAGGAACCTTTAACATTACTTATCTTCGTTTAAGCCCTTTTCTAACGCTTTCCACGCTAATGTTGCACATTTAATACGTGCAGGGAACTTGCATACGCCTTGTAATGCTTCAATATCTCCTAAATCGATGCTGTCATCGTACTCTTTTCCTAGCATCATGTCAGAGAAAATTTTCGAAAGCTGAAGTGCTTCTTCAATTTTCTTACCTTTTACTGCTTGTGTCATCATTGAAGCTGAAGACATTGAGATTGAACATCCTTCGCCTTCAAACTTCGCCTCTTGCACAATACCTTCTTCTACTTTCATCGTAAGTTGAATACGATCGCCGCAAGTTGGATTGTTCAAGTTAACAGTAACACTATCTTCTAACACGCCATTGTTACGAGGATTCTTATAATGATCCATAATAACTTGACGATATAACGTATCTAAATTATTAAATGACATTTGTGAAATACTCCTTTGTCTTGATTAGCGATTCAACAAATGTATCAATTTCTTCTTTTGTATTATATAAATAGAAGCTCGCACGTGCTGTTGAAGAAGCTTTTAGCCACTTCATAAGCGGTTGTGCACAGTGATGTCCTGCGCGAACTGCAATGCCTTCTACATCTAATACAGTCGCTACATCGTGAGGATGTACGTCTTCAATATTAAATGTAACAAGACCAGCGCGATGCTTTGGACCATAAATTGTAACGCCATCTACTTCTGATAGTCTTTCTAAAGCGTATTGCGCTAATTCATGTTCATGCTTTTCAATATTATCAAGACCGATTTCTTCTAGGAAATCAATTGCCGCACCAAGTCCGATTGCATTACCGATAATCGGTGTACCTGCTTCAAACTTCCACGGAAGCTCTTTCCAAGTAGATTCTTGTAAATCTACGAAATCAATCATTTCACCGCCAAATTCAATTGGCTCCATATTGTTCAGCAATTCTTTTTTACCATATAATACGCCGATGCCTGTAGGTCCGCACATCTTATGAGCAGATAATGCGTAGAAATCACAGTTTAAATCTTGTACATCTACTTTCATGTGAGGTGTACTTTGTGCACCGTCAACGACCATAATTGCGCCATTTTCGTGTGCGATCGCTCCGATTTCTTTTACAGGGTTAATCGTTCCAAGCACGTTTGAAACTTGCATAATAGAAACGATTTTTGTATTCGGTGTAACTGTTTGACGAACATCTTCTAAAGAAATTGTACCGTCTGGTTGAAGCGGAAGGTATTTTAAAGTTGCACCAGTTTTCTTCGCAACTTGTTGCCACGGAATGATGTTACTATGGTGCTCCATGTAAGAAATAACGATTTCATCGCCTTCTTTTACATTTTCAAGACCATAGCTAGCCGCTACTGTATTTAATGCAGTTGTCGTTCCGCGCGTGAAAATAATTTCTTCCATTGATTTCGCGTTAATAAACTTGCGAACTTTCTCGCGTGCACCTTCATACGCGTCGGTAGCTTTCGTACCGAGCGTATGAACACCGCGATGCACGTTAGAATTATATTCTTTATAGTAACGTTCTAACGTTTCAATGACTTGAATTGGTTTTTGAGAAGTTGCTGCACTATCGAAATATACAAGTTGTTTGCCGTTCACTTTTTGATCAAGAATTGGAAACTGTTTGCGTATTTCATGAATATTCATTAGCGAACTTTCCTTTCAATTACCTCAACAAGCTGTGCTTTTACTCCTTCAATTGGAAGCTCATTTACTACAGGTGCTAAGAATCCATGGATGACTAAACGTTCTGCTTCGCGTTTTGGAATACCACGGCTCATCAAGTAGTATAATTGGTACGGATCTACGCGGCCTACTGAAGCTGCGTGACCTGCCATTACATCATCTTCGTCGATTAAAAGAATTGGGTTTGCATCCCCACGAGCTTTCTCATCTAACATAAGAACACGAGAAGATTGTTGTGCGTTTGATTTAGATGCACCGTGTTCAATCTTACCAATCCCGTTAAAGATAGATGTTGCACTATCTTTTTGTACACCGTGTTTTAAAATCCAACCTTCAGAGTGTTTACCGAAGTGAACAACTTTAGTTGTAAAGTTTTGTGTTTGGTTACCACGGCCAATTGTTACTGTTTTCGTATCAGCATATGAACCGTCGCCCATTAAGTTTGTAACGTTCTCGGAAATTGTATTTCCGTCATTCATAAGGCCTAGAGCCCAATCAATGCGGCCGTCGCGTCCAACAACACCGCGGCGGTTAACGTAAGTTGTTACGTCTTTTGCTAATAGATCAACCGCACCAAATTTAACTTGTGCGCCTTGTTCCACGATTACTTCTGCTACGATATTTGCAATACCTTTAGCATTTTCATTTGCAACATAGTTTTCTACATAAGTTGCAGTACTGTTCGCATCAGCTACGAATAATACATGGTTATATACGTTAGCTTCTTCGCCGTCTACTAAGAATACAGCTTGAAGTGGAGTTTCAAGAACAACGTTTTTCGGAACATATACGAATGCACCGCCGTTGATTAATGCAGCATGAAGTGCAGTTAAACGATGCTCGTCTACCTTCACGCCGTCTTTCATTAAATACTTTTGTAATAGTTCAGCATGCTCTGTTGCAGCTGTTACGATGTCTGTAAAAATAACACCTTTTTCTTTTGCTTCGTCTGCTAAAGAAACGAACGCAGTTGTACCAGTACGTTGTACTAATACACTGTTATTTTCATCGATTAAGTTTTTCACTGCTTCTGGAAGCTCTGTTAAAGAACTTACAGGCTCTTGCTTAGCAGCGTCGCCTTTTCCGATAAAGTCCCATTTTTCAATTTTCGTTTTATCAGGCGTTGGCATTGGAAGTTCTGTTGCTTGTGCAAGAGCTTGTAAGCGGAACTCAGTCAACCAAGCAGCTTCGTTTACTTCGCTTGCGCGCTGACGGATTGTTTCTTGATCGAAAGGTAATGTACCGATTGTCATGTTTATGCTCCTCTCTTACGCTTCTTGCTCTGCTGTTTCGTCTTCAATACCTAATTCTTTTTTAATCCAGTCGTAACCTTCAGCTTCTAGACGTTGTGCAAGCTCAGGGCCACCAGATTTAACAATACGACCGTTCATCATAACGTGAACGAAGTCTGGAGTGATGTAGTTTAATAAACGTTGATAGTGCGTAATCATTAGGCAACCGAACTCTTCGCCGCGCATTTGGTTAATACCTTTAGATACAACTTTTAATGCATCGATATCAAGACCTGAGTCGATTTCGTCTAAGATTGCGATTTTTGGCTCAATCATCATTAATTGAAGAATTTCGTTACGTTTTTTCTCTCCACCAGAGAAACCTTCGTTTAAGTAACGTTGTGCCATTTCTGGATCCATTTCTAGGAATTCCATGTTTTTATCTAATGTACGGATAAATTTCATAAGAGAAATTTCATCGCCTTCTTCACGACGTGCGTTAATTGCAGAACGTAAGAAGTCAGCGTTTGTTACTCCGCTAATTTCACTTGGATATTGCATTGCTAGGAATAGACCCGCTTGTGCGCGCTCGTCTACTTCCATTTCTAATACATCTTCACCGTCGATGATGATGCTACCTTCTGTTACTTCATACTTTGGGTGACCCATAATTGCAGAAGATAAAGTTGATTTACCTGTTCCGTTAGGTCCCATAATTGCGTGGATTTCTCCACCTTTTACTTCAAGGTTTACACCCTTTAAAATTTCTTTGCCGTCAATTGATACGTGTAAGTCTTTAACCGTTAATGTAGAACCAGCCATCTCAATACCTCCATTAATCCTATATATACATTTTAAAAATTCCTAAAACGTTCATATTCTCATTTTATTCTCATTCTAATTTTATATCAAATAAAATGATATCGCAAACGACGAAAAAAAGTAACCGTTTTTTCACAAATGTATATAAGTATTTCCTTTTCACCTTTATATGATACACCTTTCTTCTTATTTATATAAAGAAAAAAGGACCGGTAAATTCCCAGTCCTTTCCTTATAATTATTCACTTATCGGAAGTACAGCACCTTTATATTCTTTATTAATAAAGTCTTGAATTTCTTTTGAATGCAATACTTCTACTAATTCTTTAATTTCTTTTTTCTTCTCGTCACCTTTACGAACTGCAATGATGTTTGCATACGGAGAGTCTGATCCTTCAATCGCAATTGCATCCTTCGTTGGATTTAATTTTGCATCAATTGCATAGTTCGAATTAATAAATAAAGCATCTCCCTCATTATTTTCATACAGCTTTGGTGACAATCCAGGCTCTACATCTGTTTTAAACTTTAAGTTTTTCGGATTTTCTACAACATCTTTTACTGTCGCTTTAACAACATCTACACCGTCTTTTAATTTAATAACGCCGCCTTTTTGTAACAATGCGAGCATACGGCCACGCTCCGCTACGTTATTACTCATAATAACTGTTCCGCCATCTGGCAATTCTTTTAAACTTTTATATTTCTTAGAATAAATCCCCATTGGCTCTAAATGGATTTTTCCTGCGTTTACAATTTTATATCCCTTTTCTTGAATTTCTTTATCTAAATAAGGAATGTGTTGGAAGTAGTTCGCATCAATTTCCTTATCCGCTAACGCTTTATTTGGCAGTACATAATCCTGGAACTTTTTAATCTCTAACTTAATGCCTTTTTTCTCTAAGATTGGCTGTGCTTTCTCTAAAATAACAGCGTGCGGCACGTTAGAAGCTCCAACAACAAGCTTATTCTCTTCTTTCCCTCCGCAAGCAGCTAATGTAAATACAGACAGCGCTGTAACAACTGACAATAGAATCTTTCTCATATGATGTCCCCTTCTCCCCTATAGTTATGTAGTTATAAAAAAGGCTGGCATACACCAGCCCTTTTCAGCAATTATTCTTTTACAGGAACAACTGCCCCTTTATATTCTTTATTAATGAAGTCTTCAATTTCTTTAGAATGTAATACTTCTACAAGAGCTTTAATCTCTTTCTTATCTTTATCGCCTTTACGAACAGCTACTATGTTTGCGTACGGTGAATCATTTCCTTCAATTGCAATTGCATCTTTTTCCGGATTTAACTTTGCATCAATTGCATAGTTAGAGTTAATTAAAACAGCGTCGCCTTCTTTATTGTTATACACTTGTGGCAATAAACCAGGCTCGATATCCGTTTTGAATTTTAGATTTTTCGGATTATCTGCAATATCTTTTGGAGTTGCTTTAACTGGATCTACCCCATCTTTAACTTTTAAAATACCTTCTTTTTGTAAAATTGCTAAACCACGTCCATGGTCAGCAACAGAATTACTCATAATAATTGTCGCTCCGTCCGGAAGTTCTTTTAAGCTCTTATATTTTTGAGAATATACACCAATTGGCTCTAAATGAATTTTCCCTGCTACTTCAAAGTCATACTTTTTATCTTTAATTTCTTTTTCTAAATACGGAATGTGCTGGAAGTAGTTTGCATCTAAATCCTTATCCGCTAACGATTTATTTGGCAACACGTAATCTTGGAATTTTTTCACTTCTAATTCAATTCCTTTTTTCTCAAGTAACGGTTTTGCCTTTTCTAAAATTTCAGCGTGCGGTACGTTAGAAGCACCAACAACAAGCTTCTTTTCATCTTTATCTTTCCCGCCACAAGCAGCTAAGCCAAAAATTGAAGTTGAAATAAGTGCTGTAAGTAATAATTTTTTCATTTGAAACATCCTCCCATTTTTTATTATCGTTTATCTATTCGAGTCGTTAAACTATCACCAATCCACTGAATTAAAAATACAACTAGTAATACACAAATTGTCGCAACGATTGTTACATCGTTATTTCCTCTTTGGAATCCTTCTAAGTAAGCAAGTGTTCCAAGGCCACCAGCACCAACAACTCCCGCCATTGCTGTATATCCTACTAAAGCAATTGTCGTAACCGTAATACCAGATACTAATGCTGGTAACGATTCTGGAATTAACACTTTCAAAATAATTGTGCTTGTTTTTGCTCCCATTGCTTTTGAAGCTTCAATTACACCTTTATCAATTTCGCGAAGTGCGATTTCAACCATTCTCGCGTAGAATGGTGCCGCTCCAATAATTAAAGCCGGCAGCGCTGCACTTGCTCCAAGAATTGTTCCAAGAAGAATCTTTGTGAATGGGATTAATAAAATAATTAAAATGATGAACGGTATAGAACGGAATATATTTACGAATGCTCCAATCACCGTATTAATTGATTTGTTTTCCCATAAATTATCTTTTGCTGTCATGAAGAGTAACAATCCTAAAATTAGTCCTAAAACAAATGTCGCAAGAGCTGCGATTGCCGTCATATATAACGTTTCACCCGTTGCTTCTAACATTTGATTCCAATCAACATTTGCGAGTAACTTATCCATGTGCAATCACCTCCAGCTCTACTTGATCTTGATGAATTCCTTCTATTGCTTGCTGGATCGCTGTTTCCTCACCATTTAAATGAACAACTAAACTACCGTAAGAACCGTTATTCGTTTGTGCGATATTTCCTTGCAAAATGCTAACTTCTATATCACTGCGTTGCATCAATCGTTGAAGCACTGGTCTTTCTACAGCCTCACCAATAAACTGCAAACGAATTACTTTTCCATCTGGATATTTTTCAATTAAACATTCAATCGTTTCATTTGTATCTTCAGAATCTGTTAACTGCTGTACAAATCGTTTCGTAATATCTTGCTTCGGATTACGGAATACATCAAGTACTGGACCCGTTTCTACAATCTTTCCTCTCTCCATTACCGCCACTCGATTACAAATCTTTCGAATTACGTGCATCTCATGTGTAATGAGTACAATTGTTAAACCAAGGCGCTTATTGATGTCTAATAGTAAATCCAAAATTTGATCTGTCGTTTCTGGATCAAGAGCCGACGTTGCTTCATCACATAAAAGTACTTGTGGGTTGTTAGCTAATGCTCTTGCAATCCCAACGCGTTGTTTTTGTCCCCCGCTCAGCTGAGATGGGTACGCGTCTCCTCTTCCTTCTAATCCGACAAGATGAATTAATTCATCAACACGTTTTCTTCTCTTCGTTTTATCAACACCTGCAATTTCAAGTGGAAACTCAATATTTTCACGTACAGTTCGTGACCAAAGTAAGTTGAAGTGTTGAAAAATCATTCCGATTTCTTGCCTTGCCTTACGAAGTTCACTTCCTGTAATTGTTGATATAACACGATTCGCAATTGTAATTTGGCCAGAAGTCGGTTTTTCTAACTGGTTAAACAATCTGATTAAAGAACTTTTCCCAGCGCCGCTATATCCGATAACACCAAATATTTCGCCTTTTTCTATTTTTAAATTGGCGTTATCTACAGCAGTGACATCACCGCTTTTTGCTTTATATATTTTCTTTACATTCTCTAATAGAATCATGATGTTCACCCCTTTTTTGTTTAGGTCGACTCCGCAATTTTTTATGTTTAATGCGTGTAGTCCACCGTTATCACTACTTTTATTATTTGAATGTCCTCCACATTCAAACAATAAAAAAACCTTTCTGCTTTAGAGAAGCAGAAAGGTTTATGTGCGTATATAACAACATTATCCCTCTCTCTCATCTCTCAAAGCATTTGCTTTGCAGGAATTGGCACCATTTCAACATAAGTTGACGGTTGCCGGGCTTCACAGGGCACAGTCCCTCCACCTCTCTTGATAAGAGAAATCAGATTCAATTTTCGTCTGATTTGTAATTTATGAAATTGTCTATATTTTATGAATTGAATTGTATCAATATCCAAACACCATGTCAACAGAAATTTTCGCAAAAAATGAACCTTCAGAATTTTAAGCACCTACTGACATCGGTTTACATATATGAAACATCGATTCGACTAATAGCATCGTTCGATACGTTCCCGAATATTGTACACGTCCATCGTTCATTAACATTTGCAATCGTACATTTCCATTAACCAATTGTTCTATATCCTTTTCGTCTAAGCAAATGATTTGTTCCGTTCCTCTTTCCTCATGTACCAGCTCTATATAATCTCTTGAAATTTGTAACGAACAACTTTCATCTCCCAAACGGAAATTAACAGTTTTTTCCTCTCGTCTTAAAAGCGGCTCTAAATGATATTGACCATTAGCGTAATTTACAAATGATTGAAGCAAAGAATATAATCTCACCCTAAATCACATCCTTCATATCACTTTCTATTACATACCATTCCCTCTCACTAAAGAGCAATCCTGTTATTTTCGCTCGACAAATACTGTATCCATCCTGCATCTCGACATATTTCCCAAGAAATATGTCGAGGCGGCAAAAATTTTGCCGCCTACTTTAATTCCGTATATAAATATTCAACCGAATGAAATGCGTATATCTTCTTCATCAGTGTCCCATTTTCAAAAACAAGTAAACAAGGTACACTTTCAATCCCATACTCTTTTGCTAAATGTGGAGCATAATTTAAATCTAACATCCCAATTTTCAACTCTTCAATTGTCATCTCAACGACTGTTAACATCTTTTTTGCTAATTGGCATGTTCCACACATTGGAGTATATACATATAACACTGTTTTTTCTTCGTTCTCTATTAGGGATGTAGCTTCGGCTCCTGTCCAATCAATCACTTCTATCATTCCTTACCGTAAATATTCTGTATAAACGTCAATGTCGGCTCCCCATAATACATTTGCTAAGTGTGTAGATGGCGCAGTTGCCACTTCTCGGTACGAGCGATCAATATAGATATGCTCGGCTTGCGGAAATTCTTTTCGAAATTGTTTCCTTAACTTTTCTCCAGCATCATCAGCATCTACTAGCACATACACTTCCTTATCAAAAAACTGATCAACGAGCTCATCCATTTTCGATAAACCAATTGTACCATTTGTACAAACAATTTCCACCGGTTCACGAATAATAGATTCAATCTTTCTTCTATCTGATGTACCTTCTACAATAATGACTTTTTCTACATAAATCATATGTCATCACCCGATCACCATATACTATATAACCTTGAACTTAGTATATAGTATATTCGTTATTTTCATGTTGTTTCCTGTTTATTTTTGCAAAAGAAAAGCGAAACCGACTGTTTAGCCCTGTTGGCTAAGGTTCTTCCGTACAGAAGACGCTTTTTGTCTTCTCGTGCGGAAGGTTCTTAGACATGAAGGGCTAGGAGGTGGAGCTAGACAATGAAAAGCGCAAGCGGCTCGTTCAGATTGTGAGGGGGGATGGAGCTTCTGACGTAGAGGCGCTTTTTGCCTCTCAGGAAGAAGCGAAGCCACCGAACAATCTAGCCGCTGGAGATGGACAATGAAAAGCGCAAGCGGCTCGTTCAGATTGTGAGGGGGGATGGAGCTTCTGACGTAGAGGCGCTTTTTGCCTCTCAGGAAGAAGCGAAGCCACCGAACAATCTAGCCGCTGGAGATGGACAATAAAGAAAAGCGGCATCGACTGTTTAGGCATGAAAAGCAAAAACGGCTAAACCTGCATAAAGATTAAACGAAAATTTTTTTCAAAAAACGTTCTCCTACACGATAATTAGTATATGATTCTACATTCATTATTTTACATAAAATAAAAAAGGACAGCACAAAGGCTGTCCTTTAGTCGACTATAATTAGTCTTGGTTTGTCATTTCTGCATATTTTTCTGCAGTTAATAACTTCTCAACTTGGCTTGCATCAGAAAGTTCAACTTTAACCATCCATGCACCCTCGTATGGAGATTCGTTAACAAGTTCTGGTTGGTCACTTAATTCTTCGTTTACTGCTACAACTTTACCGCTTACAGGTGCGTATAACTCAGAAACTGTTTTAACAGATTCTACGCTTCCGAATGGCTCGTCAGCTTCGATTGTTGCACCTACTTCAGGAAGTTCAACGAATACGATATCGCCTAGCTCACCTTGTGCAAAGTGAGTGATACCGATAACAACTTCATTACCTTCAGTTTTTACCCATTCGTGTTCTTCAGAGTAACGTAAATTATTTGGAATGCTCATGACTGTACCTCCAGTGAATGTATTAATTATGTAAAAATACCTTATTGGTACTTTTTCCACACACTTTCAAACTGCTCTTCGTTAAAACCAAGTGTTACATTCGTTCCATCTGTTACAATTGGACGTTTAATCAACATGCCATCAGATGCTAAAAGCTCGTACATTTCGTCTTCGCTTGCATCTTTCAACTTATCTTTCAGACCAAGTTCACGGTAACGCATTCCACTTGTATTAAAGAATTTTTTTAATGGTAATTCACTTTTTTCATGTAAATTACGTAAATCTTCTTTTGATGGTGGATTTTCAACAATATGAATCATCTCATATGCTACATCGTTTGCCTCAAACCATTTCTTTGCCTTTTGACATGTGCCACACTTTGGATATGAATAAAATGTTACTGTCATAAATTCACCTACTTTTTTACTAACCTTTACCTTTATCATATAGAAAACGTTTTATTATTTCAAACCATTATTCGCTAAACTTTTACTTATTTCGTGATAATTTTTAATAATCCTGCGAATTTTTCTTATTTTTCCGCCATTTGTTAAGAAAAAAATAAATATATAAATTTTTTTAGATTCTGCACCAAACATATATCTTAAACAAGCGTTTGATTAATTTCTTATTTTTCTTTGTTAGCCTTTGAACTACATGAGTTTCTTTCTACCGAACATACAGCTTAAACAAACGTTTGATTAATTCTCCATTTTTCTTTCTTAACCTTTGAGCAGCATCGGTTTCTTCCTACCGAACATACAGCTTAAACAAACGTTTGATTAATTTCTTATTTTTCTTTCTTAACCTTTGAACTACATGAGTTTCTTTCTACCGAACATACAGCTTAAACAAACGTTTATTTTTAAAAAATAAGAAGCCTTTTTTACAGGCTCCTTCATCATCGACTTAAGTAATCCGAAATGGTTTGAAATACTACTATATACATATTATGAATATTTCGATCGGAAACAGTATCATTATATAATCCCATACCCCAATATTGACCTTCAGGGTTCCCCATATTTACAAACCCTTGCGTATACGTCATCGTTTTATCCTTTGGGGTATTATCATAATCTAAATCCTTGTTAGTAAAAATTAAATACGGTCTATCTTGCAAACCAATAAAAAATACCGGCTTCTTTAACGATAAAAATAAGTCCGTATACTGCTCCTTTGATGCCTCTTTAAAGTATTCTTTCATAACGAAAAAACCATCAACTTTTGCTGATTTCTCCTGCATTTCTTCTAACTTTATACTTTCAAACTTTACATTCCTAAACGTATCTTTCGGCTTTTCTCCAACAACTCCAATTACGAGTGCTCTTCCGTTATATTCTAATTTCTCTCCTTCTTTATCCTTTGCACACCCAGCACCGACTAGGCATATCAATATAAAAAATAAGAAATACGATAAACGCTTCATTTAGCACCCTCCCCCTTCTTTTTAGTCAAGTGACAAAAACGTAAGGTTAATTCAAGAAAATGTAAGTAAAATCGATAGCCCAATTCACGTTTCTATATTATAATCAATTGAATTTACTTACATTACTAAACATAGGAGATCAACATGAAGAAATTTAAACTTTCATCTTTTCTTCCGTTAAGTTATATACTTCTACTCGTACTCGTAAGTCCCCTTTACGACGTATTAAATAAATCGACTGTTCACGCAGTAGACGTTACAACTGTAGTAGATGATTGGATTCCATTTGTAAAAGCATTTATTATTCCTTATTTACTTTGGTTTCCATACTTATACGGCGCACTTATTTATTACTGCTTCGCTGACCGAAAGCAATATTATGTCACTTTAAGTAGTGTTATTTTTGGAAAGCTTGCTTGTTTTTCTATTTATTATTTTTGGCAAACAACTGTACCGCGTCCGACTGTCGTTGGAACAGATGTATTTTCTGAACTAGTTCGCTATATTTATAGTATCGATCAACCGGTAAACTGTTTCCCTAGCATTCACGTTCTTACTACATTTGTAATTATGTTAGCTGCCTTTAAGCGTAGAGAACAACATGCTTTTGAATATTACATCCTTACTTTCTTCGGTACACTTATTATTTTATCAACGCTATTTACGAAGCAGCATGCCTTTTTAGATGCCGTTTCTGGAATGACACTTGCAAGCATACTATACTTCGGCGTTCAGCTCTTATTAGCAAAAGAACCAATAAAAGTTCCAGTAAAACAAAATCATAAAATGTAACATAAAAAAGCAGACTGTGGCTCAGTCTGCTTTTATCTATTAGTAAGGAGATTTTCAATTTAAGATTGCGGTACAGTCATATCACCAGATTGAATACGACCTGCTTTTTTAAGAGCAATGTAAAGTATATAAGAAACAGCTACTGGAATGATGATATAAGTGATTACCATCGCTGGGACAACTTCCCATCCTTCGCTAGAAATTAAATTAATTGGTGCGATAAGAGAACTTAATCCAAGACCTGAAATTTCCTTTCCTGCTTCCAGTTGGAAAATTAATGCGGATACTGGACCAACTATAGCACTGGCGACGACAGTTGGGACGAGAATCATTGGATTTTTAGTAATATTTGGTAACTGCACTTTCGGAGTACAAAGTGCTTGAGCTAATATGCCACCTAAATTGTTTTCTTTCGCTGAGATAACAGAGAATCCGATAAACTGAGCAACGCAGCCTGCAAGAGCAGCACCACCTGCAACACCGTCTAAGCTAAGTGCGATCGCTAACGCAGCTGATGAAGCTGGAGAGATAAGTAATAATCCCCAAACTACTGCAATGACGATAGAAGCGATAAACGGGCTACCAGCTGAGCTATCTTTAATAAATGCTCCAACTGTATTTAAAACAGGAGTAATATTATGAGATAACCAAATACCTACTAAACCAGAACCTAATATTGCCGCAAATGGAACGAGCATCATATCTAACGCAGTTTTTCCGCTTAAACGTTTACCAATATATACAGCTAAAGTTGCTGTTAATAAAGCACCGATTGGCTCACCTGTTTTAATAATTAGACCTGCTTCAGTAATTGAAATGGATCCGGCACCAATTGCTCCAGCCACCATAGCCGAGAAGATTACAAGACCATTTGCACCGAGCATAAAAGCAATTCCGGCACCAATTGCTGGTGCCATAAGTGATTTTGCAACAACTCCGATTGTAATAAGTAATGGTATATCAACAATTCTTCCTATATTTTCGATCAGTAAACCAATTCCGAGGGATACGAAAATACCTTGTGCGATTCCAGCAGATGCTTTAAATACACGAGACATTATATATTCCTTCATTTGTTTCACCTTCTTCTATAAGTTAGTAACCAATTGTTTTCATATAATCACGTAAAATATCGTTTGATTTTGCGAATCGAGATTCTTCATCCTCTGTTAAATTGAGTTCTACAACTTCTCTTATACCGTCTCTAGTAATAATAGCTGGTACTCCTGTACAAATATCATATTCACCATACTCACCATCTAAAATGGCTGATACAGCAATGACACGGTGATCATCATTAAAGATTGAACTCGCAATATATGCTAGAGAATTTCCGATTCCGTAATAAGTAGTTCCTTTTCGCTTATAAATTTCCCATCCAGCTTTCGCAGTCTTCTCAACAATTTCATCTAAATCTATTTCACCAAATCGTTCTTTTTGTTCTTCTAAAATTTGCAGAATTGGCTTTCCACCAACAGTTACGTGAGACCAAGCAACCATTTGAGAATCACCATGTTCTCCTAATGAATACCCATGAATACTACGAGGATCTACATGTAACATTTCAGATAAAATTGTTCTTAAGCGAGAAGAATCTAATGATGTACCTGTACCGATCACACGATTTCTAGGTAATCCAGATAATTTCCACACTTCATATGTAATAATATCAACTGGGTTCGATGCGAGTAAGAAAATACCATCAAATCCACTTTCCATTACCCCGCCAACAACACTTTCCATAATCTTTGCACTTGCTCCTAAAGTATCTAAGCGACTTTGTCCAGGTTTTGGTGCTGGCCCTGCAGTAATAATAACGATGTCCATATCTTTGCAGTCTTCATAGCTTCCTGCATATACTTTTGTTCTTGTATTTGTAAAGTTAATGCAATGTGATAAATCCATCGCTTCCCCAACTGCACGTTCATGATTTATATCAATTAATAATAGCTCTTCGCAAATGCCTTGATTCACAATAGAATACGCACAACTTGATCCAACTAATCCAGTACCGATAATTGCAATTTTTCTTGTATGTCTTTTCATAGCAATCTCTCCTAATTGATCATATAATCTATTTCTTTTGTTCTTTACATTCTTAATTATAGAGGTTCCCACGATAGAAACCATGGATACTTTGTGAAATATTGAACAAAGTTTTTGTCCTTTTTGTGAATTGTTATATTCAATTTTCGTCATATTTGTTACAACTGGAAAAATATTTATTATGTATTTATTGACATACAAAAAATAAAACGAGCGAATTCATTTTCGCTCGTTTTTTCATCCTATTATTCTGCACTTAACTGACTTTTCAATTGCTGCACAATCATCGGATTCGCAGGTGCTGCTGGTTTATAATAACTCTTTTGCTTTGCGTACTCATACATATTACGTTGACGCATTTCATCTTGATTACGAATTTGGATTAACGTTTGATGTAACTGTTCATTATCAGACTGAGCAATATAATTTGCATAACTTGTTAAACTTGCATTTAATCCTGCTAAATAATCATTTACCATATCTTTTTCATTCATCTTTCTCTTCCTCCTATCCTAGGAAAGTCATTAATTGCTGTTTCGTATTTCTTGCATCTTGCGCATCTTTTTGTAGCATTTGTTTCAGTTGTGGATCTGTACACGTCTGTGCATACTGCTCCAACTTGTTAATAATTGTTGCGTGTCCACCAATTAAATGACGTAAGTTTTCTACTTCAAGCTCTGTTAAATTTTGCATGGAATACTCCTACCTTTCTTCTTTCATTCTTCTTTCATTCTTCTTTAGTATTCTGTTTTTTTCAAATCGTATTCATTAAAAAGTCTGCTAAATAATCATTTAACTAAAAAGAGCCTCTAAACGATTAGAGGCTCTTTCTACTTAAATTCCTTTCCGCTTCTTCAATCGCCCGTTGCATTTGTATTAACGGATTTTCAATCATTTTCCCATGTCCTGTCGCCAATAAAGACGGCTTATACTCCAGCAATTTCTGCGCGCTTGCTAATGAAACTTCTGCATCCCACGTACCAAACATAGGAAACGGGAAAAGCCACTTCAACTGTCCTGCTACCGCTAATCCTCCTCTCGTTTGAAATGCATCTCCAACAATGAGTGCATCATTTCTTGTGTCTAAAAACGCCATTGATCCCGGTGTATGACCTGGAGCTCCAATCGCTACAAGAGAACCAACTTTATCTCCCTCTTGAAGAAGAATATCTGGAATCGTATTTATCTGTTTTGACACTCCCACTTTTATTGGTGTATTTCGTTCTCCCTCTTGCAGTACCTTATCTCCTTCAAGTAAACATGCATCTCTTTTTGAAATATAGACCGGAACATCCGGCAGCACTTGTTTTATAACATCAAGCGCTCCTACATGGTCATCATGCGCATGTGTAATAACGATATTCGTAATCGGTTTTCCTATTTTCCGAGCTGATTGTAAAATCTTCTTTGCACAAAACGGTAAAGCCGCATCAATTAAAGTTAATCCTGTCTCTTCTTCAACGAAGTAACAGTTAATTGGAAATAGACGCGGTAAAAATGCGATTTGATGAACTGTTCCTACACTTATTACCTTCATCTTCTTTACCTCCATAAAAAAGAGCTGTTTACACATACATATGTAAAACAGCTTTATTCAAGAATTCAGCAATAAAAAACCAGTAGCCAATCGGCTACTGGTTCTCTTTCATCTATTAAACTGTATAACGCTCATCTTCTAAAATTTTCGCAGCAATTTCACGTTTCTTCGGAATTACGTTAAGTGGTGTGTGGCGAGTTAATTTACGTAACGATGATAACATCATGCGCAGCATGTCGCCGTTTTCAACTGCGATAAGTGTTTCTTTCGCATCTGCTTCGATTTCGTTGAATGCTTCTTGGCAGAATACTTCAGTGTATAACACTTTTTGTTTATTCTTTTCAAGACCAGTTGTTTTAATTGCTTTTTCTGTACGAAGAACAGCTGATTCCATTGCATATAGGTTACTTACGATGTCAGCGATATTCACAAGAATTTCTTGCTCTTTATCTAATGCTTTACCGTATTTTTGAGCCGCTAATCCAGCTACCATTAAACCAATTTTCTTCGCATTAGTTACTAAATACTTTTGAAGTGCTAATGGCTCATCGCCTACTTCTTCTGGCATCATCATCATTAACTCTTCTTGTAATTTTTGTGCTTTTTGAAGAAGTGGTAATTCACCTTTCATCGCTTTACGTAAGAACGTACCTGGTACGATTAGGCGGTTAATTTCATTCGTTCCTTCGAAAATACGGTTAATACGAGAATCGCGGTACATTCTTTCAATCTCGTACTCTGCCATAAATCCGTAACCACCGTGAATTTGAACACCTTCATCTACTGTATAATCTAGTACTTCAGAACCGAATACTTTATTTAAAGAGCACTCGATTGCATATTCAGCGATAGAAGCTGCTACCGCTTTACCGTCTTTTACTTCTTCTTCAGATAATGTGCTCATGCGGCTTTCGAATAAACCTACTGTACGATATACAGAACTTTCAGCTGCATATGTTTTTGCTGCCATATTCGCAAGTTTCTCTTGAATTAATGGGAAGCGAGCGATTGGTTGCTTGAACTGTTGACGTTGGTTTGCATATTGTGCTGAAATTTCTACTGCACGTTTCGCAGATCCAACTGTACCAACACCTAATTTATAACGACCGATATTTAAAATGTTGAATGCGATAATATGACCTTTACCGATTTCACCAAGTAGGTTTTCTTTCGGTACTAACGCATCTTCTAAAATTAACGTACGAGTTGAAGAACATTTAATACCCATTTTCTTCTCTTCAGGGCTTGTAGATACGCCAGCATATTCTTTCTCTACGATAAATGCTGAGAAGTGCTCTCCATCAATTTTTGCATACACGATAAATACGTCAGCGAATGCAGAGTTTGTAATCCATTGTTTTTCACCATTTAATACATAATGTGTACCTTCTGCATTTAAACGTGCAGTTGTTTTTGCACCTAATGCGTCAGATCCTGAACCTGGCTCTGTTAATGCGTATGCAGCTAATTTCTCACCAGTTGCAAGTAATGGTAAATACTTTTTCTTTTGCTCTTCGTTACCGAATAATACGATTGGTAACGATCCGATACCTACGTGAGCACCGTGAGTAATTGCAAAGCCGCCAGCGCGAGAGAATTTCTCTGCGATTAACGCTGAGCTTACTTTATCAAGACCAATCCCGCCGTACTCTTCTGGTACGTCAGCGCCTAATAAACCAAGCTCCCCAGCTTCTTTTAAAAGACGAACAGAACGATCAAACTCATGTTGTTCTAAATATTCAAGCTCTGGAAGAACTTCATTTACGATAAAGTCCTCTGTCGTTTTTGCAATCATTTTATGCTCAGATGAAAAATCTTCTGGCGTAAACACTTGATCAATCGTAATCTCATCAACTAAAAAGCTACCGCCTTTAACCGCATTTCCTACTGTTTTTTCCATGAAAATTTCCTCCTTCATATTTTCATGAGCCGCTTCTCTCTTTTTGAAAGAAGCTGGCTCTCAATTTTATTTTTTATAAACCTTGGTTGCTTCCATTCTTTGCTTTAGCGTCGTCTCGTTCTGAGCGAACCGCTTGCACTTTTTTTATAATCCAGTTCCAGTGGCTAGAACAGTCGGTCGTTTCACCCCTTCCTGTGAGGCAAAAAGCGCCTCTTCGTCAGGGCTTCCAACGCCCTCCTGTTCTGAGCGAGCCACCTCCTGTTCTAAACGAGCCACCTGCACTTTTTAAAGTAATTCAAATACTCCCGCTGCTCCCATTCCGCCGCCGATACACATTGTTACGATACCGAATTGTTCGTTGCGGCGTTTCATTTCGTGAATAAGAGATAGTGTTAGTTTTGCTCCTGTACAGCCAAGTGGATGTCCAAGTGCGATTGCACCACCGTTTACGTTTACTTTTTCTTCATCTAAACCAAGTTCACGAATAACTTGAATTGATTGAGAAGCGAATGCTTCATTTAGTTCGAATAAGCCAATATCAGATAGCTCTAAGCCAGCTAGTTTTAATGCTTTTGGAATTGCAGCGATTGGGCCGATTCCCATTACTTCTGGTGGTACGCCAGCTACTGCAAATGAACGGAATTTCGCAAGCGGCTTCATGCCATCGCTCACTGCTTTTTCACGATCCATTAATAGTACAGATGCTGCACCGTCACTCATTTGTGAAGAGTTACCAGCTGTTACAGAACCGCGAACGTTAAATGCTGGACGTAATTTACCTAAAATGTCTAGCGACGTTTCTGCTCTCACACCTTCGTCTTGTGCGAAAATGATTGTTTCTTCTTGCAGTTTATTGTTTGATCCAACAGTACGTAACGTCACATCTACAGATACTGTTTCATCAGCGAAGTTACCTGCCGCTAATGCTTTCGCAGCGCGTTGATGACTTCTTACTGCAAATGCATCTTGCTCTTCACGAGAAATTCCATATTTCACAGCAACTTGCTCTGCTGTATGTCCCATACCCATATAATATTCTGGAGCTGCTTCTACAAGGCGACTATTCGGACGAACAACGTGTCCCATCATTGGAACTAAACTCATTGATTCTGCCCCGCCTGATAATACAGCTTCAGAGTGACCAAGCATAATACGCTCTGCTCCGTAAGCGATACTTTGTAAACCTGAAGAACAGTAGCGGTTAATCGTAATAGCTGGAACATCGTAAGAAAGTCCTGCTAATCCGCCGATATTACGAGCCATATTTAAACCTTGCTCTGCTTCTGGCATCGCACAACCGAAAATTAAATCATCGATTGGTCCTTCATAATTCGCACGCTTTAACGTTTCCTTTACTACTAATGCCCCTAGATCGTCAGGACGAACTGTTTTTAATGAACCCCTCTTTGCTTTTCCAATTGGTGTTCTTGCTCCCGCAACAATGACAGCTTCTCTCATGAACGATATCTCCCCTCGTTATTAGTTACGTAATGGCTTTCCTTTTACAAGCATGTGCTGCATTCTTGCTTGTGATTTCATCTCACTCACTAAGCTAATAAATGCTTCACGTTCTACATCTAATAAATATTGCTCATCAACTTCTGTTCCGTACGGCACTTTTCCGCCCGCAATGACATATGCAAGTTTCTTCGCAATGTGAAGATCATGTTCAGAAATGTAACCTGATAAATGCATTGCTTCTGCACCAAGTACAAGAGTTGCATATCCTGTTTCACCAACAACTGGTATCTTTTTACGAATCGGTGCTTTATAGCCAGCTTCATATAAAGCAAGTGCTTTCTGTTTCGCATCATATAGTAAGTGATCACCATTCACACTAATACCGTCTTTATCGCCTAAGAAGTTGTTCGATACAGCTTCTTGTGCTGACGTAGAAACTTTCGCCATCGCTACAGATTCGAACACTTTATTCGCAACTTTTTGCAGGTCAAACTCTACACCGTTTGGCATTTTATTTAAGTGTTTAATGTATAGCTCTTTATTACCGCCTCCGCCAGGAATTAAACCAACACCAACTTCTACTAAGCCCATATACGTTTCACTAGAAGCTTGAATGCTAGCTGCTGGTAAGCAAACTTCTGTACCTCCGCCAAGCGTCATACCGTATGGTGCTGCTACAACTGGCTTAGAAGAGTACTTAATTTTCGTCATTGCATCTTGGAAGTTTTTCACAACCAACTCAATTTCAAAGTAATTGTCGTCTTGTGCTTCCATTAAGATCATTGCTAGGTTCGCACCAACGCAGAAGTTCTTCGATTGGTTACCGATAACAAGACCTTTATAATTCTTTTCTACTTCATCAACAGCGTAGTTAATCATTTGCGTAATATCCATACCAATTGCATTGCTCTTCGAATGGAATTCTAAGCAAAGGATACCGTCACCTAAATCAATTAAGCTCGCTCCGCTATTTTTCTTTAATACGCCATTTTTCGCTTTTAATTGCTTAAGAGAAATTGCCTTTTTATTACGTTCGATTCGCTTATATTCGCCATTATCGTAATAGTAGCTATCTCCGTTATCATGTTTGTAGAAAGTAGTGAAACCTTTCTCTAACATTTCTTTCACCCAAGTAGGAACAACTACGCCGTTTTCTTCCATCTTTTGAACAGATTTTTCAACACCAATTGCATCCCACACTTCAAATGGCCCTTGCTCCCAGCCGAAGCCCCACTTCATCGCTTGGTCAATTGCAACGATATCGTCAGCAATCTCTTTATGAAGTTTTGCAGAGTATAAAAGAGTTGGTGTAATGATGTTCCATAACAACTCTCCTGCACGGTCTTTCGCGTATACAAGCGCTTTCAATTTATTCGCTAATCCTTTTTCTTGTTTACTTAACTCTACGGATGCAGCTTTTAATTTTTTACGCCCTTCGTATTCCATCGTTTCAGGATTTAATTCTAAAATTTCTTTTCCTTGTTTTAAGAAGAAGCCTTGACCCGTTTTACTTCCAAGCCATTTTTTCTCAAGCATGTCATGCATGAAAGCTGGTACTTTAAATACATCACGCTCTTCTTCTTGTACGTTTTCATATACGTTATTTGCAACGTGTACGAATGTATCTAAACCGACAACATCTAATGTACGGAACGTCGCGCTCTTCGGACGACCAATAAGTGGGCCTGTTACAGAATCAACTTCCCCAATGCTATAGCCGCGTTTTATCATCTCTTGAAGAGTTACTAATAAACCGTACGTACCGATGCGGTTTCCAATAAAGTTTGGTGTGTCTTTTGCGATAACAACGCCTTTTCCAAGAACGTCTTCGCCAAATAGTTTCATGAAGCTTAATACTTGTGGATCTGTTTCTTTCGTCGGTATTACCTCTAGAAGTTTTAAATATCGTGGTGGGTTAAAAAAGTGTGTGCCTAAGAAGTGTTTCTGGAAGTCGTCTGAACGACCTTCTGCCATTTTTTCAACTGAGATGCCTGACGTATTCGAGCTTACAATAGAACCCGGTTTACGAACAGCGTCTACTTTTTCAAATAATTTCTTTTTAATATCTAAGTTTTCAACTACTACTTCAATAATCCAATCTACATCAGCTAGACGCTCAAGATCATCTTCTAAGTTACCTGCTTCAATCAGTGCTAAATTTCCTTTCACTGTCAGAGGAGCTGGTTTTTGCTTTAATAATTTTTGCACAGCCGTATTACTAAAACGATTTCTCACACTTTTATGTTCTAATGTAAGTCCCTTCGCTTCCTCTTCTTTTGTTAGCGCAGGTGGTACAATATCAAGCAATAATGTCGGAATACCAATATTAGCTAAGTGTGCCGCAATCCCTGAACCCATTACGCCTGAACCTAGAACAGCAGCCTTTTTAATTTGGAACATCCAATTCTCCCCCTATTCTTGAATGAATGCTCATTCAATTTTTCGACATAAGTCGCAATCAATGAGTGAGCCTCTACTAATAAATATATGATACTGTTTAAATTTTCGCAATATATTTATTGATAAAATTTTCTGAAATAAATATTTTTCTTTCATTTGGCTATGCTATACATGTGTATTTTCTTTGTTTAAATGCACTTTTCCTTTTTATAATCTGACGAAACTGGAGGAATATATATGGCAAAACTTAAGAAGAACCCTTCAAAGGCTGGAATTAGTGCAGCTAGTGTAACTGGAAACGCAGGTCCACATAATCACGGTGTTGAAAAAGGACGCCAAGGTAATAACCAACAATATAAGAAGCATAATATGGGCGAAAAATAACGCTATATTTTTGGGCAGAGAACGTGGCATAATGATTAATGGCTGCTTTTTCTGCCCAATTTATTTGTACATATGGAAAACAAAAGAGGGAACGATGATGAAACGAACAATAGTTATGATTGTAATGATTGCTACACTATTTACAGGGATGATTTTCTTCTCTTATGCACAAAGGCAACAAGCTGTAAGAGCTGATCAACCTAAGATTACTGGGCAATATGGCGTTACAATCGATGCAGACACAGGTGAAATTTTGTATGGGAAACGCGAAGACGAACGTTCTTATCCGGCTAGTATAGCCAAAATGATGACAACCCTTCTTTTACTAGAGAATGTAAAAGAAGATGAAGAAATTACAGTTACAGAAAACGCAATTAAAACAGAAAGTCAAAGTAAGAAAATTAAACTTCGTGCTGGGGAAAAATTAAAGCGTGATGAGGCATTAAAACTTATGCTTATCATTAGTGCAGATCCAATAGCTGAATCAATTGCAGAACATATCGCAGGATCAAAAAGTGAATTTGTGAAGATGATGAATGCTAGAGCGAAGGAACTTGGTACAAAGCATGCGACTTTCAAGAATGCAAGTGGTGCTGATGCAATTGGGAATAAAGTATCACCGTATGACATTGCTATTATTACGAAAGAAGCATTAAAGTATCCAGTTGTTTTAGAATATATGAATTCAACACGTACAACTCTACATACTTCAGAACGCTCTCCAAACATCGCAAACTATGGACGAGAAGAACTATATGACGATCCATATGCGATTGGAAGTAAAAGTGGTCTATCAGCACTTGGCAAATATACAGTCGTAACAGTCGATGAAAAAGACGGTAAACGCGTCATTAACGTCGTATTATCTTCTACTCGCGCGCAACTATATCCTGATACGAAGAAAATGGCACATTATGCATTTCAGCAATTAAAATAACCAAGGAGTATTTTCTCCTTGGTTATTTTTTAACCATACCTTTTAATACGAACGCAACGTTTGCTGGACGCTCTGCTAGACGACGCATGAAGTAGCCATACCAGTCGTTTCCATAAGGTACGTAAACACGCATTTTGTAACCTTCTTTTACTAGCTCAAGTTGACGCTCATTACGAATACCATATAACATTTGGAATTCAAATTGATCCCTTGGAATGTTGTGTTCTTCAGCAAGTTTTTTTGTATATTCAATAATCGCTTCGTCGTGTGAAGCAATTGCAGTATAATTTCCATTTAATAAGTGCATTTTAATAATTTTTTTATAATTGTCATCTACATCTTTCTTATCTGGGAACGCCACTTCTTCAGGTTCTTTATAAGCACCTTTTACAAGACGTAAATTAGGATTATAAGCATTTAAATCTTCAATATCTTTTTCTGTACGATATAGGTAAGCTTGAATAACAGTACCAATATTATCGTATTCAGATTTTAATTGTTTAAAGATATCAATTGTTTTACCACAGCGTGTATAGTCTTCCATATCAATGGTAACGAACACACCATTTTCTTTTGCAGCTTCTAAAATACGGCGCATATTGTTCATTACGATTTCATCAGAGATATCTAATCCCATAGAAGTCATCTTTAAAGAAAGCTGCGAATCAAGACCTTCTCTTCCAATTGCACGGATCGCTTCAATCGATTGGTTAGCCATTTCATTTGCTTCCGCTTCATTATCAACGAATTCACCTAAATAATCGATTGTTACACAAAGACCTTGCTTATTTAATGCCTGAATGGCAGCTGTCGCTAATTCAATCGTCTCCCCTGCGACGAAGCGACCTGCACCAAAGCGTAAACCGTACTTTTTAGCCAGTTTTGTTAGCGCTTTATTTTTAGATAAGAAAAGAAACGAATTTCGCATTAATTGTTCCATGTAATTCACCCCTATGACTGTAATTTATCTGTTTTTTACCCCTCTTCAAAATTATATCACTGTTTAAAATTATTGGATACAAATAATTATTTAGATAATTTATAAAATACTATAAAAACATTTAAAAACCTATATTCTCGCATGCAAATATGAAGGGAATATTTTTCGACATTTAGAAAAAACGGGTTTACTAGGGCAAAAATAGGCATACCGAAAATATTCGACATGCCTATAAAACCCTTAATATTCCATGTAAATTATATAAGGATATTAATAAGAAAAACTTAGAGTAGCATCACCTAAGTTTTTTAATTCTCATTTCGCTTCTCTTCATTCAGCCTTTTAATATCCGTAATTAACTGCACCATCTCTTCTTTCGCATCTGGATAAGTTTCATTCCAATGCTTCACTAAAGCTGGCATCGTCTTCGCTATGTAAGAATAAAGTGCCCACTTCTTTACCTGTTCTTTTCGCTCTTCATTACTCTCGCCAAGTAACAGCTCAGTGTATTTCTCTAGTAAACCGTCAAACTGCTCGTTAAACTTTTCACTCATTTTATTTACCTCCTATATGAAAAAAGCAGCGAAGATCGCTGCTTTTTCTTATAATTTTGATCGGACAGAGTTTAATTTTTTCTCCATTGTGCTTACTTTATCACGTCGATCATCAATACGAATCGTTGTTGCAACACGCTGTGCACCTTTCGTATATGGAACTTCATGCATTTGTTGAATTACTTCTAGAATGACAGGAAGATCTCCTTCAATAATTGTATTCATCGGTGTTAATTGATACTTCACGCGATCCGCATTTTTCTCTAGCACCTTTTGTACTTCTGCTACATATTCACTAACACTTGGATTACCTGTTCCTACCGGAATAATCGATACGTCAACAATTGCCATAGTAGTCTTCCTCCTATAATCGCTTCTTATATATCCATTGTCTATTTTACCGAAATCCTCATCATTTTACTAATATGTTACTCTTCCACTTTAAACTGCTCAACTAATATTTCTAAATCTTTCATATGCTCTGTCAAACTTTCCATCGTGTGGGCTACCTTTTCTAGATGATTAACCTGTGATTCCGTTGCAGCATGTACCTCTTCAGAAACAGCTGCACTTTCTTGACTCGTACCAGCAATTGTATGCATTACCGCTGTAATTTCTCCTTGCTCGTAACCTATGTTATGTACCTCTTCTACAATTTTTTCAACTGAAGTACTAATCGTATTTACAACTGACATAATTGTGCGGAACTCCATTTCTGCCTCTGTCGTCACTTTATTTTGCACATCTGCAATGTCTTTCAATTTACTTACAACTTCTACAACCCTTTTTACTTCTAATTGCACATCACCAATCATCGTTGTGATTTCTCCTGTTGCCTCTTTTGATTGTTCCGCTAATTTCCGAACCTCTTCAGCAACAACCGCAAATCCCTTACCTTGCTCACCTGCACGGGCAGCTTCAATCGAGGCATTTAAAGCAAGTAAATTTGTTTGATCCGAAATACCTTTTATAAGCTCAACAACATTTTGAATCGATCCAACTCTTTGTTCTAACTTATCCGATGCTTCTTCTGTATGAACAACAATCGAAGATGATTGTCCCCTCGTACGGACTAAGTTCCTCATTGTATTTAATCCTTGCTTAGATGCCTCTTCCGCTTTGCCAGTCACTCCTTTTATTTCACCAACGGAGCTATTCATTTGTTCCACTGACTCTGCCATATTCTCGAGCTGAGCTGAAACTTCATCCACACTATTCGCAAGAGTAGAAGCTCCCCCGCTCACATCATCCATTGCTCCGGAAACTTCTCTACTAGCCGCTACTGTTTCGTTCGTTAAATAATGTAAACTATTCGTTGATTGTTGCACTGTTGATACGCTGTTTTTAATTTTACTTACCATTTCATTCATTTGTTCAACCATATCATTAAAGTGCTTCGTCAACTCTCCAACTTCATCTTTACTTGTCACCTTCATTCGCAGCGTTAAATCGCCTTCTGCTACTTTTTGAACGTGATTCTTTAATAATTGCAGTGGTCTTGCTAATCTTCTTGAGAACAAGTAGGAAGCTACGATTCCAACTAATAAACTAATACACGCCATCATAATGACTGTATTTCTCGTACTATTTAATAGCCCATCGATCGTTTCTTTCGGATAAAAGATTCCTATCGTCCATTTCATCGTATCAAATGATTGACTATAAACAACTACATCTTCACCTTTTATTGTAGTGACCGCATATTTTGTTACCTCTTTATTTAAGCTCTTTATAAGTGGCTCTTTAGAAACATCTTTCCCTATCTTTTCTGGATAAACAAGAGCCATATTTTTATCATTTATAATAAACATTTCTCCGTCATTATTATATTGAATATTGTGAAGCAACTTCTGAATCGTCCCAAGCGATACATCCATCGCAACAACGCCTAATACAGATCCATCTTGAGCTGTAATTGCTTTAGAAACACCTACACTTAACTTTCCTGTTGCAATTTCATAAGAAGGTTGTCCCCAATGGACCTTTTTTACATCAGCCTCTGAATCTTTATACCATGGTCTTGTCGTTGGATCATATCCTTCTGGCACTTGCCCACCTTCAGCAAGATTGGCACTTAATGTTTTTTTATCTTTCGTACCAATATATAAATCTAAAATACCAGGATGATTCTTTTTATACTCCGCAAACTCTTTCGTTAAAAACGCTTCCTCTTCTGGAGTAACCCCACCTTGAAGCATATTACGAATCATCTCACTGTTCGCGTAATACCCCATATCTTCATCCGTTCTTTGAACAAATGTCGTAAGTTGCTCTGTCACAAGATCCATCGCATTTTGAGAATACTCGTCTAAGGAACGCACTTCCTTTTCTTTCTGTAATTGATACACAGCTGTACCCAATATTACGAACATCATAGAAATAAGTACTGAAAACACTACCGCAATTTTTAAACGTAAACTTCTTAACATCTTCCCCCCAGCATCCCCTTCGCATTAAATTGAAATATTATTAATCATTATATTAAGTATAATAGATAAAATTAAAAAATTGAAATTAATTCTCACCTTAATACAATTAGAAAACGGACTACCACTTGTGCAAAAACAAATAGTTCATTATCCTTAAAATATAATCTCATTCGTTCGGAGGGAACTATGTTACAAAAATTCGGTTTCTCACAATATGAAAGCCAAGCTTATGAAGTTGTCGTATCAAGCAATGAACCATTAGATGCTACAACAATTGTGAAGCATTCAGGTGTTCCAAAAGCAAAAATATATGAAGTACTAGCACGCCTAATCGATAAAGGAATGGTAATGGATTCTGTTTCAGAAAAGAAAAAATTGTATACAGCATTACCACTAAAACTAGCAATTGAAAAATTAACGACAGAATTCCAATCAAATATTAAAGAACTGGAAACAAACATATCAAAAAAATCATTTACAGATGACCGTGTGTGGAGCTTAAAAATGCAATCTTCTATTCGAGTTCAAAGTAAAGAACTCATTGAAAGTGCAAAAGAATCAATCCGTATTTCAGCTTGGAATGATACTCTTTTAGAATATCTCCCTTTACTAGAACAAAAAGCAAAACAAGGTGTTCAAATTGAATCTCTTATTGTTGGAGAAGTAGAAACAGACTTAGAAAACATGCATTTTCTAATCCCAGCTGAAGAGCCTAATGCATTAGAGCGCTACTTGCTACTCATCGTTGACGATCGTGAAATTTTATTTGCTGGCGTAGAACAAGAATCATGGCAAGCGATGAAAACAATGTCACAACCTTTCGTAAAGTTCTTTACAGAATTTTTCTATCACGACGTTGCACTTGCAAAGATTACTCAGAAACATCATGATCTCTTTATGGAAGATGAGGAAATTAAGAGTTTGTTGATGAAGTTAAGATACTAATTAAATAATAAACAGGAGTCTAGTTTTTCACTTAGACTCCTGTTCGTTTTGTTCCTTTATCTCCCTCAAAAGCTCAATAATTTTCTCATTTTGCTCCACTTGTTTCTCTGAATTTTGATAGATAAAACGAATCCATCTAAGTATAAAAATAATAAGAAACAACGGAAGTATCGAAATTAGAAGACCAATAATTGAAAAATTCGTATACATATACCTCACCTCGCTATACACCCTTTCTCCATTTCTCTACTAAAACCTGCAATTTTTTACAAATAAAAAAAGAACCTATCAAACGATAGATTCTCCTTTCGCAAACTGAGTAGAGCGTCCTCTCGTAATCGAGAAAATCGCGCAAAGCAGTGCTAATATAATAAAGCCACCGCCTACCCAAGCGTTATATATAACAGATGATTTTTCAATAACAACTCCGCCTACTGTTGAACCGAGTGCAATTCCTAAATGAAGCGCAGAGTTATTTAAACCTTGCTGGATACCAGCTGATTCCGGTGCAATTTCAATTAAATAATTTTGCTGTGCTGGTGAAATCGCCCAGCTCAGCATACTCCAAAGTCCCATCATAATGATGAAGAGTGGAAATGAGAATGTCATTAATGGCAACATGAAGATTGCACATGCAAATACGATAATAATCGAGATAATACTTTTCTTCGATCCCCATTTATCAGCAAGCCATCCACCGAATCCACCGCCGATTACTGCTGCGATTCCGAAAATGAAGTAAAACACACTAATCCAATTTGCTTCAACATGCATAACATCTTTTAAAAACGGTGTTAAATATGCATACAATGTTAAATGCCCCGTTAAAAACAAAAATGATGTTAACTGTGCACTTACAATTTTTTTATCTTTTAAAGTAGCAAGTTGTTCTTTTATTGATAATACCGATGTCGGTGGTACTTTCGTTAAGAACAATGAAATACAAGCAATTGCCATAACTGTTAATACTGAAATCAATACAAATGGCGCACGCCATCCGTATGCATTTCCGAGTACAAGACCGAGCGGTACTCCAAGTACAAGTGATCCACTAATTCCCATAAAAATGATTCCAATTGCACGCGCACGAAAATGCGGTTCTACTACACTAGAAGCAAGTGTTACCGATAGTGCAATAATTAATGAACCACTCGCCGCACAAATAACCCTTGAGAACATTAGCATTCCGTAATTCACACTAAATGCCGAAATAATATTTCCGATTAAGAAAATCGATAATGCTCCAACATACAATGTTTTTCTTTCAAACTTCCCTGTCAAAGCTAATAGAACTGGACCTGACAAAGCAAATACTACCGAAAATATTGTTATAAGCTGACCAGCTGCGCTAATAGATACTCCTAAATCATTGGCAACTAAATCGAGCGTTCCTCCTATAATTAGCTCAACCGTTCCGACTACGAAAGCCGCGATAGCTAAAATATAAACACGAAAATTCAAGTCTTTCCCCACGCTTTCTATTTTGGTTACTACGATTATAGTAACCAAAATAGAAAGTGGACGCAAGTACAATTTTTTTACAGTAAAAAAGGTAGGCGTATTATACGCCTACCCTTCCATCATTCTGTTTCTTTCTTCTTATTCAAGTACCAATACACCGGAAGTCCCGTAAAGACAATTCCAATTGATAAGAAACAACTTACCGGATCATTAATAATCGCACTACCGATTACAAAGAACGAACCTAAAATCGCAACGATTGGTACGATTGGGAATAACGGTACACTATATGCACGCTCTTTATTCTTATTACGTTTCCTTAAAATGAAGACACCAATAAACGTCATTACATAGAAAATATAAATAATGAATACGGAAATCTCAGATAGCTTATTTGGATCACTAATAATCATTAAAATAATTCCTAAAATGATTTCAACAGTAATTGCATTTGCTGGTGTTTTAAATCTCGGACTTTCCTTTGCAATAAACTTAGAAAATGGAAGTTGTCCACGTTCTGCCATAGACATTGGAATACGTGGGAACGTTAAAATCTTTCCATTTAAACAACCGAAAATAGAAACGATAATACCGATACTAATAATTTTCCCACCATATTCTCCAAGTAACATACCAGCAGCTGTCGCTGTTGCATTTTCTCCAAGGTCTACAATTTTTGCTGCTGGTAATACATTTAATAACGCCAAGTTAATTAATACGTAAGCAGCAGTTACGATTAAAATCCCCACTGTCATTGCTTTCGGTAATAACTTTGTTGGATTCTTCATTTCTCCACCAATCGAAGCAAGTAAAATCCAGCCGTCATAAGCAAATAACGTTGCTAAAATTGCCATACCGATACTTTGATTTTCCGATATTGGCACAACTACGTTAAAAATATCGCTATTCCCTTTCCAGAAACCTAGCACAACAATTAACACAATTGGAATCATCTTCCCAATTGTCGTGATTGTTTGAACGATACCTCCGTATTTTGTTCCCATACTATTTACAACGCCAAGGAACACAACCGTTCCAATTGCGATTGGTAAATTCCATACTCTATCTAAATAGAAAAAATTAATCATTAAAGAACTAAAGTATAAACCTAATGTTCCGATAATAGCAGGTCCATAAACAATTGTTTGCATCCAACCTGATAAATATCCCCAAAAACTCCCGTAAATCTCCTCTAAATACGTATACAACCCACCATTTTTCGGGATTTGCGCTCCAATTTCAGCTACTGTTAAACCACTTGCTAGCGTCAACAGACCACCAATTACCCAAGCAAGAATGGCCATATTAGAACTCCCCGAGTAATCTAATACGCTCCCTGGTTTCATAAACACACCAGATCCAATAATCGTTCCTACTACGATAGAAAGTGCTACCGTTAAACCAATTTTGTTCTTCTCATCATGATGCATGCTGCGTATCCTCCTTCCAATCCTAGTGTGATGCAAAAATGAAATAAAAAAACACTCCTCCCTAAAAAGGGACGAGTGTTGTATTCGTGGTTCCACCCTTGTTTCAATTCGTAAAGTAACACACTTCACCAATTTCTCAAGTCTAAATAACGGTTTTTGCCGGCAAGCAATTACTAGATGTTCGTTCACTGCTGCAGTTCAGAGGTGGTAATCTATTTTTCCGTATTAGGAAGCTCACAGCCAAAGGCTTCCCTCTCTGGGAATCGTAAAAAATTAATCGTGTCCTCATCATCACTTCTTGATGTCGAATTTTGTAGTTATTGTTCATTATATTGAATTGTTATAAAAAATCAATATAATTTTTTATATAACATAGGAAATATTTCTCTTCTTATATTATAACAGAAGATACAAAACTTCTCTAATTCCCTAAAAATGGTATAATTAATTTAGGAGGTGTACCAATAATGATTGCTGTCTTTTGTATCATCGCTACGTTTCTCTCTGTTCTATTCGCTATCATGTATCGAAACAAGTATCCTGGTTATAGCATTTTAGCGGTAGCTATTATACCAGCTGTTTCCTTCTACGTATTGGGTAAATATCAATATACGGAAGTGTTTATCGGTTTTGCAATCTTCTACTGCGTCTTCGGATACATACTAACAATGAAAAGAATCTTATTGAATCATTAAAAGAGACCGATTTCTATAAGTAGAAATCGGTCCTCGCATGTACCTTCCGGTTGCCCCACGAAAGATACATAAATCAATTATTTATCTTCTTTTTTCATAAAAAACTTGTGATGCGGAAGATCCACATTTAATTCCTCTAATTGTTTCTTTTCATTGTCTAAAATCGCTTTTGCTTTTGTTTTTGTTGCTTCATCTAATCCCGCAAAGATGTCTTCACGCTTCTCTTTTTCTGGAAGTTTCACACCTAATTTTGTTAATTCTTCTTTTGCTTGCTCATGCGTTAATTTTCCAGATTTCTTTTGCTCTAAAATCGACTTCGCTTTCTCTTTCGCCTGTTCATCTAAGTTAGCAAACATGTCTCCATGCTTACCTTTCTCCGGCATTTTCACGCCTAACTTTGTTAATTCCTCTTGCGCTTGTTCACGTGTTAATTTACCGGACTTTTCTTGCTCTAAAATCGACTTCGCTTTCTCTTTCGCCTGTTCATCTAAGTTAGCAAACATGTCTCCATGTTTACCTTTCTCCGGCATTTTCACGCCTAGCTTTGTTAATTCCTCTTTTGCTTGCTCATGCGTTAATTTTCCAGATTTCTTTTGCTCTAAAATCGACTTCGCTTTTGCTTTCGCCTGATCATCTAATCCTGCAAACATGTCTTTACGCTTCTCTTTCTCCGGAAGCTTTACACCTAGTTTCTCTAACTGTTTCTTTGTATCGTCCATAATTGTTTTTACTTTTTGTTTTGTAGCGTCATCCAAATCCTTTTTCGCCGTTTTTGTAGACTGTTCAGCTGCTGGAGTATTCGTTGCCGCGAATGCCGGAATACCGACTCCTCCAATGATTCCGAATGATAAAGCACCTGCAATCGCTAAATACCCAACTGTTTTCTTCTTCATAGGAAATTTCCTCCTTCATATTTCTAAAGCATGTACACTTTCGTATACAATGCCAATAGTAATGTTGGTTTCTTAAAATTTCCTTAACGATTCGAATAAAAAACACCGCTCATAATGAGCGGTGTTTCTCTATGCTTTTTGTAATTGTAACTCTTCACGTTCCATTATTTTTCTTAATACGATTGTTTGTGTCATTGTAAATAAGTTACCTGTTATCCAGTACAATACAAGTCCTGATGGCGCCGCAAACCCCATAAATAGAATCATTGCCGGCATCATAATTTGCTGTATCTTTAGCATCTGTACTTGTTCTCCAGGTGTAATATTAGATTGGAAAACTTTCATCTGAATAAATGTCGTTAACGCTGCAATAATCGGTAATATATGATATGGATCTGCATGTCCTAAGTTCACCCATAAAAAAGAAGATGTGCGAATCTCTTCCGTTCTGCTAATCGCATAATACAAAGCAGAGAAAATCGGCATTTGTATAAAAATTGGCCAGCAACCAGCAAGTGGATTCCAACCGCCTGATTTCATTAGCTCTGACATTTCTTTTTGATACTGCTTTTGTTTTTCAAGATCTTTGCCTACATCACCGTACTTTTTCTTTAGCTTCTGCAATTCAGGTTGCATTTTCTTCATTTTCGCTTGGCTACGATATTGTGAAACAGCTAATGGAATCATTGCTGAACGAATAACGAGCGTCATAATAATGATTGCAATCCCAAAGCTAGCTCCAGGTATATGATGAGCAACAAATTGAATCATAAACGAGATTGGATATACGAAATAATGATCCCAAATCCCAGTACTATGTGCATCAATTGGGGCTGCATTACTGCAGCCAGATAAAACAAAAACAAGTAATAATGATAAACTAACGAGCACAGCTCGGTATGATTTTAACATGTTCATTCCTCCAATGTTTCGTAATTATTTAGCGAAACATTGGTGTATACGGACCGACCTCATCATTCTCTTCACTTGATTCTTGTCTACGTACAGAACGAATCATTCCATATTTATAAAAAATAGAAAATAGCGGTACATTTCCCGCACTATCTTCACATGTATCAACTAACGCAAAAGCTCTTTGTCTACCGCTTGATGCTTGTTGACGCACAAAGCGAGAAACATTAGCAAGGAAGAAAACTTCTAATAAACAAAGTGCCGTCGTTACAAACGATATATATAGAATTGCATCCTGCAATAAAAATTCCATCGCTTCACATCCTTAATAAGGTCATTTTAGCACATTAGGCAAACATTCTCTATTTCCTTTTATTTTCAAAAAAAGTATTTTGCATATTTTCTCAAGAAAACAATAATTAAGAAACGTTGTATTCGCTTTCTTTAGTATATTCACACACATCAATGAATAGGCTTGATTTATTAGAAATTTATAAAATTTTTGCATTATAATAAAACTATTGCCAGTTTTTGAAAAAACCTTTATTCTCTTCTTGTAATCAAAAATGAATATGGAGATGAAACATACTATGGGTCAACTAGGAGACGCCGATTACGTTCCCGACACCGCCTTTTTATCCTTCCCAGCAGCTAAAACATTTCATTTAGAATTTATGATACAGTTGGTTGTTATTTTTATAGCTTCTATTTTGTATGCAATTTCTATGAATATGTTTTTTATCCCGCATAATATGATTAGCGGTGGATTCGCTGGTGTAGGGATGATTATCGGTTATTTAATGCACTACAATATCGGTGCACTTATCTTTTTACTAAACATTCCTCTTCTTATTTTAAGTCACTTTTACTTAGGCAAGAAGACAACCTTTTTAACAGCGTACTTTGTAGCTGTGTCATCTTTAGCGATGAATATTATCCCGGTACACCAAGTTTCAGACGATATTTTACTTTCTTCTGTATTCGGTGGTGTTATCTGCGGAGCAGCTTCAGGAATTATATTCCGATTTGCTTCTTCAACAGGTGGTTTTGATGTTGTTGGATTGATTGTAGCAAAATATCGAGATGTTTCAATTGGAGCAATCATATTTGTATTCAACTTAATCTTACTTGTCGCAGCAGGTTTTATTTTCGGATGGGATATTACACTTTATACGTTAATTAGTCGATTTGTAGTCAGCAAAGTTATCGATGCTGTGCATACGAAACATATTAAATTAACGATAATGACTATTACAGAAAAAGGCGAGGAAATAAAAAGCGCACTACTACATCACGGCATACGCGGGGTGACAATGGTAGACGCTGTCGGCGGCTATACAAACCATAAGAAAAAAATGATTTACACTGTCGTGACTCGCTATGAGTTAGGCGAAATGAAACGTATTATCCGTCAAGTGGATAACAAAGCATTTATGAACATTACTGAAACAGTTGAAATTGTCGGCCGTTTCAAACGTATATAAAAAAGGTTAATACATTAAAGGGCATAACATATTAGTCATATATACTATGTTATGCCCTTTGTTATTCAACTAACGCACCCTTTAGCATAATAAAATCACGAAGTTTATTACTACAAATCGGAGGATAACATTCCATATACAAAACTATCTGTCCATTCATTTTTATTCCAAAAATCTTGTATGAAATGGGCTTCCTTTCTCATACCTATTCGTTCACACAATTTTTTTGAAGCTGTATTACGTGCATCAAGATTAGCTTGTATACGATGTACATTACATTCATTAAATAATTTAAACACCAAACTACTTACTGCTTCTGTTGCCAAACCTCTTCCAACTACTTCATTTGAAAAACTATAACCAATCTCAACAGTATCCTTCATATTTGTGTACCATACGGATAAGTCACCAACTACTTTAGTCTTGTATATAACTGCCAAACTTAATATTGATTCTTCAGTAAGTGCATTGTTTGCTAGCTTCTTATTAAATCTTTTCTGCATGTCTTCATGAGTCCACTTATTATGTAATAGGAACTTACATGTATCATCATTATTATAAATAGCAAATACATCCTGTAAATCAGTACTCTTAAAAGGTCTAATTATTAATCTTTCTGTTGTGATCTCCAAGTTAGCTCCCCTCCCTTACATTCATGCTACAAAACATTTTTTATTGTATTTAAGCCTCCTTCTTAGATCTCACCTTGATTACATATTTCATCATAATAAATTAAAATCCTTCTTCCACTAAACTGCATTGTTAATGGTATTTCCTTACGCTTTTTATTTTTTACACTTATTACAAAATCAGATAATTCTATTATTATGTCCCTAAATGTGTTATAATGAAAGCAGACTCACAAAAAAAGAGTATATAGACTTGGAAGTTTCTCTTATTTTACAAGCAAAAAGAAACGAGCAGTCGGGTATATTTCAGACACCATACACGTAACGGTTTAAACAACCGATCATCTTAGTTACTCTTCAATGATCTTTTTATAAAAAGATACGTACAATTAAAACTCACTTCAATATACTATACCTACCTTTTTGACTTCCAAATCATCTTATTACATAGGGAGATGAACATATGAATCAATATATACGATATACAATAGCTGTCCTGTTTGCTATTATCGGCGGTACGATTTGTTTCTGGACAAACACACAGCTTGGAGAGAATATCATTTTTAATGGAATCGAAACACTTGTAAGCGCTTCAATTTTAGGCGGATACATTTACTTCCTCTTCAATCCAGAAGAAAATGCTCAGAAAACAATGTTATTAACAATGATTGGAATCGTTGGTGGATGTATTTCCTACTCAATGACAAACTATACATTACCACTTCAATTAAGCTCAGCTTTCTTCCACGGTCTATGGACTTGGTTCATTGCATTCTGCTTAGCAGACGTATTCAACCTATTACAAGACAATGAAGAAGATAGCGGTCGCCAAATTGAAAGTAACTCTTAAGCTGGAAGGAATTCTTCCAGCTTTTTTATGTTGGTTTGCATACACCGGCACTACAATAAAAAGAAGCTACCCAACGGCAACTTCTTTTCCACATACCCCACTTCGTATTCACTTAAATATATCAACGATTTTTCAAATATATCGATCGTTTCTCCACTTATATCAACGATTTTTTCATTATATCAACGATTCGGCACAAGATATCGATTTAACGACAACCTTAGACATCCAAAACGTACAACATACCCTATCCCCCAAGCAACTTACTGCCGAACTCTACGATTAAAAAGATAATCAATAGGATCGCGAGTATCTTTAATGCTACATATGCTACTTTAAAAACAACATAAATGAGCAAGACTATCAAAATAATTGATAAAATTTCCATATTTACTTCCTCCAAGCTTTGCTCTTCTTATCTCATTTTACTCGCCCTAGGCTGTTTATGGAACGGCATAAGATGACATATAAAAAAGAGGATACCTCACCCATCGTAAGATACCCTCTCTTTCAGCTGCTTAAACCATTCTCTTTCTAATTGTAAATATCCCATCTCACTCTTCTCGGCGCTCTTTAATTCTTGATCGGCTTTCTTCATATAAGTACGGGACGCTTCCATATTGCCCTCTACATATTTAATAATCCCTTGTGTACGGTAATATCCACTTAGGTCCATTTTTGTAATAGCCTTTGCATGTTCCTTTGCTTCTTGCAAAGAAAGACTATCCATCTGATAAAGGGCTTTATATAAAAGGTACCAACTATGAAAACTACTAACGAAAAACTTATTTTCTTTCGTTACAGGTAATTGAACAATTCGTTCTATATACGGTATCGCTCTTTCCATTCCCTCTTGATCTGCACGAGCAAAAAAGACGAGCATAAGTCTACTCATTATCTCCCTTATCCCTTTATTCTCTTTTATTTTCTCCTCACTCAATTCTACTAATCTTTCATCCCAATCTTTCGGTCTTTTATAACTAAATAACTCACTCGATATTTGAATCTCATATAAGTGATTTCTAGCTCTTTCATCATCTTTAATTAAAATAAGAAATTGCATCCCATCACTCATAAGCATTCCTTTTATCGGCACAATTGTAACCGCAAAGATTGCAAAATGGAAAAAGGAAAAATATAAAAGATATTGATAATAACTCACCATGTATATGTAACCGGAAGTAATACCAAATAGTAAACTCGTAATCGGTCCACCTAAAGTGAGCCACGCCCACTTTTTCGAAAGATTCGGTGTCTCTATAGAAGGTGGTACTAATGTTGCAACACCTCCAAAGTACGCCCATAATTTATTTTCTCGAATGCGTACTTTCCCCTTCTCTTTTTGGAAAGTAATCGGCCCTACTGTCATAAATTTAAAATTCAAACCACCTATTACACCAAATACTACATGTCCTAACTCATGAATGGCTAACACTAACAATGCAATTCCAACTATTGCCCATAGGTTCAAAATTACTTCTAATTTCCCAGTTCGGATTACTCCGTATAAAATGGACAGAATTAGCGCCACTGTCATTGAGCCAGCTGGCCTTCTTAAAATATCCACCTTTTTCTCCCCTTAATAAATCATTTTTCTCTGCATTTCGTACATGAACTTCCCGAGATGCAATATCCAAATAAATGAGATTAAACCAATTAACACAAAATCGATATCACTAGCAGCTGTATATATAACGGCAGCCCACCATACATATGCCAATATTGTATTCGTAAATTCATACGCTTTATATCCAGCCTCATGCACAATGTGCTTTAATCCTTCATCTGCGTTTTTCGTCCACATTTTCATAGATTCCATATACGTTACACCTTGTTCAGGGTATAGCTTATTATAACGATTTTTTGTTATGAGCCCGATAATCACTACAGTAGTTAAACAAACAATAGAAGCTACTAAATTCCACACCGCAAATGAAACATTAGTATCCTGCAACAGTGCACGTCTACATGTAATAACTGCATATACAAACCATGCCTGCGTCACTATATCACCTACACGTAAATATATACTTATAATGCCTAATTTTCTGCCTTGTACGCTCTCTTCTTCATCGCGTGCCTCCGCTAACATACGCGTATTCTTCCAAGTGTAGTACATCATTAAGATTCCAAAAATAGTACATATGCCTATAAATGTATTGGATGATAATTTTCTCGGTTCATCCGAGAGTAAATTTAAAGCTATATAAGACGTTAAAAAGCCACCCATCATACTTAATGCTATTTTCCCCACAGAATCAAATTGTTTTTTTCGTTTACTCTTCATCATCCTCTTCCCCCTCCACTAACGTGAATATTTCCTCCACCGATACATTGAAAATTTGTGCGATTTTTAACGACAATACAATAGATGGTGCATAATCCCCGCGCTCAATTAAACTAATCGTTTGCCGTGATGATCCAATCGCTTTCCCTAAATCCCCTTGTGATAAACGATGCTTTGCTCGCAATTCCCTCACTCGATTTTGAAGCTTCATGTCTTCCCTCTTTTTCATTTATTTAATTAAAATTGTAAATAATATCCTTATTTTTGTCAATTATAATTGTCATTTTGACGTTAATAATTGACAAAAATAAATATGTATTATGATGGAAATAACCTATATAATGAATGTGAAATATTAAACAAAGGAAGTGACATATGAATAAAATATCTACTTTTTCCTATATTCTTACTAAGCTTACAGCGACTTTCTTGTTATTATCACTTATTAGCACGCTTCTCTTAACAACTAGTCAACAAACATTATATAGTTTCTTAGCTGGATTACGAGAACTACTATTTGTTCCCTTCGTTCCTATTCTTGCTGCATATGCAATTTTTTGTTCTATTTGCATCGATAAATTGAAATTAAAAACACATACAAGAATGAAGACAATATTACTTTATATTTTTTGCGGCTATTTATTTTTTCTTCCCTTCCTAATATTTAAAGAAGCTAGTCTAATACAGTTCTTGTTACTCGGATCAATTGGAGCAGTATGTTCTCTTTCTTTCTTTTTATTTACAGTCATAGCAACAAAATTTAAGTGGGTACAATATTTCGTACCAAGCATTATGTTTATTATATTTATTACAATCAACTTAGTAGATTTAGAAAGGTTTGGAACATCAAAAGAACAATGGGTCGAAACAAAAACAGATAACTCTTTCGAAGCATCTTTTCAACATTTTAGTGGTGAACATAAAGTCCCAATTGAACTAAAACGAGGTGACATATTAGAATTCACCATTGAATCACGAGCTGATAATTCGAATGGCTACATGGGAGACGTAAAAATGGCTAGTGAATTTCAAGAGGAAGAAAATTACTTAGCTCCAGCTGGCCCTAATACATATCATTTCGCGGCAATTAAGACAGGAACTTATTACATTATAGTTAGTGGAAATCAGCTAAAAGGAAAGTTAAAAATAGATTGGAATATAAAGTAAAACTTTAATCAACCCTCACCAATCGGGCTTTTACGGGCAACAGGGCCCCCACCTAACTTCTTTGCTTCCGCTGAATTTTGAGGTGGGGGTCTTACCGCCCGGCAAATAGCGGGATAAAATAAAAAAGGCAGTGCTTTTGCACTGCTCTCCTAAATTCTGACATAGAATGGATTTCATATTAGCTTGCGTTTTGTAGTAATACTCGTTTTAACTGCTTACGGAAACGAATACTTAACGTAACCGCTACAATCACAATCACTCCAAAAATGATTTTACCGATATGACCTTCTAACGCTCCAAAGATATCATGTAAGTTTCCACCTAACCAGTAACCACCGATTAAGAAGAATGATACCCAAAATAGAGCGCCTGAATAAATTGTAATGGCAAAACGACGGAATGGTAAATTAATAATTCCTGCAAAGTATCCTGTGAAATGACGTACACCAGGAATAAAGAAACCAATAAAAATCAGGAAGTACCCATACTTATCAAACCACATTCTCGTTAAATCAATTTTTCTTTGTGTTAAAAATACGTATTTTCCATACTTTTGAATGAAAGGCATACCTAATTTATTTCCTAAAAAGTATTGAATCGTCATTCCTACACTTGTCCCAATAAAGGATAGAATGATTAAAATCGGTAAACTTAAATCACCCTTCTGCGCTAAAAATCCCGCATATGCTAATGTGGGCTCTCCCGGAAACGGAAGTGCAATATATTCTAACAGCAAGCCGACAAGTACAACATAGTATCCGTATTGCTGAAATAATTCATGAATCCATTCCATGTCATCTCTCCTTTCAATCACGTACAACTTCTTACTATTATTGTATAAAAAAATTGTCGAAATAACTATCACAATAGCTTACATTTTTATTACATTTTTGTAAGGGTCACACTAATGATTTCTGTTCTTTATTAATTAGTAAAAATCATTTTTTAAGTCAAAATAACAAAAAGACGCATTAATATCATGCAAATTTTATCCATTTTTTAACACTTAAAAACCCCTCTAATTTTGTTCTCAATAAAAAACCACCACAAACTCATCCTAACTTCATATTAGCTTCATATACGTATTGTAAGATTATATCGGAATTTGTTGAAAAATTTAACCAATATATGACTAAGCATTAATTTGAATAAATATAAGTCGTTTTCGAAATTGAAAAAAGGGTGAATACGAAATGGAAGCATATAAAATGCACGATTTTATTAATACAAATGTTGAATCTCATCAAAATGAAACCGTTTTTAATTTACACATGTGTGAAACAAGTGAATTTGACGTAAGTTTAACAAAATCTACAACACTATCTTTTATCGTTTCAAAAAAGAATATTAAAATTGTCACGAAAAAATGGATTAATTCAAATCAAGAAAGCATGATTGGCAAAAGCTACATCATTCCAACAAAAGCTTTTCATTATTTCTTACCAATCATTTCTGAAAATGAAGATGAGCTAAATATTCAAGTTCAAAGTTTTGGACTACGTGGTGAGCTTTTATTAAATGAAAGATTACTTATTGATAAAAACAACAAACACAACAGCAAAATCACTGCATTCTTTGAAACATTAGATGAAAATGTAAATAAAGCTTTACGAGGATTACAACTTCATTGTATGTAAGACTATTACGATAGTAAAAGGAGAATAACAATGAAAAAATTATTATTAAGCGCACTATTATCATTAGGATTTTTAACTCTTCCATTAGCTAGCGCAGAGGCCGCTACAACGAAAGATCAATTAATCGTAAACACTCAGTTAAATAAAATGGATTATTATCAGGATGGAAAATTTATAAAAAGTTTTACTGTCGCTACTGGAAAAGCAGCAACACCTACACCTAAAGGAACTTTTCAAATCGTAAATAAAATTAAAAACCGCCCTTATTATACAGGCAAAATTAAAGGCGGCGATCCACGTAATCCACTTGGTGACCGTTGGCTCGGATTAAATATGGCAGGAACTTACGGAACAACTTATGCAATTCACGGAACTAACAATAATCAAGCAATCGGCAAAGCAACAACACTTGGTTGTATTCGTATGTATAACAATGATATACACTGGTTATTTGAGCGCGTTCAGCAGCAAGCTACTGTCACTGTAAAATAGCCTAAAAACAAGATTTATGTGTAGCCAAGAATTTTATGTCTTGGCTTATTTTATTTATTCATTTACAGTAGCAAAACAACTGTATTTACATATATAATAGGAATAGATTTGATTAGCTGATATTTAAACATTGATAAACGTAGATATTAAAATTATACAGTTATAATGTTTTATAAATTTTATAATACATACTATAATAGAACTACTGTAATTCTGAACTATTCAGTAACACTAAACTATTCCCCTTGCTACCTTCATGATTATTTTATAGCGGGGGCTTATTATATGTATAAACAATCTGAGTCACTCGAAAAATGATGAATTCGAATATTGCAGTAAAAAGCGTTATTTAGGAGGTGTTACTATGACGCATATACTGGTGATTGAAGACAACCCAGATATACAAGAACTAATTCGTGAATTTCTAATGGCACAAAACTTTACTGTTGATGTAGTTGGTGCTGGAACAGAAGGTATTCTTCTTTTCCAAAAAAATTCATACGATCTTGTCCTCCTCGATGTAATGTTACCAGATATAGATGGCTATAGTATTTGTAAAATTATGCGAGGACAATCTGATGTACCAATCATTATGTTAACAGGCTTACATAATGAAGAAAGTGAAATTAAAGGATTTGAGTTAGGTATTGATGACTATATTACGAAACCGTTCCATTACACTGTATTTATTAAGCGTGTAGAGGCTGTATTAAGAAGGGCAGCAACGAAGGAAGCAGAAGCTGCAACTATACTACAATTCCATGAATTGATGTTAAACTCTACAGCATATGCAGCTTATGTTCATGGTAATCAAATTGAATTGACAACAAAAGAATTTGAAATTATTTATACTTTACTGCAAAATCGAGGAAAAGTATTATCAAGAAGTGATTTGTTGAATAAGGTATGGGGCTATGAACATTATGGTGATGTAAGAGTTATAGATACACATATTAAAAACTTAAGAAAAAAATTAGGAATTACTTATATTAAAACGGTGAAAGGCATTGGCTACAAAATCGAATCGTAGCAAAGACAACATCACCAAAAATATTTTCATCAAAACCTTATTATTTTGTATTCTTTTATCACTTTGTCTTTATCAAATTATTTACTTTCTAGCTTCAAACTACGATAAAGAACATTTTGCGAAAGAAAATGGAACGCCGACTACAGAACAGGCGGATTTAGATAGGCAAAACAATCAAAGTAAAACGAATCAAAATAAAGCTGTGTCAGAGGGAAGCATTTCCAATTTCCAATCTTCTATTATAGATTATAAATCTCTTTCTACAGCTATCAATCACCTTTTGCAGCCTAGCCAAACTGCAAAAGCAAAAGAACATACACAAAACCTTTCGGGGAAAAATAGCACTTCTAATCCGCTTACAGAAGCAGAAAAGAAAGCCGCTAATAATGATGCCTTACATACACAAAATGCAGCAAGTAAAATAAATGATATAAATGATAATCCAAAGTTAGCAGATGCGTTGCAGCAATTAGCTCCACATATTGGCGCGACAATGCTTGCATTATCACTACTCGGATCTTTAATTTATACAAAACTAATTGCCAAACCTTTTCAATATATGAGCGATGCTTTAAAAGATATTATGAATCTTGATTTCTCAGATAAAAAACTACTTAACAAAAATACAGATCAAACAGATTTTAATTTGCAAGTAGCCGCTTCACAAGTACCAAATATTGTGAAGAATTTACATGCAAGCAATCAAGATTTAAGAAATGAGCTCAAAAAGGAACAACAATTAGAGCAATCTCGTAAAGAATTTATGTCTATGGTATCCCATGAATTAAAAACACCAATCGCAGCCGTTATGGGACAACTAGATGGCATGATTCACGGGATTGGAGCTTATAAAGATAGAGATAAATATTTAAAACGTTCCTATGAAATGATGCAAGATATTAACATATTAACGGAAAAAATGTCGGAATTATCCAAAATACAAAACCCTCAATTTAAACCGAATTTAGAAGTCATTTCTTTATCTAATATTATTGAGGATGTTATGAAGAAAGTAGATTACTTTGTATCTGTAAAACAATTAAATGTACAATCTAATATTAAACACGACGTACAAATTTTAGCTGATCCTAAATTTATTCAAACTGCTATTTTTAACATTATTTCAAATGCAATTCATTATACAATTGACCACCAGCACGTATATATAAAGCTTTATGAAAAACCAAACGGTTACGCATTAGAAGTATTAAATACAGGTTCACAAATTGATGAAGATAAACTTGCTCATTTATTTGAGCCTTTCTATCGTGCAAACCCTGATAAACACGGTTTAGTACAAGGTAGCGGTCTTGGATTATATATCGTGAAACAAATATTAGATAAACATCAATTTCCTTACGGAATACAAAACACAGCTCAAGGTGTAAAATGCTCCATTGTATTCCCAAAAGCAATGTAGCATTCACTATAATTACATACCCCAAACTCATACTTTATGTGTGAGTGGCGGAATTTTGTAGAGTGTCTTACTCTGTTTCGTTCGCCCGTTATCCTTATTTGGATAGCGGGCGTTTTTTATTACTTAAAAGGAGGATTTTTTATGGATAAGTTTAAATATTCATTGCTCGTTTTATTCGGTGCTTGCAGCTACGGCATACTTTCAACTATTTTCAAACTCGGATTCCTAAGTGGATTTTCAGCACATCAACTATTAGGGGGACAATATGTCTTCGGATGGATTGGACTATTTCTACTCGTTCTTTTCTTTTCACGTCATAAAGTAACAAAAAAACAATTCTTTTCATTACTAACCGTCGGAACAACAATGAGTATGACTGGAATTTTCTACGCTATTTCTGTAGAAGAGCTACCCGCATCTATCGCTGTCGTCCTACTCTTTCAGTTCACTTGGATTGGTGTCATTATCGAAGCAATTGCAAATCGAACATTTCCAAGCCGCGATAAGATCATATCTATCCTTATTTTATTTGCTGGTACATTGTTTGCAGGTGGTATATTTGAAGGCCTCGGACAAAGTTTTTCTACGAAAGGGATTATCTTTGGACTATTAGCTGCTGTCTCTTTTTCATTCTATGTTTTTGCAAGCGGACGCGTTGCTACAGATGTTCCCCCTTATACGAAAAGCTTTCTTATGACAACAAGTGCAACTCTTATCGTATGCCTATTCTTCCCGCCGACCTTTTTAACAGATGGTGCCCTGCAAGCTGGTCTATGGAAATATGCTTTTTTCCTCGGATTATTCGGCGTTGTTGTACCTGTCATTTGTTTTTCAATCGGTGTACCAAAAGTTGGAACAGGACTTAGCACGATATTAGGTGCAGCTGAATTACCAACTGCTATTATCGCTTCTATTACACTTGTACATGAAGTCGTAACCTTCATGCAGTGGATTGGAATTATTTTTATATTGCTTGGAATTTTCACTCCCCAGCTGCTTACGGCTAGGAAAGAAAGGAAACATAATCGCGTGCATAGCGCTTGAAAAAAATACAGAATTTATATAAAGTAAAACTTTAATTAGTGGGGGTTTTGTTCATCCCCCACTGATTATCAGCCCTCACCAATCGGGCTTTTACGGGCAGTTGATCCCCACCTAACTTCTTCGCTTTCGCTGAATTTTGAGGTGGAGTCTTACTGCCCGTTAATGCGGGATAAAAATATAACTACAATTAAAATAAGTAAATTTATCGGGAGGTATAAATGACTATTTTAAGCATCGTATTTTTTGCTATTATGTGTATCTTCTTCCTAATAAGATATATGAAAGAAAAGAAATTTTACGATTTACTTCTCATTCCCGTTTGTATATATGCAGGAGCAGTGAAAACTCCTTTCGTAGAGTACTTAAACTTTAATACTACATTTAAAATAACGTATGATATTGCAGCTATTATTCTTGTAATCCTTGCTGTACTTTTCTTTTTGAAAGATAAGAAAGAGAATCATACTGCATAACAAAAGACCTTTCATTTACTTGAAAGGTCTTTTTCTCTATCTCATTTTGCCGCTACATACAGCTTCTCTATCTCATGCTCAATTTGTTTTACATCGATTCGCTCAAATAATGGCTGCACGCTATCAATTCTATTCGGCAACGTATTTTGCGGTTCCCAATTTCGGTTCACAATCGACAATGTGCTTCGAACTCTTTCACTTGAAAATGGTAAAAATGGTTCAAGGAGATTTGCAAAATTAGCAATAAGATAAATACAATTATAAATCATTTCTTCACATGAAACTGGATTATCTTCTCTTTCTTTCCAAGGCTGCCTCTCATCAAAGTATTTATTTGCAAAACGTACGGCATCGAATATTGTTTCTAGCGCCACCTTAAATGTAGTTTGCTCAATCGCCTCTCCTACATTTTTATATAATCCTTCTACTTTATCCTTCAGTTCTACATTGATAGTTCCCTGCGGCACAATGCCATCATAATATTTTTCAATAAACTTTAATGTCCGGTTCACGAAGTTCCCGTATGCACCTAACAGTTCACTATTATGACTGTAAATAAATTCACGCCATGAAAAATCAGTATCACGATTTTCTGGTGCATTTACTGTTAAAAAGTAACGAATAGAATCTGGATTGTAACGTTCTAATATGTCAGGCACCCATACTGCCCAGTTTTTACTCGTAGATAACTTTCTTTTTTCAACTGTTAAATACTCATTCGAAACGATATGACGCGGGATTGCTTCCTCTCCTATTCCAAGTAAAACCGCTGGCCAAATGATGGAGTGAAATGGAATATTATCCTTGCCGTGTACATAATATGTTTGCGCATCGCTATTCCAAAACTCATGATCATCTTTTCCTGTTTCTTCAGCCCAATATTTACTCGCTGAATAATATCCTGCCACTGCTTCTATCCATACGTAAATTTTCTTATCTTCATACCCTTTCACTGGAATTGGTACCCCGATTGGTAAATCTCTTGATACAGCCCTATCTTGTAACCCTTCCTTTACATATCTTTCCGTTAATTGAATTGCATTATCACGCCATGTTCCTTTTTCTTTTGCGATTTCTACAACTTTTTTAATTTGCTGCTGAAATGTATGCAATGCAAAATAAAAATGCTCTGTTTCCTCTACAGATGGTGTACTACCACATAACTTGCATGTCTTTTCTAACAAATCGAGTGGATCTAAAATAGCTGAACACGCATCGCATTGATCGCCTCTTGCTGCTTCATGGCAATGTGGACATATTCCTTCTACATAACGATCCGGTAAAAACTGCGTACACGTTTTACAGTACGCTTGTTCCACTGTTTTTTTATAAATATAGCCTTCTTCCAATAAACGTAAAAAAACTTTTTGAACAGTTTCATGATGATGCTCGCTATCGGTACGTGTATAGCAATCATACGTAAAACCGAGATCACGAAAACATCGCTGGAATTCTTCATGGTACTTATTAGCAATTTCTTTTGCTGTCACACCTTCTTGTTTTGCTCTAATTGCAATCGGTGTTCCATTACAATCACTGCCCGAAACATACAACACATTCTCACCTTTTGCCCGGTAATAACGTGCTAAAATATCTCCAGGTAACAAACTCGCAATATGACCAAGATGTAACGAGCCATTTGCATACGGCCAAGCGCCTCCAATAAAAATACTCATCTTACATTCCTCCTTTTAAATATAAAAAAGCCCCGCCCTTATCTTAAAAAAGATAAGGGCGGGGCTGTATAAACAGTCGCGGTACCACCTTATTTCGCCAATTACTCACATAATTAGCCTTAACAAGTACGGAGCTATATGCTCTTATACTGTGGTTTTGATAACGAGTACCAACTCTCGTCGCCGCCTACTATTATCATTTGATAAGTTCAGGACGAAGCTCAAAGGCCATTGTTCAAATGAATATTCTTGCTTCTTCTCAGCTACCGAAGCTCTCTGGAAAGAATGTGTTCATCCTACTTTTCCTTTTCAACGCTTTTACGTATAAAAAGTATTGTACGACTTAATCACAGAAAAATCAAACTTTTATTCAGAAAGAAAAGGAAATCCCATCCCCCTGCCGAATAACTATACGTTCACAAAAGGAGTGATAACATTGAACCAAAAACAACTAAGCACTATTAATGAAAAAAGCTGGAATACAGCTGCTTATGAAGCTTGGACGAATCGCCATGGGGCACCGGAGGATTATGCGAAAAAAATCATGGAAGACCCTATGCGCGAGGTAGATCACTATTTACCTTACATACAATCTCCGAAAGGAAAACGTATTATTAATTTACTAGGATCAAAAGGGAATAAGGCCGTTGCTCTCGCCCTTTTAGGCTCTGACGTAACAGTTGTTGATATTTCAGCAAGTAATGCAAAATATGCAAATGAACTTGCTGATGCCGCAGGCGTTTCTATTCATTACATCGTTTCTGATGTACTAGATGTAAATCTCTCCAAATCATTTGATATCGTATTACTGGAGCTTGGTGTACTTCATTACTTTCTAGATTTAAAACCACTTTTCACCAAAATCTCTCAACTACTAAAGCCAGATGGAATACTTATCCTCCGCGATTACCATCCAATATACACAAAGCTATTAGGAGTAGACCACCCATCGTTTCGGGCCAATGGAAATTATTTCGATGAAGAATTGATTGAAGATGATGTTGCTTATAGCATTCTTCTTACAGAAGCGCAGAAAGAATCGTTACCGAAAACAACCATCCGTCGCTGGACATTAGGAGAAATTATTACAACACTCGCCGAAGAACATTTTAAGATTGAAAAACTAATTGAAGAACAGGGACCTCATCAAAAGTGGGTCTTCCCTTCTACTGCCCCAGAAGGAATTGAAGAACAAATACCCGGTCTATATACAATAATTGCGCGAGCATGCAAAAAAGGATCCCTTCACGGATAGGATCCTTTTTGCATGCTCGCGCATATAAGTTGAGGTTGGAGATTACCATAATTCTGTAGAATAGGACACAAGATATTTCAACATTTCGTCTCTGACTTACGTCGTCAAAAAGGGGTATGACCAACATAACGAAGAGTAATGTTTTAGTTGATACTGATAATCGTTATCAACTAATTAGAAGTATACATGATGTTATTTCAAATTTCAATAGCATTTCTAATATTTATTTATGGATTTTATGATATACAAATGTATACATTTTAAGAACTTTTTCTAATACCAATCTGACTCCTTCCATTATCTGCTATAATTTTCATTGAACAGATTAATAACTTCATAATAATGTTTTTATTAATTTCGCTTCAAATATCTATAAATCATAATAAACAGTTTAAATGAGGGTAGGGGTAACGATGAAATATGTTAGTATTCGAAAAAAACTACTGTTCACACTCTTAAGCATTTCTTCTTTATTTAGCATTGCTCTTATTGTTATTCTTTCATTCGCCATGAATCAAGCAAGTGAAATCGAAACGTTAAAAAATGATGTATCGAAAAGAGCGACGATTTTAAAAGAACGTGGCGATTGGTTCCAGGCACAAGTTGCTGGTTTACAAGAATATTTGCTATCACATGATCAAAAAGGATTAGATAAGTTCAACCGAGAAGGGAAAAAATTAGCTGATACTAGAGAGAAAGTAACAAGTGACAAGAAGCTCCCAGAAGGAATGAAAGAAGCCATTTTAATGGGAGGAAAATGGCGTAGCGTCATAGATAATGAGGTACTACCTCTTGCGCATGAAGGAAAATGGGACGAAGCATCTAAAATTGCTTTAGCACAAACAGATTATGTAAATGATCTGTTAGGTCGTTTTAATAAATATACAAATGAAGAGAATGAGAAACGTGACGCATTAATTGCTGACGTCGAGTCTTCTTCATCACTTATTCAATATATTATTTTCTTCTCACTCATTACATGTACATTAACGTCTATTTTATTAGCATGGTGGTTCTCTGGTAAACTCGTTAAACCAATTCGACAAATTGATGAGAAGTTGAAAGAATTAGCTTCTCAAGATGGAGATTTAACGGCTAGATTACACGTAACGAGTAAAGATGAAATTGGTGACATTGCAAATTCCTTTAATCAAATGCTCACTAACTTACAGCATATAATAAAACAAGTTCAACAAACATCAACAAGTGTAAAAGAAGCTTCCGAAAATGTATTTATCGAAACAACCGCTTCTATGGAAAATACCGCAAGGACACAAGAAACTATGAATGCTCTTGAACACAATATTCGTTCACAAGTTTCTAGCATTGAAGAAAGTTCAACCTCAATGGATGACATGGCAACGAGTGTTCAGCGTATTGCTGAGGCCGCCTCTTCTGTTACTAGTTTAGCTGTCACAACCTCAGAAAAAGCAGATGATGGGAATAAAGTCATTGAGAAATCTATTACACAAATGCATACAATTAACGAAGCTGTTAACGCTACATCACAAGTAGTTGAGCGACTCATTACACATACAAATCATATCGATACTGCACTTCAATCTATTTCTAATATCGCCGAGCAAACAAATTTACTCGCTTTAAATGCTTCTATTGAAGCAGCTCGTGCTGGTGAACACGGCAAAGGATTCGCTGTTGTTGCTGATGAAGTTAGAAAACTTGCTGAACAATCTCAACTAGCCGCAACTGACATTAACCATTTACTGCATCAAATTCAAGCCGATACAAAAATAGCAAATGACATGATGACACAAGGTCAAGCAGAGGCTTCTGAAGGAATTACGGTTATTCGTACCGCTGGATCTTCATTCTCAGAAATTGTTAACCACATTAACAAAGTCTCTACGCAAATGCAAGAAATGTCTGCAACTGCTGAAGAGATGGCTGCAAGCTCTGAAGAAATGAACGCAGCTTTAAATAATATCGCTTCTATTTCAAACGAAGTTGCTGCAGAAACATCACAAACAGCACATTCAGCTGGTGATCAAGTAAACAAAATGAGTATCGTGGCTAACAAATCATCTGAAATGAAAACAATCGTACAAGAACTTGAAATTCTCGTTTCTCATTTCAAAACAAACGCTTAAAGTGAAAATGACACAAGCTCAAAGGTATAGGAAAGAAAGTTTTACAGTCTCTCTTTTTTCACTTTAAAATATATCTTTCTATCTCTCATTCCGTCTGCTATAATTCCTAAAGGAAATAAGAAAGCTTTATTCCAACTGGAGTAAAGCTTTCTTTCATTTTTTACATTAATTAATTCTAATACTAAGATTTCACAAAGGAGGCTTTTTATCATATGAATTTTGTAAGTATCAGAAAAAAACTTATGTTCATGATGGGAACGATTTGCGCTTTATTTGGTATCGCCTTAGCATTTATTTTATTTTTTGCTATTGACCAATCTCGTAAAGCTGAAACATTACAAAAAGAAATTTCTCCACTGGCAACAGAATTGAAAGAACGTGGAGATGCTTATCAAGTACAGCTCTCTGCTTTAAGAGGTTATTTACTACAACATGATCAAGTCGAATTAGACAAGTTTAATGAGATGAGTAAACGTCTTGAGGATTCAAAAGATAAACTTCTTTCTAATCCAAATCTTTCTTCATCCGTAAAAAGCACAATGGAATTAGGGTCTACTTGGAGAAAGTTCGTTGAAGAAAAAGTATTCACTCTTGCAAAAGAACAAAAATGGGAAGAAGCTTTACAAGTAGCTTCTTCAGAAAACGGAACTGTCTATAAAGTAATTGGTGACTTCACAAATTATAGTAATGAACAAGCTACATTACGTGAACAATCTATTGAAAAAATTGACCAATCTGCACTCTTAATCGAATATGTTATTTTCTTATCACTTGTTATTTGTATTGTCGCTGCAATTATTCTTGCATGGTGGTTCTCTGGTAAACTTGTGAAACCAATTCAACAAATTGACACGAAACTAAAAGAGTTAGCTTCTCAAGAAGGTGACTTAACGGCACGTCTACAAGTAAATAGCAACGATGAAATCGGTGCTATCGCAGCATCATTTAATAAAATGTTAGAAAACCTACAACATATTATTAATCGTGTTCAAAAAACATCAGTGGAAGTACAAACCGCTTCTGAAAACATGCTAGAAAAAACGAATACATCACGTGAGGCGACAGTAAGAGTCCAAAGCTCAATGTCTAACTTAAACGCAAGTATTCAATCACAAACTTCTAGTATGGAAGAAAGTTCAACTGCAATGGACGATATGGCAGTAAGTGTTCAACGTATTGCTGAATCTGCTTCATCTGTAGCGGAACTTGCTGTTGCCACATCTGAACATGCTAGCGATGGAAGTACCATTATCCAAAAATCCGTTTCACAAATGACAACGATACACGAAGCTGTAAATGCTACGTCAGAAGTGGTTGAACGTCTAATCACTCATACGAAATATATCGATACCGCTGTACAATCTATTTCTAATATCGCTGAGCAAACAAACTTACTTGCTTTAAATGCTTCTATTGAGGCAGCTCGTGCTGGCGAGCAAGGAAAAGGATTTGCTGTCGTAGCTGACGAAGTTCGAAAGCTTGCTGAACAATCTAAAACAGCTGCAACAGACATTAATCAATTACTACATCAAATTCAAAATGATACAGAAACTGCTAGCTCTATGATGTCTCAAGGCCGTTCTGAAGCATTTGAAGGCATTCATGTTATTCGTGAAGCTGGTACTTCTTTCACAACAATTGTAGAACAAGTAAATAAAGTATCTACTCAAATGCAAGACATATCAGCAACTGCTGAAGAGATGGCTGCAAGTGCTGAAGAAATGAATGCTTCACTTAATAACATCGCTTCTATCTCGACTGAAGTATCCAGCGAAACCGCCGCAACGGCACAATCTGCTGAACAGAAAGTTATCGTTATGAATGAAATGACAGTAACTGCTGGAAAAATGAAACAAACAGTTGAAGAGTTAGATCAACTCGTATCTCATTTTAAAACAGAATAGATTTTCAAAAAATATCCCTCTTTCAAAGAGGGATATTTTTTTTGAGCTCATTTCCTGCACATTATGCTCATTTCCGTTATAATGAGAATCGATATCATTAAAATATAGGAGGGGCTGCTTATGTCACAAGAAGCATTTGAAAATAAATTATTGGATAATTTAGAAGCTGTTATTGACCCTGAACTAGGTGTTGATATCGTTAATCTTGGATTAGTGTATGATGTTACAGCAGATGAAAATAATAATGCTGTCATTACGATGACTATGACTTCTATCGGTTGTCCAATGGCTGGGCAAATCGTATCAGACGTTAAAAAAGTATTATCAACAAACGTACCTGAAGTTAATGAAATAGAAGTAAATGTCGTTTGGAATCCACCGTGGTCGAAAGAACGTATGTCACGTATGGCGAAAATCGCATTAGGTATTCGCGACTAGCGGAATAAAGTGAAACTTTATTCCGTGGGGGTTTTGTTCATTCCCCACTGATTATCAGCCCTCACCAATCAGGCTTTTACGGGCAGCAGGGCCCCCACCTAACTTCTTTGCTTCCGATGAATTTTGAGGTGGGGGTCTTACTGCCCTGCAAATAGCGGGATAAAGAAAAAAACCTGACATTCTAGTCAGGTTTTTTTCCTATTATTTTACGCCTACTGCATCATAAGCTTTCGTTACAGCTTGTACAGCTTTAGAATCTTTACCGTATAAATCTTCGGCTGATTGAAGAGCAGCTTGACGCATCATTTTGAAGTCAGAGTTTGCAGTTAAATATTTCGTAAGAGCGCGGTAGTAAATTTTTTCTGTCGCTTCACGGCCCACTCCAGCTACTTTCACGTCGTAATGATCTCCGCCTTCAGATACTAAATAAGCAGCTTTATTATTAATACTACTGTTAATATGAACGCCACCATTATCAGCTGTTCCAGTATAACGTTTACTATAGTGATCTGGGTAACCTTCACCTGGTTTTAATGGGTTTGGAATAGACGCTGGATCTTTTAGTGAACGAAGTGCATCGCCTGGTTTACCAGGTGTATAAATGTCAGCACCTAAATCCCAGCTCTTCTTCTCAACCATAACACCCATAATATCGGATAACGATTCATTTAACGCCCCTGACTCATTTTTATAAACAAGGTTTGCTGTATGTTCAGTTACAGCATGCGTTAATTCGTGACCGATAACATCAAGTCCAGCAGATAATGGAATGAATGTTTTTCCATCGCCATCACCATACATCATTTGCACACCGTTCCAAGCTGCGTTATTCCAGCTCTCCCCTACGTGAACAGTTGAAATAAGCTTCGCACCTTTATCATCGAAAGAGTTACGATTAAATGTTTTTTTGTAGTAATCATATACTTTTCCTGCATTTACATGCGCATCAACTGCAGCTTTATCTTCGAAGAACTTAGATTTACTTTCAACTTCTTCGCCTGTATATCCAAGCCATTGTGAGAATAAATTAAACAAGTTTTCATCCATATTTTCTGCATCAAATGTGTGAATACCTTGTCCTCGTTTACCGTCAAATAAGTTGAATACTCCCGTTTTTTCATCTTGGGCAATTTCAAATGATTGTCTAGCACCTAATACTCCGTAGCCAAACCCTGTAACGTGATCTACAGCATTATATTTCTCAATAACATTTCCATTTGTTGCATCAACAAAATAATGCCAATACCCTGGAGCTGGTTTTGAAATCGATGCCTTAACTAAGTATGCAAGGTAGTAATTACCGTCCTTTTCATATACAAATAAATCTTTTTTCACACCGTCATAATTCTTTACTTTACCAATTTCTTTCTCAATATCTGCCTTTGCAATTGTTTCTGCTTGTTCCGCACTAATGCTTGCAGATGCAGGGATATTTTTATCATCTAAATTCGGAATAACTTGTCCGAAGAATGCTTTTACATTATTCTCTTTATCAAGTGTAACAGTTTGATCAGAACCGTACACAGGAATGTTATTATGTTTCTCAACTAGCTTCACATGTGTCGTGTCAGATTCAGCGTCTTTTTCTTCTCCAACGATATTAAAATGCTTTTCAATATTTCCTGCTAATTTAAACATATCTTTCTTACTCTCTAAGTATTGAAAGACCGTCTCTTTTTTATCTAGTCCTTCCGGTGCTTTCCATTCTTCACCTATGTATGCAGGTGTTTTAAATTCTTGATGATATTGAATTTTTTGTTCTTCCGCTTTCGTTGTCGTTGCCCCAAACGCTCCAAATCCCCCGGCGATAACAGTTAACGCTAATGCTGATGAAATGACTTGCTTTTTCACTATAACATTCCCCATTCCCATAAAGATTTTTGACACTTTTATAAAATTCTGATTTTTACAGCCGATACCTCTACCGAAAATTTGAGAAACATTTTTCAGATAATTCCAATCAAAAAAGAGGACATCCTATCAGATGTACTCTTTTCTATAAGCCTTTTATTGTTTTTTCAATTCAATTGCTAAATAGTGTGATTGCTCTTTCGCTTGAATGTGAGTATCTTCTTCTACAGATTCTGCTGCATCACGCATAACAAACGTTTCACCATTTATTACACTGCTTCCTTCAATTTGAACAAGATACAATTGACGGCCTTCTCGCACAGGAAAATGAATTTCTTTTCCGGCATCTAACGATAAAGAATATAAATTTGCATCTTGGTGAATTTGAATTGGTGCCTCTCCTTCTACTGGAGATACCATATGGAACCATTCGTTTTCACGCTCGCTCCAATCAAATTTAAACTCACCATAGTTTGGTTTATGATCCGCACGATCTGGTAAAATCCAAATTTGTAATAAACGTAGTGTTTCATTTCCTAAATTATGCTCGCTATGAAATACACCTGTGCCAGCACTCATATATTGAACATGTCCTCGCTCAATTGTTCCGCGGTTCCCCATGCTATCCTCATGTGTTAAAGCACCATCTACAACGTACGAAATGATTTCCATATCACGATGCGGATGCATATCAAAACCAGTTTGTGCCGCTACTAGATCATCATTAATAACACGTAACGCTCCGAAGTTCATGTTATTTGGATTATAGTAATTGGCAAAAGAAAAATGAAAATGTGTATTTAACCAACCATGATTTGCTCTGCCCATATTTTTATGATCAACTTTTCTAAACATATCCTTCACCTCATACTATATCGAATTCGGGATTTATTTTAAAATTTTTTCTCACTGTAATTTTTTTAGTAATTGTAATAATTGATGTTGTTCTTCTACATTTAATTTTTGAAACTGCTCCGCTTGGAATGTTTCTTGAGGCGGGACGATTTCTTCATATAAAACTTTTCCCTTTTCTGTTAACGAAATATATTTTGTAGTACCTTCTTGTTCACGACGAATCCACTCTAGCTGCTCCATTTTATTTAAAAGCTGCGTGATATTTCCCTTCGTAACAAATAGCTTATTTCCAAGCTCTTGCTGCGTTAGACGATTATGCCCTCCAACTTGAGCTAGTACATCAAACTGAGCGGCAGATACATTCCATTCTTTCAAATGCTGATTCGTCTCACGAATACTCTTATTATAAAAGCGTGATAAACGAAACCATAATAGTAATCCGAGTCTATCTTCTGTTTTCATTTCATCACCTCGCTCGTTTCATATCATTAGTTTAGAACTAAACTTTATAAAAGTCAAATACTTATTTTTAATAAGTATAAAGAAAGCACAGCGCTATTTCTCCACTATGCTTTACATTAACTTTCTATTCTTATATTCATCCAATTTCCTCTCCGCGAACTTCCTCGCATCTTTTTCAATCCATCTATCTTCGTACACTTCACTTCCAACATACAATACTTCTCTCTTATGCTGCATCGCATGACGAAACTCATGCAGTAGTGTTTTGAGCACCTGCTCATACTCTTCCCACATACAAACAAAAATTAATTGTCTTTCTTTATGATAAAAACCACCTACTGGGAATAGGAATTCTTCTTCCTCTTCCCCTAATGATAGAAGCACATCGTTTGCATCACACGTATCACAAAAAATAACGGGCGTTTTACATGCTTCAATAAGAGAGAACAAATCCTCTCTCAGCTTTTTGACATCCCAATGAAGCTCCGAATCCAACACATACCAATTCTCTACCTGTTGATATACATTTTGAAACTGGAGTTCCATTTCTCTTTATTCCCCTTTCCAAGCACCCTTTTTCTATATGTATGCCACAATATGGTAAATATTAAACGTATTCTTTCATCCTTGAAAAAATGCCAATAAAAAAAGAACCTATGTCGACATAGATTCCTTTTCCGTAATCACTTTTTTTTCATCACTTTTTTTAATACAAAATAACCAATTGCACAAACAATAGCAGCAAGTGCAAAGTATTTCACATATGGCCCCGCAACTTTATTAATGCTTTCCCACTCTGTTCCTAATTTAAACCCTAAATATACAAACACAATTGACCACGGAATAACAGCTAATGTAGTTAGCGTAATAAACTTAGCATGTGACATTTTTGCAATACCCGCCGGTATCGAAATAGCATGACGCACAACCGGAATAAAACGTGCGGTAAAGATAACGCCAGTTCCGTAACGATTAAACCAATCTTCAGCATAATCAATATGTTTCTTCTGAATTAAAATATATTTTCCATATCGCTCAAGAACAGGTCTTCCTCCGTATCGACCGATCCAATAAATGAATAGTTGTGCAATTACACCACCAATTGTACCAAACGCGACAGCGCCCCAAAATGTAATGCTTCCTGTTGATACTAAATAACCTGCATAAGACAATACGATTTCACTTGGAATAACCTCTAGCATTAATCCAAGCATAATTCCCCAATAACCAAGTCCTTCTAAAAAAACTAAAACCGAATGAATCAACTCTCCTAACATCATTTACCTCTCTTTACTGTTTTCATTGCAAAAATAAAAGTACAAGCAGGAAATATCTTGTACTTTATTTTTTTAAATTTAGTTAGTCTTCGTATCCCACTTAAAGATTTTATTTAAGAATTTATATACATTCTTCGACTCTTTTGTCAGAAGTGGGCCTAAAATGGATAGTATAAGCACGTATAGTGCTGAGAAGGGTTTCAGTACTGACATTAAACCACCGGCGATACCGATATTAGCCATAATGATGGAGAACTCTCCTCGTGAAACGATTGTTAATCCGATATTTGTTGATGCTTTATGAGATAACCCTGCTTGTCTTCCTGCAATCATTCCTGCTACAAAGTTGCCGATTATTGTAAGAAGGACAGCACCTAACGTTAACCATATCGCTCCTCCTAATGAGAACGGATCAATACTTAACCCGAAGCTGAAGAAGAAAATAGCTCCGAAAAAGTCTCTAAATGGAACAACAAGATGTTCAATTCGATCACTATGCTCTGTCTCAGAGAAAACTAATCCTAGAAGAAGTGCCCCAATCGCTTCTGCAACGTGAATTGTTTCTGAAAAACCAGCAATGAAGAATAACGAAGCAAATACTACAATAATAAAGATTTCATCTGAGCTAATATTGAGCAATTTATTTAATAACGGCGTAGCCTTTCTAGCTACTATAAAGAATAGAAGCATATATCCTAAAGCAATTCCAATTGAAGTAAGGGCGCCTAAGAAGGAAGCGTGATCCCCTAGTACTAAACCAGAAACAACTGATAAATATACAGCAAGGAATATATCTTCAAACATAATAATTCCTAAAATTAATTCGGTTTCATTATTACCAGTTCTTCTTAAGTCCACTAACACTTTAGCAACGATAGCGCTAGAAGAAATCGTAATAATACCCGCAATAATTAAGATTTCTAGTAATGGGAATCCCATTATAAATCCGTATAACAAACCAAGTGAAAAGTTAATTAAAATATAAATCGTTCCGCCAATCGCAATAGAGCGTCCAGATTTAATTAGTTTTTTCATTGAAAATTCTAATCCTAGATAGAATAGAAGGAATAGAACCCCAATCCGTCCAAGGAAGGAAATTACACTTGCACTTTCAATAAATTTGAGATCGATAACACCTATTGTCGGTGCATGCGGTCCTACTAACATTCCGAGAACAATTAGAAAAGGAATTACTGAGAATTTAAATTTTCCAGCAATTACCGCTGCAATTGCCACTAAAACTAAAGCTGTACCAACTTCAAAAATTAACGTATCCATCTAGTCAGTCCCCCCTATTTGAAAGTAATTCATTAATGATTTTTTTAATTTCTTCTCTCTCACCTGAAACTACAAGCATATCTCCTTCTTCAATTACTGTTTCTGGCCCTGGATTAAATAGCTTCTTCATGTTCTTCTTCATAACTGCGATTATCGTTACGCTATATGTTTTTCTTATTTCAAGATCGCCAATTGTTTTTCCGATTGCTGGAGCTGTATTCTCCACTTTGAACCACTCAATCGCTAAACCTTCAAAAACCATCTCAACATTTTCTAACGCCCTAGGCTTATATACCATTCCACCTAATATTGCTGCGATTTGCCTTGCCTCTGAGTCACGTAGTGAAATACTTGAGATGCTTTCTTCATGGTCTGAATCAAAATGATACATTTCTCTACGCCCATCATCATGAATGACAATTACCATCTTTTCGTTACCTTTCGTAACGATTTGAAACTTATAACCAATACCCGGAAGTTCACTTTCTCTAATATTCATTTTTAGCTCCTCCATAACTTATTTATTTTAATTTTCTGTTTTTCTGTCTTTTATTCATCCAATCAACTTTAGAAATTCTAACCACTCAGGATATTTGTGATTTGGAAATCTTTTATTGTAATAATAAGTTGCCCCTAAAAAGATACTTAAAGATGTAATGATAAAAAACATATTACTTCTCATTTTCAAACTCTCAAGGCTTACTTTCAATAAAGAATCTTCTTTCAAATTATCCCCACTTTCTCGCTTTAAATTTAGTTTTTTAAAATGTAAATAATTCTAAAAATATTACTATGTAACATAATCATAACACAAAATTGATTTAAGTAACATAATTTTTTAGAAAAATTGATTCTCGTATATTTTTTGCATATAATTTTCTTATTACGAAAAAAAGGAAGTGTATTATATGGTTGATATCTTTAGCAGATTCCTTGAGGTAACGAATAATATTTTATGGTCATATATTCTTATTGCAATGCTAATCGGCTTCGGTCTTTACTTCTCTTTTAAATTAAAATTTGTCCAAATTACTCATTTCAGTGAGATGGTCAGCTTAATTAGTAAAGGGTTTAATCGAAAAGAAAAAAAGAAAGATAGCATCTCTCCATTCCAAGCATTTTGCTTAAGTGCAGCAGCACGTATCGGTATCGGGAACTTAGCCGGTGTAGCACTAGCAATTTCAATGGGTGGACCTGGCGCAATATTTTGGATGTGGTTTATCGCAATTATCGGAGCAGCTACTAGTTTCGTAGAATGTACGCTCGCTCAAATTTATAAAGTAAAAGATGGTAGCAGGTTCCGTGGTGGGCCGGCATATTACATGGAAAAAGGATTAAACAAACGCTGGATGGGTGTTTGGTTCTCACTTCTTATTACAGTTGCGTACGGATTAATTTTCAATTCAGTACAAGCGAATACAGTAACAATAGCGTTTGAAAATGCTTTTGGACTAGAGCGAACAATCGTAGGAGCTCTATTAGCCTTATTAGTTGCAGTCATTATTTTTGGTGGTATTAAGAGCATTTCACGTATTACAGAAATGATTGTTCCGCCAATGGCAATCGTTTATATCGGCGTGGCTATTTTTGTCGTTATTAACAACTTCAATATGTTACCAAGCATTTTCATGGAAATCTTTAACGGTGCATTCGGTTTAGACCAAGCCATCGCTGGTGGTATTGGAGCAGCAATCAAGTTCGGAATTCAGCGCGGTTTATTCGCGACAGAAGCAGGTATGGGTAGCTCTCCTAACGCAGCAGCAACATCAGATGTATCTCACCCTGTAAAACAAGGACTTGTTCAAGCATTAGGTGTTTTCGTAGATACATTCTTAGTATGTACATCAACAGCATTTATCGTATTATGTTCTGGACTTTACAAAGGATCAAATTTAGAAGGTATCGAATTAACACAAAACGCTTTAAGTTCACAAATCGGACCGTGGGCAAGCACTTTCTTAGCGATTATTATTTTCCTATTCGCTTTCAGTTCTCTACTAGGAAACTACTATTATGGTGAAACAAATATTGCATTCATTAAAGAAAGCAAAACATGGTTAATGATTTATCGTGTTGCAGTTGTCGGAATGGTATTCTTCGGATCAATCGCTGCTCTTAAAACAGTTTGGAGTTTAGCTGATTTATTCATGGGACTAATGGTATTCACAAACTTAATTGCCATCTCATTCCTTAGCAAATTTGCTTACGCTGCATTAGTAGACTATTTGAAGCAAAAGAAACAAGGAAAAGATCCAGTTTTCGTTGCAAGCTCTATCCCTGGTTTACAGAATACAGAGTGCTGGGATGGACAGGATGTAGAAGAAAAACAGAAGGTTGTGTAATAAATTAAAAGCAGAAGCGGCTCGTCCAGAATCGCAGGACACTTCAAGCTCTCGACCTTGAAGCGCTTTTTGCTTCGAGTGAGAGAGCGAAATGACCGGAGATTCTAGCCGCTGGAGCTGGACATCATTAAAAGCGGATTCGGCTCGTCCAGAATCGCAGGACATTGGAGCTCTCGACCTTGAAGCGCTTTTTGCTTCGAGTGAGAGAGCGAAATGACCGGAGATTCTAGCCGCTGGAGCTGGATATCGCCTAAAAGCGGAAGTAGCTTGCTCAGAATGTGAGGGGGATGGAGCTTTTGACGTAGAGGCGCTCTTTGCCTCGCAGGAAAAAGCGAAACCACCGAACATTCTAGCTACCGGAGCTGGATATTATATAAAAGCAGAAGCGGCTCGTTCAGAATCGCAGGACATTGGAGCTCTTGACCTTGAAGCGCTTTTTGCTTCGAGCGAGAGAGCGAAATGACCGGAGATTCTAGCCGCCGGAGCTGGACATCATTAAAAGCAGAAGCGGCTCGTTCAGAATCGCAGGACATTGGAGCTCTCGACCTTGAAGCGCTTTTTGCTTCGAGCGAGAGAGCGAAATGACCGGAGATTCTAGCCGCCGGAGCTGGACATCATTAAAAGCAGAAGCGGCTCATTTAGAACAAGAGCTATATATCAAACAAAATCCCTATTACCTCACCGTAATAGGGATTTTTATTTACAACAGTTCATAATTTGTTCAAATTAATTTCAGCAAAAGGGTTGTTTTATATCAATTATTAGATTATAATAATTATAAATTAGTAATTGATATAACATAACAACTCAAAAGGAGATTGATCATAATGAACAAACAAGTAATCGAGGTATTAAACAAACAAGTAGCAGACTGGAGCGTTTTATTCACAAAACTTCACAACTTCCATTGGTACGTAAAAGGGCCTCAATTCTTCACATTACACGAGAAATTCGAAGAACTTTACACAGAATCAGCTACTCACATCGATGAAATTGCAGAACGCATTTTAGCAATTGGCGGCAAACCAGTAGCAACAATGAAAGAATACTTAGAACTATCTTCTATTCAAGAAGCAGCATACGGAGAAACTGCAGAAGGGATGGTCGAAGCAATTATGAAAGACTACGAAATGATGCTAGTCGAACTGAAAAAAGGCATGGAAATCGCTCAAGACTCTGACGACGAAATGACATCTGACCTACTACTAGGCATCTACACAGAACTAGAAAAACACGCTTGGATGCTACGCGCGTTCTTGAATCAATAATAGATTTTAAAGCGGAGGTGACTTGCTCAGAACAAGAGGGCATTGGAGCGCCTTCCTGTGAGGCGCTTTTTGCCTCACAGGAAGGCGCGAAATGACCGACTGTTCTAGTCACCGGAGCTGGATATCATTAAAAGCAGAAGCGGCTCGCTCAGAACAGGAGGGTGTTGGAACTCCTGATTACGAGGCGCTTTTTGCCTCGAATGAAGGAGTGAAACAACCGACTGTTCTAGCCGCTGGAGCTGGATATCATTAAAAGCAGAAGCGGCTCGCTCAGAACAGGAGGGTGTTGGAACTCCTGATTACGAGGCGCTTTTTGCCTCGAATGAAGGAGTGAAACAACCGACTGTTCTAGCCGCTGGAGCTGGATATCATTAAAAGCAGAAGCGGCTCGCTCAGAACAGGAGGGTGTTGGAACTCCTGATTACGAGGCGCTTTTTGCCTCGAATGAAGGAGTGAAACAACCGACTGTTCTAGCCGCTGGAGCTGGATATCATTAAAAGCAGAAGCGGCTCGCTCAGAGTCGCTTTTTTCTGTAATGGTTGCACTTAACGGTACACGAAATTATATCAACGATTTTTCAAATATATCGATCATTACCCTTAATATATCAACGATTTTTTCATTATATCGATCATTAGATTCGACAAGGGATATCAATTTACCGACAAATCACGACAGTATTAACACACAATTCGCCCCCACTTTTATCACTATATTACAATCCTTTTTATGTTAAAATATAGGAAACACCCTTTAGTATCATAGATCCAAAAGGCTTTTCCAAATTCATCATTTACTACTTAAATGACGGGAGTGGTTCAGTTGAAAGACTACTTAATTAGAGCGTTTTTTGCGTTAATAACAGTTGGGATTCTCTTACTTATAGCTAATATTTTCAATATACGTGTCGAGGTTAAGGACTATGCTTTCCTCGTTGTCGTAGCAATTGGTGGCGGCTGGGGTGGCTGGTACCTGTATAAAAAACAAAGCAATCAAAATGATAAAGGCATTCCAAAGTAATATGGAATGCCTCTTTTATTGCCTTCTGTAATAAATAATGAAATTCAGACCACTAATACAACCAATCGCAATAAACATACAAAACGATTGTGGATCTCCACCTAGATTATACTCATCAACGATAAATCCGGACATAAACAACGTTATCGCGGAAACACCGATACACAATACCGAGATAAACCAAAGCGAAAATTCATTAATCAACTCTTTCTTCTGTCTCAAAACAATTAGCATAACAAGAATAGATGCTGCTAAAATACTTTTAAAAACCGGACGTAAATATACGAAATCCTCCATCTATTTCTCCTTTCCCCAAAACATTACATCTAAAAATTAATATATTTAACCAAATTAAAAACACATGCCATCTTAAATTAAAACGACATGTGTTTCCGTATTTGCTATGATAGTTGCTTCCACTTCGTTCCCAAAACAGGACGCTCATAATTTTGGATTGCATGAATTAGTTTATCTGCTGTCTCAGCTGAAACGATCAATTCTTTATTTGATGGATTCATAAATCCTTCTTCTGCTGCACGTTCAACCATTTGCAAAATTGGTCCGTAAAAACCTTTTATGTTTAATAAACCAACCGGCTTATTATGTATACCAATTTGTGACCAACATACAACTTCAAATAGTTCTTCAAACGTTCCGTATCCGCCTGGAAGCGCGATAAAAGCATCCGCAAGCTCTGCCATTTTCGCTTTACGTTCGTGCATTGTTTCTACTTCAATTAATTCTGTTAATCCTGTATGTACAATTTCTCCTCGAAATAGACCGCGCGGCATAACACCTGTTACACGTCCACCTAAACGAAGAACTTCGTTTGCTACTTCTCCCATTAATCCGACACATGAACCACCGTATACGAGCTCATAGTCGTTCTCAACAAACATTTTACCTAACTGAATTGCCTGCTCTTTGAATTCTGGTCTCTCCCCTAAATTAGAACCTGCAAACACACAAATCTTTCTCATTCCTACACCCCGAAACTATATATTGTTATGATACAATGAATATTGTACAACATATTGAAGGGATGAGGAAGAAATGGATATCGTCGCATTTCAAAGATGGGTGGAGGAATTTTACGAAAAACGAAGCTGGTCACAGTATAATGCCTTTATTCGCTTAAATTTCTTAAACGAGGAAGTTGGGGAAGTTTCACGAGTCGTTCGTGCTATTGAAATCGGCCGCGATCGCCCTGATGAAGATGCGAAAACAGAAGAAGAGCTAAAACAAGAACTAAAAGAAGAACTTGGCGATGTACTATCTAACCTTATTATTCTTTCGCAAAAATATGATTTAGACTTACAAGACATTATGGACGCACACGTCACAAAGCTTTCAAAAAGGTTCGAAGTATCTAAATGAGAACATTATCAATTATGGTATAATATTCTTGTCACAATATTAAGGGGGATTTTATGTTATCAAAAAAATTACACGACGCATTAAATGAACAAATGAACTTTGAATTTTACTCTGCCCATGCTTATATGGCAATGGCTGCTTACTGTACAGCCGAGAGCTATGATGGATTCGCTAACTTTTTCCTTGTACAAGCTGAAGAAGAACGTTTCCACGCGATGAAGCTTTACAACTATATTAATGACCGTGGTGAGCGTGCTATTATTACTGGATTTGATAATCCAAATAACGAATATGAATCTGTATTGAACGCTTTTGAAGTGGCACTTGAGCACGAGCGTGAAGTAACGAAGCGTATTTATAACTTATCTGATATCGCTTGGGATGAGCGTGAACACGCAACAATTACATTTTTAAAATGGTTCGTCGATGAGCAAGTAGAAGAAGAAGCTTCATTTGATAGCATCATCCAAAAACTAAAACGTATTACAAGTGATTCAAACGCACTATTTATGCTAGATGCTGAATTAGAGAAACGTACATTTACACCTCCAGCTCAATAATATTTCAATCACCTTAATACATGTATTAAGGTGATTTTTTATTTGCTCTCTATCTTAAAATCACCTTAAATTTCCTCATATTTGACATAGCGCCAGCTATAAAATGGTATTATTTTCAATATAAAAACAATATACGAGGAGAGAAAAAATGAATCAACGTGTAGAAGCTGTCGATGCAATTCGTGGTTTCGCTTTGTTTGGCATTTTACTAGTCAATATGACATTAATTCAATTTGGGTTCTTCACCAGTGAAAAACCCACTTATCTATTCGGCAATCTTGATAAAGGCGCTAATTGGTTTATTCAATTTTTCGGCACACACAATTTTATATCCCTATTTTCTTTTCTATTTGGGCTTAGCATTATTTTGTTACAAAAAAGTATTATCGCAAAAGGAAAAAAATTCTTCCCTACATACATAAGACGTATTATCATTCTTTTACTACTTGGCTACATTCACGGCACTTTTGTTTGGGAGGGAGATATTTTATTTGCATACGGAGTTATCGGGATTTTCTTAATGATGTTCATCAATCGAAAACCGAAAACTTTGCTCATTTGGGCGATTATTCTACTCGCACTTATTACACTTATGTCCTATCAAACTGATCCATCTACAAATATAAATGATTTCGCACCTTATACTGAAAAAGAACATAAAGTCCATCAAACCGGAGGCTATATGGATCACGTCAACTTTAGATTGACTGAAAATCCTTTTGATTACATAGGAATTAACGGTGTATCTGGATTAGTTTTCATATCAATTTTCGCAATAATTTTTATGTCTCCACTTTTCTTTCTTGGAATGTATGTAGGTAAAAAAGGCTGGCTATTTGAGATCAATAAACATATACCTGCTGTCAAAAAAATATGGTTTGTCACCGGTCCCTTCTCTTTTACAATTAAAATCTTAGCTATGTTCGTAAAGCATCCGATTTTAATTATGTTACAAGATGGCCTTACACCAGTAACTATGACCTTCTTTTACGGAAGTACGATTATTTTATTATTCCATTACAAAAAAGCATCTCGTCTACTAACATACATGGCGAACATGGGAAAAATGTCCGTTAGTAATTACTTAGCACAATCTATTATCGCAACAACTATTTTTTACGCATATGGATTTGGCCTATACGGTAAAATCGGTTATTTCTTCGGTATTCTTTTAACCATTGGAATTTATACGATTCAATTATTCGTTAGCACCTATTGGCTCCAGAAATACCGGATGGGTCCAGTGGAATATGTGTGGAGACTGGGAACTTATTTAGAGAAACCACGTTTTAAAAGAGATTTGGATAAAGCAAGTTAAACAAAAAAGCAATGAGCTTACGCTCATTGCTTTTCTTAATTTATTAAAGCATAACCCCAACGATAATCGCTGATAATATACTTACTAACGTTGCACCGTATACAAGTTTTAAACCGAATGATGATACAACGTTTGCTTGTTTGCCATCGATACTCTTCGTTGCACCTGCGATAATTCCGATAGATGAGAAGTTCGCAAATGATACAAGGAAGATAGATAAAATACCTACTGTACGAGCTGATAAATCGCCAGCTACTTTTCCAAGGTCAAGCATTGCAACGAATTCGTTCGTCACTAATTTTGTTGCCATAATTTGTCCTGCTTGTAGCATCTCTGATGTTGGAATACCCATTACGAATGCTAATGGTGAGAAAATGTATCCTAAAATGCTTTGGAATGTGATTCCGAAAATTGAATCGAATACACCGTTAATTGCTGTAATTAATGCTACGAAACCGATTAACATCGCCGCTACTGTTACAGCGATAGAGAAACCAAGCATAATATATTCGCCTAACATTTCAAAGAATGTTTGTTTCTTGTCTTCTTGTAATTCTAAAATATCGTCTTCTTCTTTTACTTCATATGGATTAATGATATGAACGATAATGAATCCACTGAATAAGTTTAATACAAGTGCTGTTACTACATATTTTGGATCAATCATTTTCATATAAGAACCGACGATTGACATCGATACTGTAGACATTGAAGATGCACAAAGTGTGTATAAACGATTTTTCGGTAATTTGCTTAGTTGATCTTTTACTGTAATGAATACTTCCCCTTGACCAACGATTGCAGCCGCTACCGCATTATATGATTCTAGTTTTCCTAAACCGTTAACTTTACTTAATAGGAAACCGACTGCACGAATGATAATCGGTAAAACTTTAATATGTTGCAGGATCCCGATTAATACTGCTAAGAAAATAATCGGTAATAATACTGTTAAGAAGAATGGTGCTTGTCCATCGTTTGCTAGACCACCAAATACGAAGTTAACCCCAGCTTCCGCAAATTTTAAAATAGAACCAAATCCATCTGCGATCCCTTTTACTAATACAAATCCGACCTTTGTATTTAGTAAGAAATACGCAAGTACCAATTGAATGACAAGCATAAGTGCAATTGGTTTATATTTAATTTTCTTACGATCTGAACTGATAAGGAAACCTAGTACAAACACTACAAGTAAACCGACTAGAAACATTACTATTTTCATATGTGAATCCCCCACTTCTCCCACGAGTTATTGGTCGTATAACGTATAACGAATGACGTCTGACCATTGTTGTTAAAAAAATTTAAAACCCCTAAAAACTATTCAACTGTCATCTAAAATCAGTAAGCGTTTACATAAATTGCAATTTATAAAAGGTAGCTTCTTCTCTCCTACCATACTTGAAAGTCTGAAATTGATACCACCTACAAATCAAATTGTAAGCGTTATCTAGGTGAAATGCAATATAAATTTTAAAAGATTTTTATATGTTAATATATTCCTAATTAATTGGTTTTTTCATGCAAATTTACCATAAAAAAATAGCCCTAGCTATGAGCTAGAGCCATCCTTTTTTTACCCCGCTTTAACGGGCAGTAAGACCCCCATCTCAACATTCAGCGAAAACAAAGAAGTTAGATGGGTGATTAACTGCCCATAAAAGCCCGATTGGTGAGGGCTGATAATCAGCGGGGGATAAAGCTCCCCCCACTAATTAAAGTTTCACTTTATAACATAACACCAACGATAATCGCTGATAAAATACTTACTAATGTCGCACCGTACACAAGGCGTAGGCCGAATGATGATACAACATTTGATTGATTTTCATCTATACCTTTCGTTGCACCTGCGATAATTCCGATAGATGAGAAGTTCGCAAATGATACAAGGAATACAGAAAGAATACCAACTGTACGAGCCGATAAATCACCAGCTACTTTTCCAAGATCAAGCATCGCAACAAACTCGTTTGATACTAATTTTGTTGCCATAATTTGTCCCGCTGTTACCATTTCTGCTTGCGGGATGCCCATTACGAATGCTAATGGTGAGAAAATATATCCTAAAATAGCTTGGAATGTAATACCGAACATTGAATCAAACAAGCTATTGATTGCTGTAATTAATGCTACGAAACCAAGTAACATTGCCGCTACTGTGATCGCGATTGTGAAACCAAGCATAATATATTCGCTTAGCATTTCAAAGAATGATTGTTTCTTCTTATTTTCTAATTTCAGTGTATCTTCTTCTTCTGTAATATCGTACGGGTTAATAATATGAATGATAATGAAACCACTAAATAAATTTAATACAAGTGCTGTTACTACATATTTTGGTTCAATCATTTTCATATAAGAACCAACAATTGACATCGATACTGTCGACATAGAAGATGCACATAATGTATATAAACGATGTTTTGGGATTTTACTTAATTGATCTTTTACTGTAATAAATACTTCTGCTTGTCCAACAATGGCAGCTGCTACTGCGTTATATGATTCTAGTTTTCCTAGACCATTTACTTTACTTAACAACGTACCAATAGCACGAATAAATATTGGTAAAATTTTAAAGTGTTGCAGAATTCCGATTAAAACCGCAAAGAATACGATTGGTAATAGCGCTGTTAAGAAGAATGAAACCTCTCCTTTATTAACAAGACCACCAAATACGAAAACGATTCCAGCTTCCGCATATCCAAGAAGTGCGCCAAATCCATCTGAAATTCCTTTTACTAAAATATAACCAACTTGCGTATTTAATAAGAAATAAGATAATACTAGCTGAATAATAAGCATAATTGCGATTGGTTTATACTTAATCTTCTTTCGATCGGCACTTATAAGAAAACCGAGTACAAATACAACGAGTAATCCTACAAGGAACATAACAAACTTCATTAATAAAATCCTCCATTTAACTCTTCATTAACGTTGAACGTCTGACCATTCGAAACAAGAAATAATCCGAACTTTCCATTTCTCCTCCAAAACCTTCAATCGGATAGGAAAGATCATAAAACCTCTTATTTCAAAGGCATTTTCCATTCTAACATAAATCATAATTCATATCCGCATTTTTCTTAAAAAAATACGTTTTATTATGAAACATTCATGAATGTTCGTCTTTTTCATTATAAAGCGAAACTTTAATGAACGGGAGTTTCACTTCACACAAATAGCTGAACCAACAAAAAATGAACATCAAGTTTCACTTGATGCTCACCTCATTATACTGCTTTTTCTTTATCAGCTACCTCTGGCTTATCCCAACACTCTGTATTGTTCAAACCTGGAATAGACTCCGCATAAAAGACTGGATCTTTCCCTTGTTTCTTTTGCTTAATATAATCTGATAACGCTGCGAAAGCGTACTTAGAAAGGAATACAATTGCTACTAAGTTAATAACAGCCATAATTCCCATAAATAAATCTGCTAAATCCCAAACGATTTGAATTGTCGCCACGGACCCTAGCATAACCATACCAAGTACAGCAATGCGGTATGCATTTAATAGCACTTTACTTCCATTTAAGAACTCAATATTCGTTTCACCATAGTAGTAGTTACCTACTAATGAACTGAATGCAAACAAGAAGATTGCAACTGCTACAAATATAGAAGCCCATGGACCGATATGTTGACTTAACGCCTGCTGCGTTAATTGAATTCCATTTAAATCAGCTGCATTATGCACATCTGATAAAAGAATAATAAATGCTGTACAACTACAAATTAATAATGTATCTGTAAATACCCCTAAAGTTTGAATGAAACCTTGTTTAACTGGGTGCGTTACGTTTGCAGTCGCTGCTGCGTTCGGCGCACTACCCATACCTGCTTCATTTGAGAATAATCCACGTTTTACCCCTAATAAAATCGCAGCTCCTAATCCTCCACCTACTACTTCTTTAATTCCGAAAGCATGTAAGAAAATTTCTTTAAATACATATGGAATTGCCGTAATGTTTGTTACAACAACGAATAATGCCACTGCTACATAAATAATTGCCATTACTGGAACAATCATTTCAACCGCGCGAGCAATTCGTTTTACTCCGCCGAAAATAATAACTGCAAGTAAACCAGCCATAACAAGACCTACTAATCTACTATCTGTTTTGAACGCCCCATCAAAGGCAGCCGCTACAGTATTAGACTGTACAGCGTTAAAAATCAATCCGAAACTTACTGTTATTAGAACAGAGAACACAACACCTAACCAGCGTTTCTTTAAACCCTTTTCCATATAATACGCTGGGCCCCCACGGAATGCATTCCCATCTTTTACTTTATAAATTTGCGCTAATGTGCTCTCTACAAATGCAGAAGCACCCCCAATTACCGCGATTAACCACATCCAAAATACTGCTCCTGGACCACCTGCTGAGATTGCAATAGCTACACCAGCTAAGTTACCAGTACCTACACGAGAAGCTGTACTCATACAAAACGCTTGAAATGATGATACGCCGCTCTTCTCTTTTTGCGCTTTTCTCGTTTTCGAGCTTGCTCCATCCCCAAGCAAACGAATCATTTCACCGAAGTAACGAACTTGGACAAATTTCACACGAAATGAAAAATAGAGCCCTAACCCAATTAACATCGCAATAATGACATATGACCAAAGGATATTATTTACATCCCCAATTACCCTAGCTAAAAAATCCATATTTGCATTGCCCCCTCTTCCTAACAATAAGAAAATTATATTCTAAAAACTTTAAGTAATCAAGAACTTTATGTAAGGTTTTATAACATGAATATGTTAATAAAATTAACATACGTGTTTTTTTTACATAAAAATATAGCCATTACATACATTTATCCAATACTCAATCACTTATCCTCTTCGACCAGTCATACTTTTAATACAGCACGTTCCCCACAAATAACGAGAGAGAAATAAACAAAAAAATTATATTAATAATTACCTCTCACCCTTTTCATCATTTCCTACAACAAAAAAGGCGAGCATCGAATTCACCTCGATGCTCGCCTTTTCATTTACACTGCTTTTTCTTTATCTGTTACCGCTGACTTATCCCAACACTCTGTATTCGTTAAACCAGGAATAGAATCTGCACTGAAGACTGGATCTTTTCCTTGTTTCTTTTGCCTTACATAGTCTGCCAATGCAGCATACGCAAATCGGCCGAGAAGTGTAATCGCAATTAAGTTCGTGATTACCATTAGCCCCATAAATAAGTCCGCCATATTCCATACAACTTGAAGCGTCGCAACAGAACCGAATAATACCATTCCAACTACCGCAATACGATAAATTGTTAACCACGTTTTGCTTTGCTTAATGAATTCAATATTTGTTTCACCATAATAGTAGTTTCCTAGAAGTGAACTAAATGCAAATAAGAAAATAATAATCGCTAAGAAACTGCTCGCCCATGGGCCAATTTGTGAACTTAATGCATTTTGTGTTAATTCAATACCTTCTAAATTCGTTGCTTTATATGCACCAGAACATAGTACGATAAATGCTGTTGATGTACATACTAAGAATGTATCTACTAATACTCCAATCGTTTGAATAAAACCTTGTTTCGCTGGATGCGTTACATCAGCTGTTGCTGCCGCATTCGGCGCACTACCCATACCTGCTTCGTTCGCAAATAATCCGCGCTGAATACCATATTTCATCGCAGCACCGATACCGCCACCTACAGCTGAATCTAAACCAAATGCACCTTTAAAGATTTCCGTAAACACATCTGGTATTAAATAGAAGTTTTTAATGACAACAAAAATAGCTACGGCAATATAAATAAGCGCCATTGGCGGAACAATCATTTCCGACATACGTGCAATACTTTTTACACCACCAAAAATAATAACCGCAACTAATGCAGCTAATACAATACCAACAATATAACGCTCTAAGCCAAATGCATTTTCAAATGCTAATGTTACTGTATTTGCTTGTACTGAGTTGAAAATTAAACCGTAACTAATTGTAATCAGAATAGAGAACCAAATCCCCATCCAACGTTTATTTAAACCTTTTTCCATATAATAAGCAGGACCACCACGGAAGCCACTGCCATCTTTTATTTTATAAATTTGCGCAAGCGTACTTTCTACGAAACTTGAAGAAGCACCGATAATCGCAATAACCCACATCCAAAATACAGCTCCAGGTCCTCCCATAGAAATAGCTAACGCTACACCAGCTAAGTTCCCGATACCAATACGAGCTGCAGAACTCATACAAAATGCTTGGAACGATGATACACTGCCCTTTTTACGTGTCTTGCCAGTTAGTCCATCACTCATTAAACGAATCATTTCTCCTAAATGAGTAAGCTGTACGAATTTCAATTTAATAGAAAAATAAAGCCCTAAACCAATTAACATTGCAATAAGAATATATGACCAAAGAATCGTATTCGTTGATGAAACGAATTGTTCCAAAATATTCATACAATTAACCCCTCCTTTTCTCCATAAAACGAATTATATTTAAAAAACATTCAAAAATCAACATTTTTCGACAATTTGCAATTTCCAAATATTAGCCAAGCGCGAAGTAACAATATCTTTATGATTCTCCTCCCTCTAACTGTGCATACTAAAACAAAAAACAAATCTACAAACTACCCCATTGACAAAAACACCTAACTGTAACTATAATGATTACAACATGTTGTAACAAACCTAATTACAATACATTCATTCACTTTCAGATATACAATTTAACAAAACACTTTGGAGGGATTTATTATGAAAATCGGAATTATCGGAGCAACTGGTAAAGCAGGAAGTCGTATTTTAAAAGAAGCATTAGATCGTGGACATGAAGTAACTGCAATCGTAAGAAACGCTGCAAAAATTACAGAAGAAAACGTAGAAGTTTTAGAAAAAGACGTATTTTCTCTTACATCTAACGACCTACAAGCATTCGACGTAGTTGTAAATGCATTTGGCGCTCCAGCAGGGCAAGAACACCTTCACGTAGATGCAGGAAACGTACTTATTGAAGCTGTGAAAGGTGCACCAAATACAAAATTACTTGTAGTTGGCGGAGCAGGAAGCTTATTTGTAGACGAAGAAAAAACAACACGTGTATTTGATACACCAGGTTTCCCAGGCGAATACCTTGCAACAGCTCAAAACCAAGGTAAAAACTTAGAAATCTTGCAACAAACAAATGATATCACTTGGACATTCATCAGCCCTTCTGCACTATTCGCATTAGGAAAACGCACTGGTTCTTACAAAGCTGGCAAAGACAATCTTCTTGTTAACTCAAAAGGTGATAGCTACGTAAGTTACGAGGACTTCGCAGTTGCAGCACTTGATGAAATCGAAAATCCAAAACATGTAAACGAACGCTTCACAGTTGTTTCTGAAGCTGAATAATAAAAAAGCTCGTAAAACATAATGTTTTACGAGCTTTTTCTTATTATCGTACTTGCTCTAAGTCATTTTGAGTAATCTTAAAGAATATTTCTTCACCCTTCATTGCACCCTCTTTTTTATCTAGCACATTCTTTTTGTACCAATTCAAACGACTCGGTTCCGCATGGTATACTTTCAACACGTCTCCATACTCAAATGCCGTTCCATTTACTTGCTCAGCAAAATTCTTTGAAGTCTCTTGTCCTTCTGCCGTTACATGCTTTTTCTCTTTTCCATTTTTATCATAAATCGTAAGTCCTATATACTGTTCATTTACAAAACGATAATGTATTTCATCATCGGTAAATGTTGCATGTAATTTCTTCGCATCATGATTTACGGTAACGATTGAACGCGTTACATCAGCCACACCTTGGTATACTATACTATCTCCATACGTCACTTCTAATGAAACTTCCGTCACTTTCTTATTACCAAAGCGATCTTTCGTTTCTACTTTTACTTTTTGTTCACCAATCTTTGTCGTATTCGGTTTTTCTACAAATCCAACTACTTCTCCGTCTTTGACTTGCACAAAATCTTTTGCTTCTAATTTTTCAACGTCAGTTCCAATAACTACTTTTTGTGGTACTGCTGTTACTTCTTGCAGAGCTTCTAATCTCTCAAATCCATTTTCAGTAATTTTGAAGAATAATTCTTTTATTTCTTTATTTTTTCCTTCTCCCACATATAAACCTTTTTGATACCAATGTAAGCGTGAAGATTCTGCATGATATACTTTCACCACATCTCCATATTCAAATGCTAATCCATTTACTTCCTTGGCAAAAGCTTCTGTATTCTCCAAGCCTTTTACCTCTATATTTTTCTTCTCTTTTCCCTCTTTATTGTACAAGGTGAATTCAAAATACTTCTCATCTCCAAAGTAATCATGAATCAAATTATCCGTATCTGTCGCACTCATTTTTTTCGTATCATGATGTAACGTTATAATCGATTTCATATCGTCACTACCATAACTTAATCCATATACAAATAGGCTATCTCCATAAGTTACTTCTACTGGCACTTCCGTCACTTTCTTATTTCCGAAACGATCTTTCGTTTCTACTTTTACTTTTTGTTCACCAATCTTTGTCGTATTTGGTTTTTCTACAAAACCAATTACTTCTCCACCTTTTACTTGAACAAAGTTTTTCGCTTCTAATTTTTCAGCGTCTGCCCCGATTAATACTTTTTGCGGTACTGCTTCTACTTCCTGTATACCGTCTATTAGTTCATATCCTTGTGGAGTAATCTTAAAGAACTTTTCTTTTTTATTCTTAGCTCCACCTTGATCTACAAGTTTATTACTTTGATACCAATCGAAACGACTTGGTTCTGCATGATATACTTTCATAATATCGCCATATTGAAGTTCAACACCTTCAAGTTGCAAAGCAACCTTTTTAGAATTTTCTTGCCCTTCTATAGAAATATTTTTCTTTTCATTTCCATCCTTATCATATAAGGTAATCTCTACATACTTTTCATTTTTAAAGCGCTCATGAAACTCATTACCAACGAAAGAAACGTTGATTTTCTTTTCATCATGAAGGAGCGTTATAACAGAATTTACCTCATCACCGTAACCTTTAAATACCATAGTATCTCCATAAAGACTGTTAACTGGAACAGAAATGAAATTTCTCTGTCCTTTCTCATCCTCAATTTCTACTAATACCGCTCTTTTTCCAACCTCTAAATACGGCCACATAATTCTACCTGTTACTTTTACATTTTCACCTAAATTTTGAACAAGACTATTTGCTAGATTTTCATTAAAATTCGCACCAACGATGAGATCTTGTACCACAGTAGACGCTTCACCATAAGGAAGCCCGCCGTATGGTTTCACTTGTTTTTCACGAATAATATTACTATCTGTTGCTTTCCATATTTCTTTTTCTAATTTAGGTAAATTTAAATTTTCGATTTTCCCTCTAACCTCATCATTTGGACCTAATCCCCATTTCTCAAAAAACGGCACTAAGTTTTGTTTAGCCGCTTTCGATGCCATATAAATAAACATTTGCTTTTTATCTTCATCTGAAGCAGGCATTTCAGATTCTGGTAATAAGCGATACATTTGATGTAAATTAGGGTAAAAATGCTCTCCATAAGCTAAATCAAGTTGCCAAAACATTACTAGTTTCTCGAATTCTTCCATCTTTTTTTGAGCATCAGGATTATCTAAGTAAGCAAAAGCTTTTTTATAATGACCATCTTCTTCTAGACTTGATTTATTGCCTAACATTCTTTGAACCGATAATGAATATATATTTACTGTTACTTCTCCTACACCTGACCAAAACCAAGGAGCTTGCTGATGTAAATGCCCTACTTCATGCCACGGTCCCCAGCCATCTCCTTGTAATCTCTTTATATTTAAAACCCTATCCATAGTCTCTGGAACATACCCTGTATGATAATGAGTAGCAAACATCCAATCATCTTTATCTGGTTTTCTCTTTTCAACAAATTGGATATAGTGGTTTGGAGCTTTTGACACCCCTATACCATCTTCAGATAATCCTGCTACAGAATTTTCAAAGCGAATAATCTTATCATGTAGCCTCATTAATTCTACTGGATCCGTCTCTCCCATATAGTTTGCCACTGCTTCAGGACTTGCAGTAATTAAACTTCTCTCACCCTTCAATTCAACTGCATAAGGATTTTTATACTTTTTTAACATTGCATCCCAATCTTTTTTTGTGCGTTTCCCTAATACAAATAATGGAAAATGACTTCCTCCATGCATAACTGAAGCTGTTACTTCGCCATCATTATTCATGTTATAAAAATATAGTATTCCACCTCTTGAAGATGAAATATTATTTTCACCAGGTTTTAACTCAAATTCTTCAAACCCTTTTTCATCATATGACTTCGTTCCTATGAACGCTTTAATAGATTGTGTTCCTTTTATTTCAATTTTAATTTCTTCATTTGGACCAGCATAAATTCCAGTTGGTTCATTTGTTGAAAGTACATAACGTACTTTTAAGCGTTTTTGCTCTTCTTCAACACTACCTTTCCCAGGCAAATGAAACGTTCTCTGCTCCAAACGATTCTCTTTACTCTCTTCCAACTGCCCGCCCTTATTCTCTTCCAAAGGCGCCGCATATCCTTTCGATGCTTCGAAAGCTACTGGTGATAATAATGTAGATATACAAATACCAGCTACTAATACCCTACTCTTTTTCTGCTTTGACATAATCTGTGTCCCCTGTCCTTTTTTTAGACAAACCATCCTATATATTCATTTAATAAGAAATCCTATTATTTTTATAAAAACATTTAATGAATAGACTAACACCTCTCGCACCTATATCAATTACTACCGCATTTCTCTAAATGTATTCGCTTTCTTATATTGTAAATTTTTTTATGTATTACGCCCTCCTCACTTCGCTCTACTTGTGATGAGTTCTCTTCTTACATAAAAGGAAAATAGTAAAAGATATATTTTAGTCTCGTCATCTATACATCTAAAAATAAAACCTTACATTTTCTTCATATATGACCATCTATAGGTAGTTTTTCCAACTGAATTTTACACGCTTTTACCTGTATTTAATAGCCTCCCCCCCAAGAATAATATTACAATTTTGTGAATTTAATCTATTAATCGTAACGTTAGAATTTTGTCATATTTATATTATTTTAAAATATAATTTACTCTGTAAAAACACTATTTTATCTATTTTATTATTTTCTTAATATAACTTTAATCCTCGCATATAAAAAGCATTGGCATAGGCCAATGCTTTTATTTACCTTTTATATTGATTCGGTTTATGCGGTTCATTTGGAGTATATGGCTTATTTGGTTTATTTGGAGCCTCAGCCTTTTTCCAACTTACCGCTAACTCAGGGCTCGTTTTCTCTTCACTACGCTCAAGTAATACTACTGCATTTTGAATAGTCGGTGTACCTTTATGCGCAATCCCTTGTAATTTCGTTAAATTTCCTGATACTTTAAAGCTAAATCCACCAGCTGGTGTTTGTTTCGGAATTAAAATGCGGAACTTCTCTCCTACATTAAATTCTGTTTTTGTTTCGCCTTTTTCATTTGCAAACTTCACGCCCGCTGGTGCACCTGTTGCTTGCACTTTATACGTTCCGCTTTTTGCATTTGTTTCTACTGTATATAAACCTGTTTCAAAGAAATCATTTTTTAATACTGCTTCTTGTTCTTCTGTAGGAGTTACACTCATCGTAATTTCTTGTAACTCTTCACTAGCGTTTGCTTTTGCAACGATGTCTTTCGTTACTTTCTCTACATTTTTATTGCGGAAATCTAAATCATTAACATCAATTTGTTTTAACGCATTCCACACTGCCAGTTGCGTTGCGTAATGCGCCTCTCTCCAATCAGATACCCCTAATTCTTGTGGGCTCTTTTGTGGATATCCATTCAACAGTACACGGTACACGTTAATATCTACTTTACCCATTTCTGGTAAGTCTTGACCGCTCGGAGATTTTAAGTCTACATTTAAGCAAAATGCAATTTTTCCATCTGCCGTTTTAATAAGTTCTGTTCGGATTGGTTTCTTCTTTGACCTACTATAACTCCAATCCATTTCATACTTTGTATGGTCCATAACCTCTGCGAATGCTTTTTGAAGTGGGAATAATACAAATAAGACACTTAAAAACATAGCTAAAAGTTTGAACGATTGCTTTATATTCATATTTACAGCCCCTTAATAACAAACTTAATACTAAGTAGTATTTAATTAGAAAATATTTTTATGCACAAAAAAAGAGTGCATAAAAGCACTCTTTTTTCTTTCTTACTTTAATCTTAGAAATCGAAGTTATCAGGATCTGGACCAACGCGGTGATTTTCGTTTAACGCATCAATTGTTTCCATGTCTTCTTTTGTTAATTCAAAGTTAAATACATCCGCATTTGCAATAATGCGGTGTTCTTTCGTTGATTTTGGAATAGTGATTACTCCATTTTGAAGATCCCAACGTAAAATAACTTGCGCTGTTGTTTTACCGTGTTTCTCAGCAATTTCTTGTAATTTTTCATTATCTAATAATTGACCTTGCATAAGTGGTGACCATGCTTCCATTTGAATATCTTGTTCTTTACAGAAAGCTTGTAATTCTTTTTGTGTTAAACGAGGGTGGTATTCTACTTGGTTAATCATTGGTTTAATTTCTGCATCTTTCATTACATCTTGTAAGTGATGAATTTGGAAATTACTTACCCCAATTGCACGTACGCGTTTTTCTTTATAAAGTGTTTCTAACGCTCTCCACGTATCTTTGTATTTCCCTTCTACAGGCCAATGAACAAGGTATAAATCTAAATAATCCAGCTCTAATTTTTTTAAGCTTTCTTCATATGCAGCAAGTGTCGTTTCATATCCTTGATCCGAATTCCACACTTTTGAAGTAATGAATAAATCTTCACGAGAAATGCCTGCTTCTTTTATACCTGCGCGAATTCCTTCACCTACAGCTTTTTCATTTCCGTAAATTGCAGCTGTATCAATGCTGCGGTATCCTGCTTTAATCGCCGATTTCACTGCTTCTACAAGTTCTGGTCCATCCTCTACTTTAAATACACCTAAACCGAACCAAGGCATTTCTACACCATTATTTAATACTGTTTTACTTTGTAAGTTTTTCATTTTATTTTCTCTCCTTTTATTTTACTTGATCTCTTTTTTCTAATGTCATACTCCACGCAGTTAAAACAACAGCACCTACTACCATAATTCCACCTACCCAAGCCGTATGAATTAATCCTAACGAGTTCGTTACAATACCGCCCAAGTAAGCACCAAGAGCAATTCCTGCGTTAAATGCTGCAATGTTAATCGCTGATGCTACATCAACAGCGCTAGGTACAAACCTCTCAGCCAAGATAACGACATACACTTGTAGCCCTGGGACATTCATAAACGCAAATAGTCCCATAAAAATAATTGTAATGAATCCAGCAACTTTAAATGGCGCTGTAAATGTTAAAACAAATAATACAATCGCTTGAATAAAGAACATGTAAAATAACGCTCGAATCGGATTATAATTTGATAATTTTCCGCCGACCATATTCCCAATCGCAATTGCAATTCCGTATACTAACAAAATAATTGTAACGGTACTTGCTTTAAATCCTGTTACTTCTTGTAATAACGGAGATAAATACGTAAATGTTACGAATGTTCCCCCGTATCCTAATGCAGTAATGATAAATACAAGTAATAGTCTTCCGTTCGTAATCAACTTAAATTGATCGTGAAATGATACAGACGTACCCTTTTTTAAGTTAGAAGGAATTAGCATACTGTTGGCGATTAAAGCAACGACTCCAATTGCCACAATAACCATAAACGATGCTCTCCAGCCAAATTGTTGACCGATAAATGTTCCAATTGGTACACCTGTAATAGTCGCAACAGTTAAACCAGTAAACATAAATGCTATTGCACTTGCACGTTTATTCTCAGGTACAAGCGCAGCCGCAATTGTAGATCCAATTGACATAAAAACCCCATGCGCAAACGCAGATACAACCCTCGCGATAAGTAGCACAGTAAAACTTGTTGCTACTGCCGCAATACCATTGCCAATAATGAAAATAATCATAATCCACATTAACAACGTCTTTCGCGACATACTAGCTGTTAATGACGTCAATACTGGAGCACCAAACGCTACTCCTAATGCATATAAAGAAACGGTTAAACCAGCTGTTGTAACCGAAACATTTAAATCTTTCGAAATAGATGGTAGTAAACCGACACTAATAAACTCGGTCGTACCAATCCCAAATGCACTAATTGCTAGTGCTAATAAAGCAAACATACTTCTTCGATTCGTCTGAACTTCTGAAGATGGTACTGTATATGAACTCAATTGAATTCCTCCTTATTACAAGAAATCCAATCATAATAGTGTGATAAAAAGGCCCTTTTATCTTCTAAAAAATATATTTTATACTTACAAATGCTATTATGAATGGTTTCATTCCTTTTTTGAAGAACGCACTTTAAAGTACGATAGGCACTAAAAAGTAACATAGTCACTTTTTGGTACCGTACTACTTACTTGCTTCTCACATGTGCTATTATGAAACATATTTAACATGATAAAAAGTACGTACTTTAAAGTGCTATAGGTACTAAAAAGTAACATTTGTATTATTAAGCTTACTTTACTCATAAAAGGAGGGTTTCATATGAAGAAATACAATATTCCTGTAGAGGCGACTTTAGAGGTTATCGGTGGAAAATGGAAGGTTGTTATCCTTTGTCATCTAACGAAAGGCACAAAAAGAACGAGTGAACTAAAACGTTTAATGCCTGGTATTACACAAAAAATGTTAACTCAGCAATTACGCGAATTAGAGGACGACGGGGTCATTCAAAGAAAAGTCTACAACCAAGTCCCGCCAAAAGTAGAATACTCCCTTACTGATTACGGTTGGTCTTTAGAATCAATTCTTGACTCTCTTTGTACTTGGGGCGAATGTCATCTTGAAAAAGAAGGTAATACATCGATGCTAATTGCAGAAGGTGAATAATAGGAAAAAGGAAAAAACGAACATGAATTTGTTCGTTTTTTCCTTTTTTTCTATATATATATGTACATTTCTAACTAAAACAAAATATTTTATACGCTTTCATACCTTGTCAGCACTAGGTTATACACTCAATATCAAATAATTAGGAATCATTTTTATGTTAACATAGGTGCATATAGTATATAATATAGGATATATATTATATACACTTTCCGGTAGCGGAGCTTTTCCATTATGCGGACAAGCCATGTATCGGACAGTTCATAAACAATAGGTAAGAAAATGTGGTTTTAGATCTATGTCAGCTTGTTTGCTGCCATATATTTAAAGGCATTTTATTGTGTTTTGTGAAACTTTGCATAAAGTTTCGTAAACGTTTACTATCTTACTTATAAAAAATAAGAGTATTGCTATCGTAAAGGAGAATTGGAGATGCCAGAAACTATGACTCAAACAAAGCCAGAACAAGAAACTGTACAAATTTCTGCTAGCCAAGGACAACTTGATGTACTTGATCAGTTGTTAAAACCTGAGGTACAAGAATCATTAACAACACTAGTAGAACAGCTTCCAAAATTAACTGAGCTTGTTAACATTTTAACTAAGTCTTATGACTTCGCTCAAACTGTTGCTACTGATGAAGTATTAAAAAGCGACACTGTTGGTGCAATTACAGAGCTTGTAGAACCTGTAAAAGATACAGTGAAAAGCATGGCTGCAACTGCAATCGAAGCGAAAGATCGTGCTGACGAAAGTACTGAAGTTATCGGCCTATTCGGTCTATTAAAATTACTAAAAGATCCACAAGCACAAAAAATGTTCCGCTTTGTGAACGCATATCTTCAAATTAGTGCAGAACGTAACAATAAATAATTTAACTTATAACAACAATTAGTAAAGACGGGGGATATCATACTATGTCAAAACAAATTGTCATCTTAGGCGCTGGTTATGGCGGTCTTCTTGCCGCTTTAAACGTACGTAAATATTACAGCAAATCAGAAGCACAAGTTACAGTGATTAACCAATACCCAACACACCAAATCATCACTGAACTACACCGCCTTGCAGCTGGTAACGTTGCTGAGCAAGCAATTGCAATGCCACTTACAAAGCTTTTCAAAGGCAAAGATATCGATCTTAAAATCGCAACAGTTGAGTCATTCTCTGTTGATAGCAAAGAAATCAAACTAGCTGGCGGCACTACTTTATCTTACGATGCACTTGTAGTTGCTTTAGGAAGTAAAACTGCTTACTTCGGTATTCCAGGACTAGAAGAAAACAGCATGGTATTAAAATCTGCTGCTGATGCAAACAAAATCTACAAACACGTTGAAGACCGTATTCGTGAATACGCGAAAACGAAAAACGAAGCTGATGCTACAATCGTAATCGGTGGTGGCGGATTAACTGGCGTTGAGCTAGTTGGTGAGCTTGCTGACATTATGCCTAAACTTGCAAAAAGCCACGGCGTAAATCCAAAAGAAGTTAAACTTCTTCTTGTTGAAGCAGGTCCAAAAATCCTTCCAGTATTACCAGACCACTTAATCGAACGTGCAACTACTAGCCTAGAAGCACGCGGTGTTACATTCTTAACAGGTCTTCCTGTAACAAACGTTGCTGGCAATGAGATCGACTTAAAAGACGGTCAAAAACTTGTTGCTAACACATTCGTTTGGACAGGTGGCGTACAAGGTAACCCATTAATCGGTGAATCAGGTCTTGAAGTTAACCGTGGTCGTGCAACAGTTGATGCATACCTACAATCTACTTCTCACAAAGACGTATTCGTTGCTGGAGACAGCGCTGTTGTCTTCTCTCCAGACGGTCGTCCATACCCACCAACTGCACAAATCGCTTGGCAAATGGGTGAGTTAATTGGATACAACTTATACGCAGCACTAGAAGGCAAAGCATTCGAAGAGTTCGCACCTGTAAACTCTGGAACACTTGCTAGTCTAGGACGTAAAGATGCGGTTGCTACAATTGGAGCAAGCAATACTCCACTTAAAGGCTTACCAGCATCATTAATGAAAGAAGCAAGTAACGTTCGTTACTTATCACACATTAAAGGTCTATTCAGCTTAGCTTACTAAGCTGAATATAAGCCCGAATCATGCCCTGCATGGTTCGGGCTATTTTTATCCCGCATTAACGGGCAGTAAAACCTCCACCTTAAAATCCAGTGAATGCAGGGATGAAGTCGGAAGATTAACTGCCCGTAAAAGCCCGATTGGTTCAACTAATAATCAGTGGGGAGGAACACCCCCCCACTGATTAAAGTTTCACTTTATCCGTAATTTTCTCTAACTTATATATTCGGCAGAAGAATAATATAATCCTTTTAATTATCTAAATTTACTGATTATTTTATGTCTAAATTGTGTATATGAAAGGGGTGGAAGTATTCTTCCTACTCCCACCCCTTTCACACAAACTATTCTCCTAATTTCACAAGGCTGTAGTTCTTCTTCCCTTTACGAATAATAATAAATCTTCCATCAAATGAATTTTCTACAGTAACATCCGTACCCACATCTGTTACTTTCTCACCATTCATAGAAATCGCACCATTATTAATGTCCTCGCGTGCTTGTCGTCTGGATGGTTCAATTCCTAAATCAACTAGCCACTCTACAATATTTTTTGTCTCTTTTGAAGAATGGAATGTTGGCATTTCTTTAAAACCTTGTTCAATTTCATCAGCTGTTAACGATTTAATATCTCCGCTAAATAACGCTGCTGTAATTTTCTCAGCTTGTAATAACGCCTCTTCTCCATGAACGAATTTCGTCATTTCTTCCGCTAGCACTTTTTGCGCTTCACGTTTATGAGGCTCGGCTTCTACCTTCGCTGCTAATTCATCAATACGCTCTTTCTTTAAGAACGTAAAGTATTTCAAGTATTTAATTACGTCACGGTCATCTGTATTTACCCAGAACTGGTAAAATTCAAACGGTGTCGTTTTTTCAGGATCAAGCCAAACTGCACCACCTGCTGATTTACCAAACTTCGTACCGTCCGATTTTAATAATAACGGAATCGTTAATCCGAATACTTTAGCCTCATGACCTTCTAACTTACGAATTAAATCTAAACCACTCGTAATATTTCCCCATTGGTCACTACCACCAATTTGAAGTTGAACATCCTCTTTCGTGTATAAATGGTGAAAATCCATCGCTTGCAAAATTTGATATGTGAATTCTGTGAAAGAAATACCTGTATCTAAGCGGCTTGCTACAATATCCTTCGCTAACATGCTATTGATGCTAAAGTTTTTCCCGTAATCACGTAAAAACTCAATAATATTTATTTCATGTGTCCAATCATAGTTATTTACCATCTTCACTTCGCTATTTCCACCAAAATCAAATAGCTTTTTCATTTGTGCTGTTAACGCATCTACATTATGCTGAACCACTTCTAACGTTTGAAGTTGACGCTCTGATTGTCGTCCACTCGGATCACCAATTGTTCCTGTTGCCCCGCCAATTAAAATAACAGGATGATGGCCAGCTAATTGGAATCTCTTCATCATCATAAACGGAATCAAATGTCCGATATGCATACTATCACCAGTTGGATCAACTCCGCAGTATAGTGAAATCTTTTTCTCTTCTACTAGCTTACGTAAGCCTTCTTCGTCAGTCTGCTGATTAACGGCGCCGCGCCATTCTAATTCATCAATAATATTCATCTTTTGTCATCCCCTTTATTTTTTAAAAACAAAAAAGCCCCTATGTCTACGATAGACATAGGGACGATTATTCACCGTGTTACCACCCAGTTTGCATAAATAGCATAGCTACTCATACCACTCTTAGCAATAATATCGATTGCTAGTCCGCTTAGCATTACCTAAGATACTCCAGAGTGTAATTCGCAAGTTTGTTTGTGCTAGGTTCCAGCAACCCCTAGCTCTCTCGTTAACAGTGACAAACTGCTACTGGGCTCTTTCAACGTATGTTATTTGTTAAATTATTAGCCATTATATTGAATTGAAAACAAATTGTCAACAATACCCAAATATTATTTTAAAATAATTCATATCTTCATACGTATTTCGTTATTCCTTATCTTCTCCAATAATCCTTACTTCTCGCTCTAACTTCACGCCAAATTTCTCTTCAACTGTCTTTTGTACGAAGTGAATTAAATCGATGTAATCTTGTGCTGTTCCGTTATCAACATTCACCATAAATCCAGCATGTTTTAAAGAAACTTCTACTCCACCAATTCGCTTACCTTGTAGTCCTGAGTCTTGAATCAACTTACCAGCAAAGTTATTTGGTGGGCGCTTAAATACGCTACCACAAGAAGGGTATTCTAGAGGCTGTTTTGACTCACGCTTAAACGTTAAATCATCCATTTTTGCTTTAATTTCTTCACGTACACCTTCTTCAAGTTCAAATCTCGCTTCAAGAATAATGTAATGGTTGTTCGCAAATACACTCTTACGATATCCAAATTCAAATGCTTCTTTCGTCAAAGTACGTAGCTCTCCATCACCTGTCATTACGACAGCTTCTGTTAATACAAACGAAATTTCACCGCCGTATGCACCAGCATTCATATATAATGCTCCGCCAACTGAACCTGGAATACCACAAGCAAACTCAAGACCCGTTAAATTATGATCTAATGCAATGCGTGATACATCAATAATTGCTGCGCCACACTGTGCTACAATCGTCGTTCCTGTTACAGTAACACCTGTAATATGAATTAAACTTACTGTAATCCCGCGAATTCCACCATCTTTAATAATGACATTCGATCCATTTCCTAAAAACGTAACTGGAATATTATATTCGTTCGCATATTTGATAACTTCTTGAATTTCATCATAATTTGTAGGCGCAACGAAAACATCTGCTTTTCCGCCAACTTTAATATGCGTATGATTCTTTAACATTTCATCTTGTTTAACATGTCCTTCAGGCAATACCGTACTTAAATATTTATAAACCTCTTGCATATTCATTTTACGATTCCTCTATTTCTATATTCATTTTATCCCGTTATACGGGCCCATAATATCCCCACGTACATGAAAGAACCTAAAGTGGTGGATACAGTGTACCCAAAATCAATTCGAGACACCTATAAACCTCTTAATTTATAAGAGGTGCCACTCATATTAAAATATATATTGCATAATAAAGCAACCCAAATGGACTACTAAACTTGACATGTCATCAGAAAGACAACAATTTGTAAAATATGTGACTTTTTCAAAACACTATCCCTCAGTATCTTACTATACCATACAAAAAGAAAGTGGTATTTTTTTGTACTTTTTACTTTATTTACATCAATGAAAAAAGAGCACATTCCACAGAATGTGCTCTTTCTATACTCATTAAATTATTTTTCGTTCTCTTCTTTTTCCTTATCAAACCATAATAGCTCATCGTCATCCACTTCACCATTATAATTGATTAAAATTTCTTCTCCCGCTTTTATATCCTTATACGCGAAGAAGTTAAAAGTATGATTCTCGAAGACAATTTCATACGTTGCATTCGGATTATATGCATGATTAAATAACATGCCGTATCCTAACAGGAATGCCGTATGATTTACCCCATACTCAAATGCGTAGTCAGCAAGTAACGTTTTTTCAATGTGTTCATGCTGTTCATTCGGATAAGAGATAACTGGTGCTGAGTGAATCAACTCACCCTTTTTAATATCACGAGTTGCAAATACACCTCTATTAAATTCTCCATCACTAAGTTCAGAAGTCTTAACTTCAATCATATTCGTCACCTATATAATTCTTTCTTTGAAGTATTTTATCCCGCTATTTGCGAGGTTCAACTAATAATCAGTAGGTATTAGTCTCACTTTATCTCCTTAAGCTTGGCAGAAAACACGCAGAAAAGCAATTAAATTACTATCAAGTATTCATTTAAATGAAAAAAGAGCACACATGGTGTGCCCTTTTCAAGAAATATTACTTTTCTAGAATATCTTCTAGTAACTTCACTTGCTCGCTAACAGTATGTAACGTCTTCACCGATATATCATTTCGATGTTTTTCTTCTTCCACACTCGCTAGCACTTCTTCTGTAGCTGTAGAAGTTTGCTGAATTACGTTAGAAGCATGCGTAACATCCTTTACAATATTCGTCGTTTTAACTTGGAAACTTTCTTGATGAATAACAACCTCTCGCATTACTTTATTAATCGCATCAATAAACTTCCCTAAATCAGTTACGTTTGTTAAAACGCTTGCTAACATTTCGTTACACTCTTCTTGTACTCTTTCTGACTTCTCTACCTGCACTTCTACCTTACTTGCTTGATTACTAAACTCCTTCAAAATCCCCTGAATTCTTCCCGCAGAACGATTTGATTCTTCAGCAAGCTTTAACACTTCACTCGCTACAATAGCAAAACCTTTTCCATGCTCACCTGCCCTCGCAGCTTCAATATTTGCATTTAAAGCTAGCAAACTCGTCTGACTTGAAATATTCGTTATTACATCTACAATTTCATTAATTTGTTTCGATTGCATCATTAAATCTCTAAATATAATTCCAGACTGTGAAACAACATCATTTAAACTTCTCATGTTAGCTTCAAAATTTCTTAAAGTATGTACACTACCTTTTGAAATGTCTAAACTTTCATCCACACGAGCCGATGCAGTTCTTACTTGAGAGATGATTTGTTCAATATTTCCCTCCATATCATTCAATACCTCTACCGAACGATACATCATCTCTGATTGTGATTGCGTACCAACTGCTACCTCTTCAAAGGCAAAATTAATTTCACTCATCGATTCCATCGACGTGTTCATATTTTGCCTTAAATGATTGAAATTACTATCTAGTTTCACAACTGTTTCTTCAATAAGCCTTTGCGTCTCTTCTAGCTCCTGAGCTTTTCTCATTACTTCTTGCTTCTCATCACTTAAACGAAGGAGCAGATTAGAACCGATTTTCGTGACGCCCCACATAGCAATTGTTACAATCGCTAACAAACTTGCAAAATTAGCAGCTTCAGACGAGGCTGTATAAGCAAAAAATTGCTTCGGCCAATAGCTACAAAGAATAAATGTGATCACAACAGCTACCCCGCCAAGAATTAAAATGAGGCGCTCACTTAAGTAAATAAGTGAAACAGCTAATGTAAAATAAACCATTTGAAATACAGCCGGGCTTTCATTAAAAGCTTGTACCATGATGTAAGACATGGTAAGCAACATAAATGTCATGATATATTTATACGCTGATTCCATATTTTTTATAAAAGTAAAAAGCGTTCCAAATGCAACGACAGAAATACCACAAATCCAAAACGCTATTGCTCTCTCTGTAAAAATATATCCATAATACCCAATCGCGATTATCCCAAGGCAGAAACTACAAATCGTTATAAACAGTAATAAATGATTTTTCTGTGATTCTTTCTCAAGGTTAGAAAAACAAGTCCTCTTTAACCACTCCATATGAAGCCCCACCTTCTACTTATACATATCAATTACTTCAGTTTAAATACCGCACTCACTGGGTTATGATCGCTATTTTCAAACTTTAAATCTTTCCCTTGTACATTTACAATCTCTACATTCGGTGAAACGATAAAGCCATCAATAATAGTGACGAAATTTTCACCTTCGACATATTTCTTTACATCATCTCTCACAGTCATAACAGACGGATCTACAGCCCACTTAAAGCCACCGTCCGTAAAATCCTTCGGTAACTCTACTAACCACTCAGGACGCTCTTTCACAAACTTCGGATCACTTAATTGAGCGTTCGAAACTAATTGATTCCAATCTCCGCCCATTATTACGTAATCACCATTTTCATAATGCTTGTTCATATATTCTTTTAAATACTCTACTTGCTGTTTTCTAATTTTCCCGCCTTCATCATAAGCAGACAAATGTAGATTTACGAGTCTAACATGTTTCCCATTATTAACAGGAATTTTATATTCCACAATTGCTCGATCTAAATCAAACAAACGCTTTGGCCAAGGCTCCATTCCAGGCAGCTGGAACCTCTTCGCTTCTTGAACAGTGTATTTAGAAAACGTACTTAATCCAGCCTCCGCATATCCCATTGGATTTGTTATTGGCACTGGAACCCATTTCGTATCGTAGTTCTTGCCAAATGACGAAACATAATCAGGTAATCCTTTTTTCAAAAATTCATGTCCATTTACATCAAATGAACGAAGTGACTTTATATCAACTTCTTGTAATAGCGCAAAATCACTATTCTCATTTTGTAAAAACGAAAGCATATTCTTTAAATTAATTTCCGTTTGCTCTTTACTACTTGAACCAGATCCCTTTCCACCATCCATAAAGAAATCTTGATCCTTATCTAACCCAGCATATCCAATATTAAATGTTGTAACTTTAAATTCATTTCCAGTCGCTAATACGCGCTCCTTATTATTCTCCACCTTCAAGCTTATAACATCAGCAGGCTGTTCTTTAGTAAGTGTCATATACGCTAGAAATCCTCCTACAATGCCCGCTAATACTAAAACACATATAAATACGATTTTTAAAAATTTCTTCAAATAAATGACTCCTTTTCACGCGAATTTATTTTTCTTTATTTTCAGTCAAATAAAATAAAACGACACACATAAGAAACATTTTATCATAATTAAAACTGTATATCACTATATTTAGTTGATAAGTAATCGATCTCATTTTAATTACTAAAAAACCTTCAGACATCAAAAAAAGAAAAGTTACACCCACCTCCTCACTAGAAATTAGACGGTATATTTAGTACACTATATGTAATAATCAGAGGCGATGGAGTTCGCCATAACTGCTGCTTAGCTAATGACTCCTACCAGTATAACTACTGGTAGGAGTCATTTTTTTGAGCAAGCTATTTAAAGAGGTGAAGAAATTGATTTATATTATCGTTGGCATAGCCGGTATATTAGGAGCCCTTTCTCGCTATTATTTAGGTCTTACTATTCATACTTCATGGAATCATTCATTTCCGCTAGCTACATTGCTCATCAACTTACTCGGCTGCTTCCTATTAGCGTGGCTAACTACCTATATCGCTCGGCGAAACATCTTACCATTAGAAATTATCACAGGCATTGGGACTGGATTCATCGGTTCCTTTACGACGTTTTCAACATTTAGTGTAGAAACTGTGCAACTAATCAATCATTCTGAATGGGATACGGTTTTCTTATATGCATCATGCAGCATACTTGGTGGTCTCATTATGTCTGGTCTTGGCTATACACTAGGTGATTTCTTAATTAAGAAACATCTTACGGAAGGTGATCACTTATGATAGAAGCTTTATTAGTGGCAACAGGTGGATTTTTCGGCGCGATTACACGATTTGCAATTAGCAATTGGTTTAAGAAAAGAAATAAAACACAATTTCCAATTGCTACATTCCTTATTAATATAACAGGGGCATTTTTACTTGGATATATAATTGGCAACGGAGTCACTACAGGCTGGCAACTATTATTAGGTACTGGATTTATGGGCGCATTCACTACATTTTCTACGCTTAAATTAGAATCTGTTCAGCTTCTCAATCGTAAAAAACTGTACATCTTCCTTTTATATTTAAGTGCTACTTACATAATTGGTATCGCCTTTGCCTTCCTTGGAATGAAGCTAGGCGGAATATAAAAAAAGCGACTCTAACCAGTCGCTTTCTTTCATAAGAAGTATGTCCCGCCATATGGAATGGAAAATAAACCAGCTGGATGTACATCGTAATGTACAATTTGCATCGGAAGTTGTGAATACGGCATATACTGACTTTGCATCATTTGTGCAAAATATGCTTGTTGTTGCATTTGAATAGCCTGATTCACAGCATGAATTGTCCCTTGTGCCCCAGCCAGCGTAATAGCTGCTCCTACTTGTCTACCATTATAAAAATAATGATTCATCATGATTCATCTCACTTATTCTTTTTCTTCCATATGGTATGTTTCTATTTCATAGTGAGTGTTTTGTCCCTATTGGTAGCTCCTATCTATTGCCCTTTTTCAGCTTTGAAGTAATAAATCCAAATAGTAATACACCAATACCACTAAGGAACAATACATAACTTATCGGTACTAGGAAAAAGAAAGGTTCTTCAAGGAATCCATCCGCTCCTATTTTACTGTTTGAAGCATGTATAGTTAAAGAAATAATCGCTAAAATCATTAAAGAAATAGCTACTACGTATTTATTTTTCATTTCACATTCTCCTCTACTCATGTAATTCTCCTTAGATCGTTAACATCATATTATCTAAAACAACATTAACAGTCAATAATTATTTATCGTTTAACAATAAATAATTATTAACTAAACTAATAACAAAAAGGTTTACGAAGCATCTTAAATCACTTCGCAAACCTTCTAAATCATAAATATTTACACTTCAAACCTCTTGCTTAATACAACATACATTGCGCAAAATAGCACGAATATCCCAGCATAAATTAATAAAATCTCTACACTAAACATATCCGACAATGGACCAAATATTATTATTCCTAAAGGAAGCGCGCATGAATTCGCAATTTGTACAAGGCTAAACATCCGCCCGTGCATCGATGGTTCTACTTTCTCCTGCAATAACACAGTAACTGATGTATTGAAGCACGGCATTGTTATACCAATTAAAAAATTAAATACTAAATACATAGTAAATATCGGTGCTATTCCGAGTCCAATCATAAGCAGTCCATATAATGCACAAGCTAGCGCTGTTGTATGCATACGATTACGAAAACCACCCCACGCCGCAATCAATACGCCACCAGCTGCCGCACCCGCACTAAAGGTCATCTCACTCGCAGTAAGTCTCCACATTTCGGCCCCGAAAGAACGAGTTACCATTAAAGGCGTTAAAAAAGCAGCTGGACTTATTAAAATCATGACGATAATCAATAAAAGGATTAGCCTTTTAATAAATACATTTTCTTTTAAATAAGAGAACCCTTCTTTAATTCCTTGTAGATTAGATTTTTGCTTACTCTCTACATTCACATGTCCTTCGACCTGAATAACAAACATAATACTAATTCCAAACATGGCTGTAATAACATCAATAAAAAATGTTGTTTCAATGCTGGCAATAGAAAGAATCGCCGCACTTGCTGCTGGAGAAAGAAACATAATTAAAGATGTAATACTGCTATTTATTCCATTTACTTTCATCAGATACTCTTTCGGAACGATTTGCGGAATTAACGCATTCACAGCTGGCGTTTGTACTCCTGTTCCAGCTGAACGAATGAGTAACACAATAAAAAGTAACCAAATACTTTTATATCCTGTTAAAAATAAAATTGCTAAAACTAACGTCGCAATCGCTATAATCCCGTCCGATAACATAATCATCTTTTTACGGTCATAACGATCAACCCAAACACCTGCAAACAAAGATATCGCAATTTGTGGTAGAAAACCGCAAACAGTTGAAATAGTCAACATCACTCCTGATGATGTTGTAAGGGTGATATACCATATAATCGCGTATTGCACGAGAGAGGAACCGAACAACGAAATAGTTTGAGCGGTCAAAAATAATATAATTTTCGTTTTCCAATTGTTTTCACTCATATGTTTCACACCCCCTTAACTAATCCTGTCTCTATATCAAAGATGCTATCTGCCCAATCAAGATAAAAACTTGCTTCGTGAGATACGAGTATAATGCTGCCCTTAAACTGAATTAGCGCCTTTTGCAAAGCTTCCTTCGCTTCTGCATCTAAATGATTTGTCGGCTCATCTAAAATTAAGAAGTTACAAGGTGATAGTAATAATCCGCACAGTTTCACCTTCGATTGTTCACCACCACTTAACGTACGAATTTCTTGCGAAACGTGCGTATCCTTCACACCACACGCAGCTAAATGATGGCGTATTTCCTTCATATTCAGTTTAGGAAACTGTTCTGAAATAATTTGAAGCGGCGTTAAAGAATCATTGCTCCAATTTAAATCTTGCTCATAATATCCAATGTTTATTTGCTCTGAAAAGTGAAACTCTCCAGAAATGCTAGCAATATTTCCAACGACTGTTTTTAATAAAGTAGATTTCCCTACTCCATTGAACCCTGTAATAACAAGTTTTTGCCCACCTATCACTGAAAAATTCAATTTTGGTAAGAGAGCGAAATCGTAACCAACTTCAAGGTTATTTACTTCAAGAACTGTCTGAACTGAAATGGGAAGTTCCTGAAAATGAATAGACGGTTTATGAGTAAAACTTGGTGGCGCAATTCTTTCCATACGCTCCAATTGTTTTCTACGACCTTGCGCTATTTTTGAATTCACCCCAGCAATATTTCTACGAATATACTCTTCCGTTTTTTCAATTTTCTTTCGCTGTGCATAATATTGGCGAATATAATCTTTTCGCAAATGCTCCTTTTGTCTTACAAAATCTGAGTATTTTCCGTAATACTTCTTAACCGTTCCGAACTCTACATCACATATGCAAGAAGTTACCTTTTCCAGAAAATCAAAATCATGTGATACGACAATAAACGCTCCTTCAAAATTCATTAAATAATTAGCAAGCCACTCCACATGCTCCTTATCGAGAAAATTCGTCGGTTCATCTAGTAATAAAATAGTAGGCTCTTCTAATAAAAGCTTTGCTAAAATTACCTTTGCACGCTGCCCTCCGCTTAATTCACCAATAACACGATCCATCCCAATCGCATCAATACCTAAACCGGCTGCCACCTTATTTATTACGCTGTCTACTGAATAAAAATCACGAGCCTCAAGCTTCTCTTGCATTTCAGCTGCTTTTAGTAGTTGATTCTCATCTCCAGTCATCGCACTTTCTTCATATAACTTGTTCATTCTCTTTTCCATTTCATACAAATCATAAAAGGCTCTCTTTACATATTGTGAAATGGTATAACCCTCATCAATTTCTGCGTATTGATCAAGATGTCCAATTTGAATATTGGGTTGCCACTTTATGTCTCCCTTATCAGAAATAATTTCTCCCACCAATATTTTCATTAATGTGCTTTTCCCTGCACCATTCTGTCCAACAATTCCCATATGCTCGCCTTTATGCAAATCAAAAGAAGCATTTTCGTATAATACTTTATCAATAAAACTATGTGATAAACTTTCAACTTTAAGTAAACTCATTTTTATTCCTCTTTTCCTGAAATTAAAAAAAGCAGAGAGATAGCGTCATTCGACACTAGCCCTCTGCTTCGTGGTTTTTCCTATACTACTCCAATTTACAGTAAATACTCATCGGAATAATATACACAAAGGGCCATAGACAAAGCATTGTCTATGGCCCCTTAATCTATTTTATACATCAACTGAAAAACCATAACCAAATAAGCATAGATAAACTATACTTTTTTAGAAAAGTTATTCAGTCGATGAATATAGGGATTTATGCCCCTTGATTAAGCTCCGTACAACGCTTCACCGTATACATTTGTGCGGAGCAAAGTTTTCTAATGAGTTTTACAAATTTTATATAAAGCATGTTCTGCACCTTCCTTAATACTTAAAAGGGATTTTAGCATACAGTTTTACGAAGCGTCAACATTACCTCCAAATCATTCAACTACTTATTTTTAAAATATTCCTTCTGAAACATACACATTCTTATCGCATTATGATAGTTACCATCAACGAAAAACTCGTCTAAAAGCTCGCCTTCCACTATAAATCCAACCTTTTTATACACATGGACTGCTTTCTCATTTTCTTTATCCACAACTAAATAAATCTTATGCATATTTAATACAGAAAAAGCGTAATCCATCGCTAAACGCGTCGCCTCTGCTGCATAACCATATCCTTGATAATTTGGATCAATAATAATTTGGAATTCTGTTCTACGATGAATATAATCGATTTCTACTAACTCAACTAATCCAACCATCTCATTGTCTTTCTCAACGATAAATCGGCGTTCGCTTTGATCATGTATATGTTTATCGTATAAGTCTTGCAGCTCCACAAATGCCTCATACGGCTCTTCAAACCAATACGACATAATATGGGCATTATTATTCAGTTCGTGTACAAACTTTAAATCTTCTCGTTCTAATGGACGTAACTTCAATTCCTGATTCATTCCTATAACCTCCAAGTAAAAGAAACCTCTTCACTTAATTTCTCAATTTTTTTCGATTTCAAACGCCCTAATTTCATTGTAAACTTTCAAGCAACTTGAAGGTCAAGATGTAAAAACTAATGTAAAAATATTATGCCGAAATTTATAACTAATTAATAAAGAATGTAGGTATTTACAGTAACTTAACGAAAAAAGAACAGTCTTTTTGCTTTCCAAAAAGCTCATTAAGATAAAATAAAATTATAAATATATCATCGTTAAAAATTAAGAAAAGGAGCTGAATCTATGAGAATACACTATAGAAAATATGCGTTATCTGTAATTTCATTAGCCTTATTTACTCTTATTGGTTGTACTAATAATGAGCAAAAAAACGATAAAAACGAGACATATACTTTTGAGGCTTCCAAAAAACGTGGTGATATTATTGAGAAAAACGATGAAGTTTATAACATAGAGAAATTAGATACTTTCGTAAAAAACTATAATTCAAATAAAGACGATTCAGTTAGAATTACTAAATTTAATAACAAGAACGAGCCTATTATTATTGATTTAACTGTAAAAAAAGAAAAGGAATCTACCTCCGTCTATTATGATGTCGACTACACAAAAACAAATGAGAAACATAATGAAAACCAAGAGATACAATATTCGAATACTACATGTCAAAAGATAAAGAAAGATATTGAAGACAACAAAGTAACTTATAAATTAGAATGTCCTGACACTATTCATTTGATTACAGCCCCAAAATCATAGGGTGGAAAATTCCACATAAAAAAGTAGTGCAAACTTACGTCTGCACTACTACTCTTTTCTCAAATCTCTCATATTCGATATGTATAAAGTAATAACTAAAACAAGAATTGCTCCTGCGTATAATAACGTCTCCATCGGTTCCTCATGAGACACAATAATCAACCGAATTAAAGCCGTAATTCCGATATAAATAAAATAACGTAACGGAAAATGATAATTCGATTTAAAATACTTAATAATTAATGCAATGAACTCGAAGTATAAGAAATAGACGATGATACTTTCAACCAATTTATAAGACGTATACTCTTTTGACGAAAAAATATACTGCACAAACGTGATCGTCTCATTCACTAAGAAAATCGATAACACAATGGATAATATAATTAAAGCTATATTTAATATCCATTGCAAAATACTAGCTATAACATGATCGATATTAAACGACTTCATTTTATCTTTAAACTCCCCTTCGTATAAGTACTTATTTATTATAGCAAAATTACGATTGGAAAGAAGTTAAATCATATATTCGTCCTTTGTTGTTGCCAGTATAGGCCAGATTTAGTGTGTGGAGAATTCTGTTTACAACCATACCTGACGAAACATGGAGAAACTCTTTCAAATTACCGTTCGTACATGTCGTACTAATGAGCAATGCATAATCTCGTATAGCACCCTCATGCGCCACTTTTAGAAAATCTTTACAACTTGTACAACGCCAACCCTTCTTAACTTTAACCATTGGAATAACTAAGCATTTCTCACATTGTACTCCATTTAGCAACTCCTCTTTTTCTATTTTATATTGCTCAAGTATATTTTGTTGAAGTGGAGAATGCTCCGCTATTATTTGATGAATGAGCCTATCTACATTATCTATAACTTTTCTCTTATATTTACTTTTAAACCACTTTATTTTATGAGGTAGATTTGCACTATGAATAATTGTATGAAGAAGATTGTCATCTGAAGATTTTATAATGGTACGAGGCGAGCTAATAACAACGAGGGACTCGATTGGAAGACTAGAAGAAACTCCATGTAAGCTTAACCATTTTTTAAGTTGTATTTCCTGCCTTTTTATTTGTAAAACAGGGTCTGGAAATCCCTCTGAATTTCCTTCTGTTATTCGGATAAGTTGATTAAACTTTGTATCAAATATTAATGTACCTGCTATATTTTTTATCTCAAGAAACAGAAGAAACTTTGTGGAAATGATAATAGTATCAATTTGAAAGTATTGATCATGATTAGATAAGCGAACATCATGTAAAACACTGTACTCTTTCTCAGAAATAAAACTAAGTGGATAATCAATCGCTTGCTCCCCTTTATACCCCGCCATGTGTTTTGCCAAGTTTTCTCCAATTATATTTCGTTTCGGATGATATACAGGTAACCTTCTAAGAAGCGCTTCTAACTGTCTTATATAAATCGGTATTTTTCTTTCTTTCACAATCACCTCAAACACCCCTTTACAAATATATCAACGATTTTTTCAATATATCTATCACAACTAGCAATATATCAACGATTTTTCCAATATATCTATCATAACTCACAATATATCAACGATTTTTCTAATATATCGATCGGTCGACAATATCCGACACTACCTCACTTCAATCACTCACAGCATATCCTAGAAAAACATCTTCAGCAAAAACTTAAAATCGCATTTCCTCATAAAAAAACCATAACCCGATCCTCCAGCAATGAAGTGAACCCAAATAGTGGTACATGAAAAAAACACCTCCTGAATTCGCATACTAAGTATGCAAATTCATTGGAGGTGTTTTTCGTTTGAAGACAAGAGTTCATTACCCAGAAGAAGTAAAGTGGAAAGTGATTGAAAT